>NZ_JALJRL010000003.1:0-533698 GCF_024519675.1 Mesorhizobium sp. Mes31 | reverse complement strand
CCGCGCAGAAAAGCCGCGTCGCCTTCCGACCCGGCCGATGGACGCTCTTCCCGGCGTCGTCGACTACGATCCAGAGCCGCAAGCTGGCGCTGGCGAGCTCCAAGAAACGGTTTTCGGAAAGAAGGCCCGAGCAGCTAAAGTCCACCACGCGCGCCGCCTGAATTGAGCCAGTCATCGCGTCGGCTTCAAAATCGACGCTTCTTGGTCTCCGGTGCCGGCGCCAGCATCGTGAATGCGCGTCCAATCTCGTGATCGCCCTCAGCCACGATGGTTGCAGAGATCAGGACATGTTCTTTTTGCAGCAAGACGGAATGGGTCATTGTCCCGGTGGCCATCATTGTCGTCGAATAGCCTGCGATGGACCAGCCTGAGGCAAGAAGACGAGTAAGCTTGTCGTTCGGTTGTTGTTCTCCAGCCATACAGTTCCTCCGGGCAGGCCGAGAATTACGGAGGTTCTGTGCAGATGCAAGCACTGCCTCGCTCCCGGACCGGGGCCAATACCACGTTACAATCGGGTCACCATTATGTTGACTCAACCGACGGCACGGGTATCGGGGGCGGAGAAGCTCATTTGGAAGCTTCTCTGCTCCCATCGGCGGGCCTTACTGGGGCTTGTAGATCTGGTCGAATATACCGCCGTCGCCGAAATGATAAGGCTGGGCCTTCTTCCAGCCGCCGAAAAGCGGATCGTCGATGGTGATCAGCTTGATTGGCGGCAGCTTGGCGAGGTCCTCGGCCGGCACCAGGTCAGGCTTGGACGGACGATAGTGGTTCCTGGCGATGATCGTCTGCGCTTCCTTGGAATAGAGCCAGCCCAGATAGGCTTCGGCGACCTTGCGGGTGCCCTTGGCGTCGACATTGGCGTCGACCACCGCCACCGGCGGCTCGGCCAGGATCGAGGTCGGCGGGTAGACGATGTCGAAATTGTCGGCGCCGAACTCGTCGAGCGCCAGATAGGCCTCGTTCTCCCAGGCGATCAGCACGTCGCCGAGGCCCTTTTGCGCGAAGGTCACGGTCGAGCCGCGCGCGCCGGTGTCGAGCACCGGAACATTGGCGTAGAGCTTGCCGACGAATTCCTTGGTCTTGGCCTCGTCGCCGCCATCACTGGCGTTGGCGTAGGCCCAGGCGGCAAGATAGTTCCAGCGCGCGCCGCCCGAGGTCTTGGGGTTGGGGGTGATCACCTGGACACCGTCCTTGACCAGGTCGTTCCAGTCGTGGATGGCCTTGGGATTGCCCTTGCGGACAAGGAAGATGATGGTCGAGGTGTAGGGCGCCGAGTTGTTGTCGAATTTGCTGCGCCAGTCCGGATTGATCTTCTTCGACTTGGCGACGATGGCGTTGATGTCGCCTTCGAGCGCCAGCGTCACCACATCGGCGTCGAGGCCGTCGATCACGGCGCGGGCCTGGGCGCCCGATCCGCCATGCGATTGCTGGATGGTGACCGTCTCGCCGGTCTCGGCCTTCCAGTGCGCGGCGAAGGCTTCGTCATAGGCCTTGTAGAGCTCGCGTGTCGGATCGTAGGACACGTTGAGGATGGTGGTGTCGGCGAACGCGAAACCGAGCGTGCCGAACTGGACAGACGTGGCGACCAGCGCGCCGAGCAGTTTCCGGAAATGAGGTTTGGTCATTTCTGCCTCCGTTGAACCCACGCCAAATCTACCGAATTGATAGAAATAAGATGCATTCGTCCGAATGGGCAAATATGCCGGACCAGCTAATCCAAAAGTGGAGTCTTGGCTGGGATACCCGCCAAAATGCAGCCGCACGCAATTCTGGTCTGTTTATTGCTACCGCAATCCCGCGGGCAATCACTGCATCGAAGTGATGCGAAACTACCAGAGTGCAGCGTGCGAGCGCATCGGCACTACGATCCATCACTGTTCAAAAACTGTGTGGATAGCGGCAGGAAGCTGGCAGCGGGATTTGAGATGAAAGGGCGGTCGCCAGCAATTGCGCGGGCGTTCTGGATGGAAACCGCTCCGTGCGGAGGACCTGGAATACCTCCCCGCCGTGACTAAGGCCGGTCGCTCTGCAACCAGGTGTTTTTTGCGGGAAGAATGTCTCCGTCACAATCGTTTCTACAGGTTTGATGGGCAATGGGGTTGGAAGAAATGTCTCGAAATGACGCAGAGCTATGCGCTCGGGCGAGTGCACGCGGCATCACGATCTATCAACGTTCAAAGACCGTGTGGATTGCCGCGGGAAGCCATCGGGGGCGGGATTTTGAAGTGAAAGGACGGTCTCCGGCAATTGCTCTCGCATTCTGGGTGGAAGCCGCCCGGTATAGAGGCACGAGAATATAGAGCCGTCCGGCCCCGTTGGATGGAAATTGGTCGGCACCAGTTCGGAACTCTTGCCTGACACGGAGCAGTGAAGTCGGATGCAAGCAACTCGAAGGCCGTTAAGAGCTGATCCGCACCCACTTCCCGCTGGCGGACTGGGATTGCCGGGCAAAATAATGGTACGAAGTGCGTTTCCAGTCTCTGATCACGCTGCCACGGTTATCCAGTATCAAGTCTCCCTTGTCGGTTCGCACGGTAAGCACCGTGTGACCTTCGCCGCCGAGCGTCGCGACCGTCAGGAGCAAGGCGGAAGCCGGCCATCCACGCTTCAAGAGCTCGCTCTTTTTCAGGATCGCAATATCCTCGCAGTCGCCCTGTTTGGTCGGCACGCGCCAATCGTCGACGCTGCCCGCCGTGACGAGATCGCTACGCTCCTCGATCCGGCGATTGACGGAGGTGTTCACGGCTTCGAGTTCGGCTTTGCGTGCCGGCGTCAGCGTCACCAGTTTGACCTGCCCGTTGGTGCTGCAGAGTCTCGGATGGCTGGTGCAGAAGACACGAGCGGCCGGCGGTGGGAATGCATACCCCTTTGTGACCATCATCGCATTGGTTGTCTGCATGGTTTCACTGCAACCAGTTGCCACCATGGCTACGGCAACAAGCGTAGCGAAACGCATCACGTACCGTCTCCTTTAGTTGTCAACTTAACGAACAAGCCTCGCAGAATATGGTAAATCAATCCTTAAAAAGGTATTTTCGGACTAATATAAATAACAATATGTTACCGAATTGTAGAAATTGGTTGATAGCGCCCTGGTTTGGGGCCATGTGCGCTTTCCGTTGGAGGAAGAAATGTTGCGATACCTGGTGTGGGGGGGAAGGACTCATTCGACCTTGCTCATTTCATCTGCTCTTCTGGCCGCGAGTTGCGCGAGTTCGACAGCAGCACAGGACAGTATTCGGCCGCGGCTGACAGCAGCCCAATGCCAACCACTTACGGACGCCAACTATGCGCAGTGCTGTATCGCGATCAATCGCAGGAGTATCCTTTCGTCGGACCAAATCGAGCAATGCCCACCCCTTACAACCTCGCTAATAGCAGCAACGCTTGCACGTCTTGGCGACAGCAACGTTCCCGGCAGTGCAGATGGTTCCAGCGTCGGTGATACTGGCGGCAAGGGCGGTGATACTGGTGGCAAGGGCGGCGATTCCGGCGGCAAGGGCGGTGATTCCGGCGGCAAGGGCGGCGATTCCGGCGGCAAGGGCGGCGATTCCGGCGGCAAAGGTGGCGATTCCGGCGGCAAAGGTGGCGATTCCGGCGCCGGTTCCGGCAACTAGGTTCCGGCTGTTGCCGAAGTGGCCCTCCCATAGGGCGAGGGTCTGCTCCAATACTGCCGGTTGAAGATCCGGGGCCTTCGACGGCCCGGAAGTCTAGAGCCTATTCCATCCCGATGGAATCGGGATGGGGCCCTATCTCTTTGTTTGAGCATGATCTTTCCCGAAAACTGGATTCCACTTTTCGGGATCATGCTCTAATAAGTCTGGGCCGATGAGGCCTTGGAAAAAAGCGTTCAGTAGTCTAGCGCTTTCAACTGTCCGACGCCATCCAACACCATGCTGCCCGCGACATAGACAATGACCGCAAGGCCGAGCCAGCCGATCCAGCGGTATCTGGCCAGCAGCGCCGCCACCAGCGTCGAGGCCACCGCCATCAGGACCACCGACAGGATAAGACCGAAGATCAGTGCATCCATGTCGTCGCTTGCGGCGCCGGCCACGGCGAGCACATTGTCCAGCGACATGGAAACGTCGGCGACAATGATCTGAATGATCGCGGTGCGTAGCGCCTTGGCCGGTCGTTTCGCCACAAGGCTGGCCGTGTCGAGATCGACGTCTATGCCGTTTCCGTCATCGGCATCGCCGGCCGACCGCAATTCCTCGAACATGTTCCAGCAGACCCAGAACAGCAGCAGGCCGCCGACAAGCATGATGCCCGGGATTTCCAGCAATTGCACCGCCACCACGGCAAAGACGATACGGATCACCGCAGCCGCGGCAATGCCGGCCACGATCGCCTTCTGGCGCAGGTCTCTTGTCAGGCCGGCCGCCGCCATGCCGATCACCACGACATTGTCGCCCGAGAGAACGAGATTGATGGTGATGACTTCCAGATAGGCTGCGATCGTCGCCTGGTCGATCTCAAACGGCATCAGGCAAGCTCCGCTGGGGGAATCCGCTGGCAAGCAACAAGTTCATCGTCGGCATTGCCCGAAAAAATAGCGGCATGCCGGTCAGGCTCGTCAAAAAAATCACCAGCAATGTGACGTCCCCGCCCGACGGCGTCCAGCAGGATGGCTGGATCGTACCATATGCATATGGTGCTTCGCGTCCGAGAAGATAGGGGTAGGCCGTGACCACCGAAGTGGCTGCGACGCAATGCAGGATGACGTGGACCGTCAGGCGATGGAAAAGCCGCCGCCGATCGGTTGGCCGCGCTTCACCACATCATGAAGCGACGTCCGCGTCACCTCGCGCAGGCTGAGATTGCTCACGGTACCGCCTGCATCTGCTGTGAGGGCAGTGCCGCCGCCAGGCGGTTTACCCAGTCCTCGATGCCGGACCTTGTCGACAAAAGGTCCTGCCGGATCTCGACGAGGACGGCGGGGATGCCGCGATCGTCACCATGGATGGGGACGGCGTAGTCGGCGTCGCGGCTGATCACATAGGGCACGTTCGCCGCGACGTTGAGTGCCGCATCCGTGCGCAGGCCCGAAAGGATCGACTCGGCGAGATCGGCTGCATGGTCATGCAGCACGCCGGCATGCCATGGCCTGGCGACACCGAGGAAGACCGGCGTGAAGGAGTGGATCGTCACGATTCGCGTCGGCCGGCCTTCGGTCATCCGGCGGTCGAGATGGGCGGCCACCCGGTCATGGTACGGTGAAAACATGATCGCGGCGCGCCGGGTCCGCTCCGCCACATCGATGCCGACATTGCCGGGAATGTCGGTGTCTTCCGACAGCACGGGAATGCTGCCGAGCGTGCCCAGTGGCCGGTTGAGGTCGATCAGCAGCCGTGAGTATCCGCTCAGGAATGCCGGGGCCTCGAGCCGTGCCGACAGCAGGCGGGTCACCTCGGCGGCGCCGATGTCCCAGGCGATGTGGCGCTGCAGATGGCTGGCTTCGAGACCGAGCCGGCCATACTCGGCCGGCATGTGATTGGAGGCATGCTCGCACAAAAGGACGATATCGGAGCGGCCGTGCTCGTTGAGGACCTCGACGGCTTGCGGCCAGTCTCCTTCATTCTGTGCAGTCATCAATAAAGCGTCCGGTAGAGATCGCAGACGGCAACCGGATCGAGGCCGGCAAGGCGCTCGGCCTCATATCGCTTGAGGCCGACGAAGGTTTCGATGAAGACCGGCGCGAACCATCCCGTGACGGTGCTGTCGGCCAGAAGCGCGTCCAGTGCCGCCGGCAGGGTTTCGGGCAGCCGCACCAGACCGAGCTTGGTCCGTTCCGCGTCGCTCATCAGCGTCGGGTCGCCGGTGACCAGCGGCGGCGACGGCAGCCTTGCCTTCAGTCCTTCCAGTCCGGCGCGGATGATCGCCGCCAGCGACAGATAGGGATTGCCGGTGGCGTCGGCGGCACGGTACTCGATGTTGTACTGTCGTGCCGGGTCGCGTCCGCCGATCGTCACCGTTGGACAGATGCGCAGGGACGCCTCGCGGTCGCGGTCGGCAAGCCAGGTAAAGGACGAACTCCAGCTGTGCGGTTTCAGCCGATAGAAGGACGATACGCTCGACGCCGTCATGGCGGTGATACCAGGCAAATGGCGCAGCACGCCGGCACAGAAGGCGCCGGCGTGGCTGGAAAGGCCACCGGGTTGCGTCGGATCGTAGGTCGCCGGCTTGCCGGTCTCATCGACGAAGCTGAAATGGATGTGGACGCCATTGCCGACGGCATTTGGCGCCGTCTTGGGTGCGAAGCTTGCGCGCCAGCCGGCATTGCGCGCCACTTCGCGTGTGATTTCGCGGATGGCGACGGCGCGGTCTGCCGCCGTCAGGGCGTCCGCCGGCTCATGCGTCACCTCGAACTGCTCGTCGCCGAATTCGGCGATGACCACTTCAGGCGCGACGCCGGCCTCCTCCAGCGCTGCCATCAGATTGGGCGCAAAGGGATCTGTCCGCCTGAGTGCGGCGAAGGACATCGAATGCGCCGGCGCGAAGCCGCCGTCGGCGACATTGAACTCATGCTCGAAGGCCGCGGTGACGGAGAGCCCGGTCGCGGCCTTCAGGTCGGCCAACGCATCCTTGAGCATCGTCCGCGTGCAGCCGAGCCAGGCACTGCCGTCGAGTTCGACGATGTCGCCGGCAACCATGTCGAAAGGCGTCGCCGATCCGGTCCGCGCGGTGCGAAAGCGCGCCTTGAGGTCGGGGATCAGCCGCAAATCGCCTGACGAGCCCCAGGGATTGGGATCGACGATCGAGTTGAACGGCGTGAGTGAGAGATTGGCCTGCAGCCAGCCGACGCCGGTCATGGCTGTCTTCTGCAACTTGCTTTCGACAACGAAGCGGCCGCGCGTCACGGCGGAGAGATCCGTGGTGACGACGGCAACCAGGGGTTCGACAGTCGATGTCATGCCGTTTTTCCCAAAGCGTTGAAGCGGGCGACGACGGTGTCGGTGTCGGTGACCCAGCAATAGCCGCCGAAGGCCTTGAGCGCGATGTCGTGGCGTTCCTGGGTGATGGTGGCGCAGGCGTCCGACACGCAGGTGACGAGATAACCGCGGTCGGCGCCGTCGCGCACCGTCATGTCCACGCATTGGTCGGTCAGCACGCCAACCACGACAAGGTAGCGAATGCCGAGGTTCTTCAAGAGATAGTCGACATTGGTCGAGTTGAAGATGCCGGACGACGTCTTCGGCAGCATGATCTCGTCGCCGACCGGCGCCAGCGACGAGACCGGCAGACCCTCGGGGAGGCTGGGCGCAACATGGATCGGTGTCAGCTTATGATCGAGCGAACGGTCGCGGCCATCTTCGGTCAGGCTCTGGATGATGGTGTGCAGAACCTCGACACCGTTGGCCCGCGCGGCTGCCAGCAGGCGCTCCTGGTTGGGGATCGTCTGCGACGAGGTCTGCCGGTAGAAATAATGGTCGGGACCGCGCTCAGGATGCGACGGGTCGGCGCCTGGCTCCAGCCAGATGCGCTGCATGTCGACGAGCAGCAGCGCCGTTTCGCCGGCTCGGAAGGCCTCGTTTCGCTTGGGTAAGGCTTGGGTCATGCTTTGTCGTCCTGCTTTGCTGATTTTGGGCCGGGTGTCTTTCGTGGTCCAGGTGTCTGGCGCCCGCCGTTCTCTTGCGGGTCGCTGTCCAGCGTCACCGCATTGGCATGCCGCACCTTTTCGAGCCGCTCGATGCGGGCACGAGCATCGTCGTCCAGTGTCGAAACAATATGGGCGACGAGGGCTTCCATCTGCGCGACCGCCGGCGCCAGCGTGTCGTAGGGCGAGGCGACCTCGAGCGGGCTGACGATGGTGACTTCAGCCAGGTCGGCGATCGGCGACAGCCATTGGTCGGTGAACAGCACAATGCGCATGTCGAGCGCCGCCGCCTGGCTTGTATAGGCCATCACGTCGAGCTGGTAGCGGCGATAGTCGAAGACGACGAGCACGTCGCGGCGGCCAAGATCGGCCAGCGTGTCGAATGTTTGTGGCGAGAGCACACCGAGATCGCGAACCTTGGGGCGAAACTGGACGAGATATCCGGCAAGCATGCCGGCGATGTGACGGCTGAACCGACCGCCAACCGTCACGATCTCGCCCTTGGCCTCCATCAGCAGGCGTGCCGCCCGCTCATAGGTCTGCACCGGTGTCGCAGCGGTGGCTTTCTGCAAGGCCGCGGTGACGGACTCGAGATAGGCCAGCACGGCGCTGTCGCTGGAACCGCTTTGACGCTTGGCCTCCATCATCAGCAGAGGCGAATGCAGCCTTGCCTCGACTTCGGCCAGCAGCTTCGCCTGGAAATCCGGAAAACCCTCATAGCCGAGCTTCATCACCAGCCTGACCACGGTCGGATCGCTGACGCCGGCGCGCCGGGCGAGCGACGAGGCGGTCCCAAGGCCGGAGGTCGGATAGTCCGTCAACAGCAGGCGGACGATCTTTTCTTCCGACGGCGTCAGCGCCAGATCGCCGCGCATCAGAACATCGCGTATCGCCATGGGCCTCCCGGAAATCCGTGTTCTCTTTTGTTGAGTTTATTACAGAGATTTAAATATCGGTCAACGTTGAAGAGATGTTTACATCTAGCGATTGCGAGCGCGCGGATCGAGACATTGTCGCCGCAGGCCTTCGCCGTCGCCGCGCTCTGGCCGGCGCGATGCCGACCAGATCACGCTGTTCGATTCAGTGGCTTCGCCATCGACGACTTTTCGGCGCTGCGTTATGTCAGCGATCAGCTGGAGTCGACCGGCCTTTACCAGGAACTCGACATGCTCGCCGACCTGACGAGCCGCGCGACTTGTTAGGCATGCTGCTGAGAGCGGCCCAACAGCGCTGAAATTGACCCGACTCTGACTGTCACGATGAGCCGGTGACGGTATCCTGTTTGGCTCAGAGATCGGGTCCGCTTTCCCACATGGCGTCCGGCACCACCACCAGCTTGCCGACGAAATCCTTGGCGATGAAATCCGCCTGCGCATGGTGGAAATCGGAGAGCTTGTAGACGCCGCCGACCAGCGGCCGGATTTTCTTCGCCTCGATATATCCAACGATGCGGCGAAAATCGGCGCGCGTGCCCTGGCTCGAACCATGCAGCTGCAACTGCTTCAGATACATGGTCCTGAGATCGAGCTGGACGACCGGACCGGCGATCGCGCCGGCGGTGGTGTAGCGGCCCTCGGGCCGAAGGATGCGCAAGAGGTCGTTGAAGATCGCTCCACCGACGAGGTCGGCCACGACGTCGATCGGCTGCCCCCTGGTCGCCTCGTACACGGCTTGCGGCAAGTCGGCGACGCCACGGGTGATCACCGCCTCGGCGCCGATGTCGAGCACCGCCTGTTCCTTGCCCTTGCCGACGACGGCATAGGGAATGGCGCCGCGCGCCCGGGCTAGTTGCACGATACCCGAACCGACGCCGCCCGAGGCGCCGGTGACCAGCACCCGCTCGTCGGCCTTCAGTGTGGCGCGCTCCAGCATCTGTTCGCCGGTGAGGTAGGCGCAGCAGAAGGTGGCGAGCTCCACGTCGCTCAAGTTCGTATCGACGACATGGGCGTTCTCGGCCGGCACGGCCTGGTACTCGGCGTAACCGCCGTCGCGGCCATGGCCCATATAGTCGATGTCGGCCAGCGAATCGTCGTCGCGGTTGTAGATGGAAAAATCGACCATCACCCGTTCGCCTATGCGATCAGGCGAAACGCCCGCGCCGACGGCAACGATGGTACCGACCGTGTCGGTGCCTTGGATGCGCGGGAAGGTCAGCGTGTTGCCCTGGCGCCGCCAGGTCGACACCGCTGCCGCGTCCTCTTCCGTGCCATAGGCGCCCTGGCGCACCCAGACATCGGTGTTGTTCATGCCGCAAGCGGTGACCTTGACCAGCACTTCGCCGGGAGTCGGCACTGGCACTTTGACATCGGTGCGGTAGATCAGCTTTTCCGGTCCGCCGTGCCCGGTGAGCTGCACGGCGGCCATGGTGGCGGGGAGGGGTTTGGTCATGGCATTCACAGGTCGATTTCAGAGATTGGCAAACACGCTCTTCACCGCATCGGCGGTCTTGGCCACCACGATGTCGGCCTCTTCACGCGTCAGGCAGAGCGGCGGCGCAAAACCGAGGATATCGCCCTGCGGCATGGCGCGGCCGATCACGCCGCTCGCGGCAAGTGCCGTCGCTACCTGCGGGCCGATCTTCTGCGAGGCGTCGAAGAACACCCGATCATCTCGGTCGGCGACGAACTCGACCGCCGCCAGCATGCCGTCGCCGCGCACGTCGCCAACATTCTTGTGACCGCCGACGGCCTTGCCGAGCTCCGCGCGGAAATAGGCGCCCGTTTCGCGGGCGTTTGTCACCAGGTCCATTTCGTCGATCAGTTCGAGGTTGGCGACGCCGGCGGCAACGCAAATCGGATGCGCCGAATAGGTCCAGCCGTGGCCGAGCGAACCGAGCTTGTCTGAGCCCTGCACCAGAACCTGCCACATCTTGTCGGCGACGATAACCCCCGACAGCGGCGCATAGGCCGAGGTCAGGCCCTTGGCGATGGTGATCAGGTCGGGCTTGATGCCGTAATGGTCGGAGCCGAACATGGTGCCCAGCCGGCCGAAGCCCGTCACCACCTCGTCGGCCACCAGCAGCACGTCGTACTTTTTCAGCACGGCCTGGATTTTCTCCCAGTAGCCGGCTGGCGGCGGCACGATGCCGCCGGTGCCGAGGATCGGCTCGCCGATGAAAGCGGCGACGGTTTCCGGACCCTCGGTCAGGATCATCTCCTCGAGCTTGTCGGCGCAATGCTGCGAGAACTGCTCCTCGCTCATCGAGCGATCGGCGCGGCGGAAATAGTAGGGCGCCTCGGTGTGCAGGATCGGCGCGCGAGGCAGGTCGAAAGCGTTGTGGAACAGGTCGAGCCCGGTCAGCGATCCCGTCATCACGCCCGAGCCATGATAGCCGCGCCAGCGCGAGATGATCTTCTTCTTCTCCGGCCGCCCCAGCACATTGTTGTAGTACCAGATCAGCTTGATGTTGGTTTCGTTGGCATCGGAACCCGAGAGACCGAAATAGACCCTCGACATGCCCTTCGGCGCGCGGTCGATGATCATCTTGGCAAGCGTGATCGAGGCCTCGGTACCATGGCCGACATAGGCGTGATAGTAGGCGAGGTTCTTGGCCTGGGCTGCGATCGCATCCGCGATCTTCTGGCGGCCATAGCCGACATTGACGCAATAGAGGCCGGCGAAGGCATCGATGCTCTTCCTGCCATTGTTGTCCCAGACGGTGACGCCTTCGCCACCGGCCATGATGCGGGTCGGGCTCTCGCCGCGCGCATGCGTGCCCATATGGGTCGAGGGATGGAAAAAGTGGTCGCGATCCCAGGCGGCGAGTTCGTTGGACTGGTCGAGCATTTTTTGACTCCTAAGGAAAAAGCGGACGCGCCCTAACGACCTAAGATGTGTTGAGATTCAGGTCAGGCCGAGTCGAAAATGGCGGGTTTCGAGAACCGGAGCGGAGCGGACATGAAGTCCGTGAGCACCGGAAGCGCAGAAACCTGGCATTTGCAGGCCGGCATCACCTGAATATCGACACATCTTAGGCTACGTCCAGGCAGAGATATTTGAGATCGGTGAAGGCTTCGAGCCCGTGGCGCGAGCCCTCGCGGCCGATGCCGGACTGCTTGACGCCACCGAACGGGATCGGCGCGCCGGTGATCTTGACGCGGTTGATGGCAACCATGCCGCAGTCGAGCGCGCGGCCCATGCGTTGCTGGCGGGCGCCGTTCTCGGTCACGACATAGGCGACTAGGCCATATTCGGTGGCGTTGGCGCGGGCAATCACCTCGTCCTCGCTGTCGAACGGAGTGACGGCGGCGACGGGACCGAAGGTCTCCTCGCGCATGATCAGCGCTTCGTCGGCGACATCTACCAGCAGCGTCGGCTGGTAGAACAGTGGCCCGGCCTGGTGCCGCGCACCGCCAGTGAGACAGCGCGCGCCATGGGTCAGCGCATCGGCGACCTGCGCTTCGACCTTCTGGACGGCGCGCTCATGCATCAGCGGCCCGATCTCGATTTCCTGAGCAAGGCCGTTGCCGGTCCGCAATTGTTCGATGCGCGCGGCGAAAGCGGCGCAGAAGCGATCGTAGATCGGACGCTGCACATAGATGCGGTTGGCGGCGAGGCAGTCCTGGCCGGAGGTGGCGAACTTGGCGTCGGTGGCGATGCTCACGGCCTTGTCGAGATCGGCGTCGGCAAAGACGATCAGCGGCGCGTGGCCGCCAAGCTCCATCACCAGCCGCTTCATCGTCGCGGCACTTTGTGCGGCGATCAGCCTGCCGATCTCTGTCGAGCCGGTGAAGCTCATGGCGCGAACACGCGGGTCTTCGCACATCCGGCCGACGATCGTCGAAGCCTTGCCGGTGACGATGTTGAAGACACCTGCCGGCAGGCCGGCGCGCTCGCCGAGTTCGGCCAGCGCCAGCGCCGACAGAGGCGTTTCCGAGGACGGATGCGCGACGATGGTGCAGCCGGCGGCGAGTGCTGCGGCCGCCTTGCGGGTCAGCATCGCCGACGGAAAATTCCACGGCGTGACGACACCGACGACACCAAGCGGCTCGCGCCGCACCATCATTTCGGCGTTCGCCAGGTGGCTGGTGACACTCTCGGCGTTCAGGCGCTTGGCCTCCTCGGCATACCATTCGACGAAGGAGGCGGCGTAGTCGATCTCGCCCAGTGATTCCTGCAGCGGCTTGCCCTGTTCCAGCGTCATCAGCAGGGCCAGATCATCCTTCGCGGCGATGATCAGCTCGAACCATTTTCGCAGAATCCTTGAGCGCTCCTGCGGCAACAATGACCGCCAGGCCGGGAAAGCCCGCGCGGCGGCGTCGATCGCTTTTGTCGTCTGCCCCGCATCCAGCGCGGCAACGAACGCGACGGTGGTGCCGGTCGCCGGATCGGTGACCTCGAAGCTTTCGGCCGCCTCGCTCGCCGTCCAGTGGCCGTCGACATAGGCAAGCTCACGCAGCAGCCGGCGGTCGGCGAGGCGGTCGAGCGCCTCATGGCGGTGCGAACGGGCAAAATGCGCGGACATCATCGGCTGCTCCCGATTGGGGTGATGCCGCAAGAGTAGGTCCGTCCCGCGAAGGAAAGAGGCTGTTTAAGCACCAGTGCGTAGAGAGATTGTCTCTATTGCGCGGCCCGTGCAAAGGATCTCTCTCGGAAGCCGTTACATCTGTACCGGCAGCAGATCGGCCACCGGCAAAACGGTCTCGTCCTTCACCGTCTTGATGACGATGTAGGTGAAGTAGCGGTCGATGCCGATTTCGCGCTCGAGCAAGCCGTCGACCAGCCGTTGATAGGCGTCGATATCGCGCGCCATCACCTTCAGCACATAGTCGACGCCGCCGCCCACCGACCAGCAGGCGACGATCTCGGGGATGTCGCGGATGACGCGCTCGAAGCGGTCGAAATCGGCCTGGCGGTGGGTGGCCAGCGTCACCTCCATCAGCACGGTGGCGACCGGCGCCACGACGCGCATGGCGATGCGGGCGTGATAGCCCGAGACGATGCCGGCCTTTTCCAGCTTGCGCAGCCGCATCCAGCACGGCGTTGGCGACAGCCCCACCTGCTCGGCAAGCGCCAGCTTGGTGATGCGTCCGTCACGCTGGATGGCTTCGAGGATTTTCAGGTCGATCGCGTCGAGTTTGGCTGATGTCATCGGCGTCCACTTTTTCGTCCGCCGCACCATGACGGCGCATTATTTCGATTGTCAATTGCACTGATTTCGATCTCTAATAAGTCATGACATTGTGGCAACCCGATCCCGCCCTCATCCGGCGGCCAGCCTATCAATCGCTGGCCGACCAGTTCGCGCGCGCCATCCATGATGGGCGCCTTGCCAATGGCGCACGGCTGCCGACCCATCGCCGGCTGGCCGACGATTTGAAACTGTCGGTGCAGACGGTCAGCCGCGCCTATGAGGAGCTGATCCGGCGGGGCCTGATTTCGGGCGAGATCGGTCGCGGCAGCTTCGTCCAGACGCAGCGCCGCGAGCCGGAGCCGCCCTATCTGCCCGAGCGGCTGGGCGAGGTCATCGATCTCTCGATCCTGAAGCCGGTCTGCGAGCCGATGCATCTGGAGCGGTTGAAGCAGGCATTGGGGTGGCTCGCCGAAAACCTGCCGTCGAGTTCGGCGCTATCCTTCCGGCCCAATATGGTGTTTCCGCGCCACCGCGCGGTGGCGGTCGAATGGCTGAAGCTGTGCGGGCTCGACATCTCCGCACAGAACATCAGCCTGACCAATGGCGCCACCGCCGGCATGACGGTGGCGCTGATGAGCGTCGCGCCGCCCGGCTCCACCGTCGCGACCGAGGCGATCGGTCACCACACGCTGGTGCCGCTGGCGCGCTATCTCGGCTTCAACCTCGAAGGCCTGCCGATCGACGGCAATGGCCTGATCCCCGAGGCGCTGGACGAGGCCTGCCGGCTATCCGACATTCGTGCGGTGTTCGTGCAGCCGTCGGTGATCAATCCGACGGCCACGCTGATGGATGCCGCACGGCGCGAGCAGATCGCGGCCGTTGCGCGCAAACACGACATCGCCATCATCGAGAACGATGTGCTGGGTCCCCTGGTCGAGGATCGGCCGCCGCCGGTCGCCGCCTTTGCGCCGGAGCGAACGCTCTACGTCACCTCCTTCACCAAGATCACCGTGCCTGGCCTGCGCATCGGCTATCTCGCCGCTCCCGACCGCTATGTCGCCGCCGTCGCCAACCGGCATCTGGTTTCCAACTGGATGGCGACGCCGTTGGTGGCCGAGATCGCAACCAAATGGGTGACCGACGGCACGGCGATGGAACTTGTCCGCTGGCAACGCACGGCGTTGCGGCGGCGGCAGGACATCGCCGCCGAGGTGCTGGCCGGGGTCGACTATCGCGCCAGACGCGACGGGCTGCATGTCTGGCTGCAACTGCCCGCCGATCGCGCCGAGGAGAGCTTTGTCGCCCAGGCACGGCTGCGGGGCGTGGCGATCGCGCCCGGCACCTCCTTCCGCATCTCGGACGCGCCATGGCATCCGGCGGTGCGCATCTCGCTGGGTTCGACCACCGAGGGGGAACTGCGTGCCGGTCTCGGCGTTGTCACCAAGCTGCTGCTTGGCGATCCGGAGCATCTGCTGCTCGCAATTTAGCGAGTGCGCCGTTATTCGGTGACGCCGGCCTGCGAAAGTCGGCCTCCTGCGCTTCCGGTACTCACGTACGAAAGTACGCTCCGTTCCGGTTCTCGGACGCCGCCATTCTCGGCTCGGCCTGACCCGAATCTCGGCGCACTCGGGCACCTGCTGCCCAATAATTGTGCGGAATGGGAAATATTGTCATGATATTATTTTCCCAATTGACATGATTTTGCGGGTTCCGCATCGTTAAGGGCATAGGCTTCTCCAGCACGGGGAAATTCAATTGTCCGCAACCGCGCCCATCATCAAGATCGACGCCATCTCGAAGAGCTTCGGCAGCTTCAAGGTGCTGGACGGCCTGTCGATGCAGGTCATGCCACGCGAGAAGCTGGCGCTGATCGGCCCGTCCGGCTCGGGCAAGACGACGATCCTGCGCATTCTGATGACGCTGGAGCGCATCGATGGCGGCCACATCCAGGTCGACGGCGAGCATCTCTATCACATGGAGCGCAATGGCCAGTTGCTGCTTGCCGACGAGCGCCATCTGGCCAGGATGCGCCAGAAGATCGGCATGGTCTTCCAGCTGTTCAACCTGTTTCCGCACAAGAGCGTCATCGACAATGTCACGCTGGCGCCGATGCTGACCAAGGGCATGCCGCGCGCCGCCGCTGAAAAGCGGGCGATGGAACTGCTCGAGATGGTCGGCATGGCCGACAAGGCCAAGGCGATGCCGGCGCAGCTGTCCGGCGGCCAGAAGCAGCGCGTGGCGATCGCCCGGGCGCTCGCCCTGCAGCCGAAAATCATGCTGTTCGACGAGGTGACGTCGGCGCTCGACCCCGAACTGGTCGAAGAGGTGCTCAACGTGTTGTGGCGGCTCTGCGCCGAGACCGACATGACCATGCTGCTGGTCACCCACGAGATGGGTTTTGCCCACGACTTCGCCGACCGGGTGCTGTTCTTCGATCGTGGAAAGATCGTTGAGGAGGGCAAGCCCGACGAGATTTTCCGTCATCCCAAGCAGGAGCGCACGCAAGGCTTCCTGAAGAAGATCATCGCGGCTGGACATCGCGTCTGACCGCTTTGCGGGGGCGGAAGATCGCCCCAGACAAACCAAGGCAAGAAGCCAAAACCAAGACAAGAAACAAGGAGTTGGGAACAATGAAGAAACTTGGCATTCTGGCCGGCGTCGCCGGCCTTGCACTGACGGCGGTGCTGGCCGCCTCGACCGCCGGTTCGGCCGACGACAGCAAGCTCGAACAGTTGAAGGCGCAAGGTTTCGCCCGCGTCGCCATCGCCAACGAGCCGCCCTATACGGCGGTCGCCGCCGACGGCAAGGTTTCGGGTGCCGCACCCGATGTGGCGCGTGAGATATTCAAGCGTCTTGGCGTCAACGACATCGTCGCCTCGATCTCCGAATATGGCGCCATGATCCCCGGCCTTCAGGCCGGCCGCTTCGACGTCGTCACTGCCGGCCTGTTCATGAAGCCGGAGCGATGCGCGGCGGTCGCCTATTCCGAGCCGGTGCTGTGCGACGCCGAGGCAATGCTGGTGAAGAAGGGCAATCCGAAAGGCTTCAAGAGCTACGAGGATGTCGCCAAGGACACGACGGCGACGATTGGCGCGCCCGGCGGCGGCACCGAGGAGAAGCTGGCGCTCAACGCCGGCGTGCCACGCGAACGTGTCATCGTCGTGCCGGATGGGCAGAGCGGCGTGAAGATGCTGCAGGACGGCCGCATCGACGCTTATTCGCTCCCCGTTCTGTCGATCAACGACCTGGTCAAGAAGGCCGCGGACCCGAACCTCGAAGTCATCGCGCCGGTGCAGGGCGCGCCGGTCTATTGCGACGGCGCCGCCTTCAAGAAGGGCGACGAGGCGTTGCGTGATGCCTACGATGTCGAACTGGCCAAGATGAAGAAGTCCGGCGAGTTCGCCAAAATCATCGAGCCCTACGGCTTCTCTGCGGCGGCGGCGATGTCGACGACGCGCGACAAACTCTGCGCGGCGAAGTAGGCGCCGCCCATCGCCCTCACCCCGTGAAGAACGGGAGGGGGCGCCAACGTTGGAGCTCTCCCTTCTCCCCGCCCTTTACGGGGAGAAGGTGCCGGCAGGGCGGATGAGGGGCGGCTCCGACGTTCGATGATGATCGGTAAGGAAAACTCAACTCAATGACCCAGTGGTCCGGCTATTTCGGCCTGATATTGCAGGGAGCGCTTGTCACCATCGAGCTGACGCTGATGGGGTCGGTGCTCGCTCTGATCATGGCCTTCCTCGCCGGAATGGGGCGGCTGTCGCGTTTCTTCGTGCTACGCGCGCTGGCCACCGCCTATATCGAATTCTTCCGCGGCACCTCGATCTTCGTGCAGCTGTTCTTTGCCTATTTCGTGCTGCCGCTGATTGGCCTTGAACTCACCCCGCTGCAGGCCGGCGTGCTGGCACTCGGCTTGAACGTCGGCGCCTATGCCGCCGAAGTGGTGCGCGGCGCCGTGCAGTCGATTGGCCGCGAACAGCACGAGGCCTGCATCGCGCTCAATCTCGGCCGCTGGCAAGGCATGCGCCACGTCATCCTGCCGCAGGCGTTTCTGGTGATGCTGCCGACGTTTGGCAACAATGCCATCGAACTGCTCAAGGCGACCGCCGTCGTTTCGCTGATCTCGCTCGCAGACCTGACCTTCCAGGCACAGGTGGTGCGCGCCCAGACCGGCAACACCATGGTCCCGTTCACCACCATCCTGATCATCTATTTCATCCTGGCGCTGCTCATTTCGTGGGGCGTGCGCTCGTTGGAACGCCGCATGGCGCGCGGCCTTGACGGGGTGCGCGTCTGATGGCCAACGCCCTTCTGATAAATTGGGCCTGCTGATGGAATGGGATTGGAATTTCGTCCGGGAAATCATGCCGACCCTGATCCAGGGGGTGAAGATCACCATCCTGGCGACGCTGCTCGGTTCTGTGCTGGCGGCGATTGTCGGGCTGGGCATCGCGCTGGCGCGCCGCTCGCCAAACAGGGCTTTGTCGCGCACGGTCGGCTTTCTGGCCGAATTCATCCGTGGCACGCCGCTGTTGGTGCAGCTCTATTTCATCTTCTATGTGCTGCCCGACATCGGCATCCTTTTGCCACCGCTCGTCGCCGGCGTCATCGGGCTCGGGTTGCATTACGGCACCTACACGGCGGAAGTTTACCGCGCCGGCATCGACAATGTGCCGCGTGGCCAGTGGGAGGCCGCCAAGGCGTGCAATCTCAACGCCAGCCAAACCTGGACCCACATCATCATTCCGCAGGCCATTCCGCCGATGATCCCGGCGCTGGCCAATTATTTCATCGCCATGTTCAAGGAAACGCCGCTGCTGTCGGCGATCACCGTGCTGGAGCTGATGAACCAGGCGAAAAGCGTCGCCAATACTTATTACCGCTATATCGAGCCGATCACGCTGGTCGGCGCTTTCTTCCTCGCCATCAGTCTTTGCTCGGTCGTGCTGCTGCGCTGGCTGGAACGCCGCTACGGCAAGATCGAGAGGTAGTCCGTGAAACCCTTGCCTGAGATAAAGGTCTATCCGAGACGGCCGGCGTTGGATGATCGCCCGCTGCAGCGGCGCGTCGGCCTGATCATCCTTGCCACGGACCACACGACCGAACCGGACTTTCGCCGCATGGTGGCGAGCGAGCGGATCGGCGTCTATGTCGCACGCATCCCCTACGCCAATCCGACGACACCGGAGAATCTGCGCAAGATGCAGCCGGCGCTGACGGCCGGCGCGGCGCTGATCCTGCCCGACGAGAAGCTCGATGCCATCTGCTATTCCTGTACTTCGGCCTCGGTGGTGATTGGCGATACCGAGATCGAGGCGGCGATCCAGGCCGCCAAGCCCGGCGTGGCCGTCGTCACGCCGCCAATGGCTGGCGTACGTGGGCTGAATGCATTCGGTGCGCGCAGGATCAGCATCCTCACTCCTTACACGGTCGAGACCAGCAGGCCGATGGCGGCCTATTTCGCGGCGAAAGGGTTCGAGATCGCCAGCTTCACCTGTCTCGGTTTCGAGGACGACCGCGAGATGGCGCGCATCGCCCCGCCGGCGCTTGTCGATCTCGCGCGTCAGGCGACACACGCGCAGGCTGAAGCATTGTTCGTGTCCTGCACTGCGCTGCGGGCCGCGCTCGCGGTCACCGGGATGGAACAGGCGATCGGCCGCCCGGTGGTCACCAGCAATCAAGCGACCGCGTGGAGCTGCCTGCGTCTTTGCGGCGACGAGACAGCCCACCCTGAGTTCGGTCGTCTGATGACGCTGCCGCTGCCGCGCGATTGATGATCATGGCGACAGTCACCCTTGGCGATATCCGCGCCGCGCGTGAGCACATTGCCGGCAAGGTCGAGCACACGCCAACCGCGCTATCCCCGAGTCTTTCCGAGCAACTGGGAAGCCCGATCCATCTCAAGCTCGAACACCGCCAGATCACCGGCAGCTTCAAATTGCGCGGCGCCTCGAATGCCGTCGCTTCGCTGAATGCCGAGCAGAAGGCGCGCGCCGTGGTTGCGGCCTCAACCGGCAATCACGGTCGGGCGCTGGCGCATGCGGCGAAGCTTGAAGGCATGCGCGCGGTGATCTGCATGTCGCGTCTGGTGCCAGGCAACAAGATCGACGAAATCCGCCGTCTTGGCGCGGAAATCCGCGTCGTCGGCAACAGTCAGGACGATGCCCAGCAAGAGGTGGAGCGGCTGATGGCGCAAGAGGGGCTGGTCATGCTGCCGCCCTTCGACCATCCCGCGATCATCGCCGGACAAGGCACGCTCGGCTTGGAGATGCTCGAGCAGGTCCCGGACGCCGCCCTTGTTCTGGTGCCGCTGTCCGGTGGTGGACTGGCCTCGGGCATCGCCGCCGCCGTCAAGGGCGTCAGTGCCAGAACAAAAGTCATCGGCGTCTCGATGGCGCGTGGCGCGGCGATGAAGGCCAGCCTCGATGCCGGCCGACCGATACTGGTGGAAGAATTGCCGACGCTGGCGGATTCACTCGGCGGCGGCATTGGCCTCGACAACCAGCTGACCTTCGCCATGTGCCGCGACCTGCTCGATGATGTCATCCTGCTCAGCGAGGATGAAATCGCCGCCGGCATACGCCACGCCTATGCACAGGAGCGCGAGATCGTCGAAGGCGCCGGCGCGGTCGGCATCGCGGCACTGCTCGCTGGCAAGGTCAAGGCAAACGGGCCGGTCGTCGTGCTGCTCTCGGGCCGCAACATCGATATGGGTCTGCACCGGACAATCGTCTGCGGCGAGGTGGCGACAACTTCGGAGCGCGCAGCATGAGCCGGATGACGATCCTCACCGAAGCCGAATTGCGCGAGATCGTGACGCTCGATCTCGACGCCGTCGCTTGCGTCGAAAACGCCTTCCGCGCGCTTGCCACCTTGCCGGTGGCGATGCCGCCGATCCTGCGCCTCGACATCCCCGAGCATCGCGGCGAGGTCGACGTGAAGACCGCCTATGTGCCCGGCATCGACGGCTTCGCCATCAAGATCAGTCCCGGCTTCTTCGACAACCCGAAGCTCGGCCTGCCCAGTGTCAACGGCATGATGGTGCTGCTGTCCGCCAAGACAGGGTTGGTCGAAGCGCTGCTGCTCGACAATGGCTATCTCACCGATGTTCGCACGGCGGCCGCCGGGGCGGTCGCGGCCAGGCATCTATCGCGGTCGGATTCGGCTGTCGCCACGATCTTCGGCGCCGGCGTGCAGGCCGGATTGCAGCTGGAAGCTCTCATGCTGGTGCGGCCGATCGCCGAGGCGCGTATCTGGGCGCGCGATGCCATCAAGGCCGAGGTCGCAGCCGGCGCCTTGCGCGAAAGGCTCGGCATCGTCGTGCGCGCCGAGCCCGATGCAGCAAGGGCCGTTGCCGGCGCCGACATCATCGTCACCACCACGCCCTCGACCGAGCCGCTGATCAAGGCGGGTTTCGTTTCCGCCGGTCAGCACATCACCGCGATGGGCTCGGACGCCGAGCACAAGAACGAAATCGCACCAGCCATCCTGCGCATGGCCGATCTCTATGTCGCAGACAGCGCCCGCCAGACAAGACGGCTGGGCGAGCTGCACCACGCCATCGCGGCGGGCGTCATGGCCGCCGACGAACAAGTGACCGAACTCGGCCAGATCATCGCCGGCGAACGACATGGCCGGCGTTCGGCCAGCGACATCACCGTCGCCGACCTGACCGGCACTGGTGTGCAGGACACCGCGATTGCCACGCTCGCTCGCGACGGGGCGCGCGTGACCAATTCCGGAACGATTTTCGAAAGCTGATGCTGGCCGAAAGGCCCAACAAACGAGGAAGCAAAAGAATGATGCCGAACCTGAAATTCTCGCGCGGCGAATATGCGGAGCGCCTCGCCAAGACGCGGCAAGCCATGGAGGCCAAGGGTGTCGATCTCCTGATCGTCAGCGACCCGTCCAACATGGCCTGGCTGACCGGCTATGACGGCTGGTCGTTCTATGTGCACCAGGCGGTCATCGTGCCACCATCGGGTGAGCCGGTCTGGTACGGCCGTGGCCAGGACGCCAACGGCGCCAAGCGCACCGCCTATCTCGCGCACGACAATATCGTCGGCTACGCCGACAACTATGTGCAGTCGACCGAGCGCCACCCGATGGATTATCTCTCCGGCGTGCTTGCCGATCGCGGCTGGGGCAAGCTCTCCATCGGTGTCGAGATGGACAATTACTGGTTCTCCGCCGCCGCCTTTGCATCGCTGCAAAAGCATTTGCCCAATGCCCGCTTCGTCGATGCCACCGCTCTGGTGAACTGGCAGCGCGCGGTGAAGAGCCCCACCGAAATCGACTATATGCGTAAGGCCGCCCGCATCGTCGAAGCCATGCACCAGCGCATTTTCGACAAGATCGAGGTCGGCATGCGCAAATGCGATCTGGTCGCCGAGATCTATGATGCCGGCACGCGCGGCGTCGACGGCATTGGCGGCGATTATCCGGCGATCGTGCCGCTGCTGCCGTCCGGCGCCGACGCCTCGGCGCCGCATCTGACATGGGACGACAGACCGATGAAGCGGGGCGAGGGCACTTTCTTCGAGATCGCCGGCTGCTATCACCGCTATCACTGCCCGCTGTCGCGCACCGTGTTCCTCGGCAAGCCCACGCAAGAGTTCCTCGATGCCGAGAAGGCGACGCTGGAAGGGATGGAAGCGGGCTTGGCGGCCGCGAAACCCGGCAACACCTGTGAGGACATCGCCAATGCCTTCTTCGCGGTGCTGAAGAAACATGGCATCGTCAAGGACAACCGCACCGGCTATCCGATCGGCCTGTCTTATCCGCCGGACTGGGGCGAACGCACGATGAGCCTGCGCCCCGGCGATCGTACCGAGCTCAAGCCCGGCATGACCTTCCATTTCATGACCGGCCTGTGGCTGGAGACGATGGGACTGGAGATCACCGAGTCGATCCTGATCACCGAAACCGGTGTAGAGTGCCTCGCCAATGTGCCGCGCAAGCTGGTGGTGAAGGATTGAAACCGATGTCCAGTCTCCGCCCCTCGCCGATAGCGCCGACCGTCGATTTCGACCGCGACGGTGTCCAACACGGCTTCCTGCGCCTCCCCTACAGCCGCGACGATTCGGCCTGGGGTTCGGTGATGATCCCGATCTGCGTCATCCGCAACGGCAAGGGGCCAACAGCGCTGCTGACCGGCGGCAACCATGGCGACGAGTATGAGGGGCCGCTGGCGCTCTACGAGCTCGCCCGCACGCTCGACCCGAAGCATGTCGGCGGCACGGTGATCATCGTGCCGGCGATGAACTATCCGGCCTTTCGCGCCGGCACACGCACCTCGCCGATCGACAAGGGCAACATGAACCGCAGCTTTCCCGGCCGGCCGGACGGCACGGTGACCGAGAAGATCGCCGACTATTTCCAGCGCGAATTGCTGCCGCGCTCCGACATCGCGCTCGATTTCCATTCCGGCGGCAGGACACTCGACTTCGTGCCCTTCTGCGCAGCCCATATCCGGCCGGACAAGGCGCTGGAGGCGCAGGGGTTCGCGGCTGTCGAAGCATTTTCCGCGCCCTGGTCGATGAAGATGCTGGAGATCGATGCGGTCGGCATGTTCGACACTGCCGCCGAGGAGATGGGGAAACTGTTCATCACCACAGAACTGGGCGGTGGCGGCACCTCGCGCGCGCAAACCGTGCGGATCGCGCGGCGCGGCGTGCTCAACGTGCTGCGCCATGCCGGCATCGTCGCCGGCGCGGTCGAGACGAGCCCGACGCAATGGCTCGACATGCCGTCGGGGGACTGTTTCTCGTTCGCCGAGGATGACGGCATGATCGAGACTATGGTCGATCTTGGCGAACCCGTCGAAGAAGGTATGGTGCTGGCGCGGATCCATTCCGTCGGCCGTACCGGTATTGCGCCCCAGGAAATCCGGGCAAAAATGTCGGGCCTGCTGGCGGCGCGACATTTCCCCGGCCTGGTCAAGGCCGGCGACTGCGCGGCCGTGGTGGCTGTGGAAGTCTGAACGATTCCGCAGGGGATTTCTTGCCTTGCATTCCTCGCTGAGCCCTCTGACGCGGCGGAAAGAAGCAGGATGACGAGCAGAGTCGACATTGCATGAGGATGTCACTATATAGCGGCGGCTTCGACCCGCGAGCCTGAAGGCAGCACCCCGGGGCAACTGTAAATGTGTTACGCATTGCGCCATCTATTGTGACGAAATCGGCTCGGAAACCGGAAAAAAGCAAATAGAAACAGTGGCGCAAAGCTGAGTGTGGCCCAGCCAACGGTACCAACCCTCCAGAATCAGAAAATGCTCTTGAACCCTCGATTTCCTTTGGCTCTGTGGACCTTGGATCAGATCGGCTTGCCGGTTGGCGACGACTCGGCTGGAATAGGGACATGCATCCTTTGCGGGATGCCGACGTTTATGATTACCAACCGGCTTTGCCGCCAGGGAACAGCAGTATGAGTGAACACGCGATCGAGTTCTTGCGGGGATGGATCGGCGAAAAGGTCCAGTGCCAGCCGTCCCAGGCCAGGATCGAGAAGCAGGCCGAGACACTGGCCAAGGAATGCGCTGCCAAGGCGGCGGAAGTCGGCATACCCCTGGAGGACATCCAGGAGGAAGTCGGCGATATTCAGGAACTCATAGCCTCCCGGCTCGAGGAAGCGGCCGAGGCCGACGAAAATCAGCAGGCGTCCAGCAAGGCCGCGGAATGACCGCTTAGGGGCGACCCTGTCTTGAAACGCGGGTCCATTCGGGCCGCGTTTTTGTCTCGGCTGTTCCGTTCAGCCAAACTTCTCTTTCAGCCACGTCTTCGGCAGCGCCGGGACGAAGTTACCGTCGCGCCCAGTCATGTCGTCATTGGCGACCAATGCGTTGAGGATCGCTTCCTCCACACTCTGGATCACCGCATCGAAAAACGGATCGATGTCGGTGTCCGGAACAAAATCAGCGTTGGCGATCCGGCCTGACGGTGCCAGCGCCGCGCTCGCATTGGCGGTCGAGAAGGCGAGAAAAATGTCGCCGGAACTGTGATAGCCGAAGCCGCCGGTCATGGCGACGCCGAGCGGCACGCGGCGTGCCAGCCGCTTCATCTGATGCGGCAGGAACGGCGCGTCGGTGGCAATGACGGCGATGATCGAGCCCTTTTCGGCGCGCGGCGTGCCTTCGCGGATCGCCGGTTCGGCGAGCTCGGCCCCGGCGCGCAGGCCGCGAACCGTGAAATTGTGCCGCTTGCCGAAATTCGACTGCACGAAGGCGCCGACCACATAGGCGCGGCCGTGCCATTCGACGACGCGCGATGCGGTGCCGGAACCGGCCTTGAAGCCGAAGGTGATCATGCCGGTGCCGCCGCCGACACTGCCTTCCTCGATCGGGCCGCTGGCGGCGCCGTCAAGCGCATGGGCAACGTGTTCGAACGTCAGATGGTGGCCGTTGATGTCGTTGAGGAAGCCGTCATAGGTCTCCGCCGCCACCGGCAGGCCCCAGGCGCTGTCGAGTGCCGCCGGCAGCACGCGTTGCATCCAGTGCAGCGTGCCGTCGCGTGAGACGCCGCAGGAATGCGTGTTGGTGATGGTGATCGGAAAGTTGAAAGCGCCGGTTTCCTCGACGATGTGTGAGCCGGTCAGTTCGCCATTGCCGTTCTGGCTGAAGATGCCGGCAAAGACCGGCGTGGCAAGATCGGCGCGCGGCCTGGGCAGGATCGCGGTCACGCCAGTGCGCACCGGTCCCTGGCCGACGACGAGCGCGCCATCGCCCGAAACAAGCGTCGAATAACCGACCGCGACGCCGGCCACGTCGGTGATCGCATTGAACGGCCCGGGCGTCCCATCGAAGCCGATGCCGAAGCTCCTTGCGCGCGGCTTGCCGGATGGTGCTGCCAGATGGTGCGGATTGTCGGTCATGGCCTTAGAATAGCGATCCCTGATTGCCGGGCTCCTTGACCTTGGCCGCTGGCCTGGCCACCGTTTTCGGTTTTGCCGCGCCGCTGGTCGCAACCGCATCCGCGGTGCCGTCGGCGAACTCCAGCGAAAGCGCCATCCCCGACGCCACATCGGCCGCCTGCTTGATCACGGCGCCGTCGGCGTTCTTCACCAGGGCGAAGCCACGCGCCAGCACGGCCTTGTGCGAAAGCGTGGTCAGCAGGCGATCGGCCTGGCTCAGTTGTCCGCGCAGGCGCTCCAACCGCACCGAGATCACCCGATCCTGCCGGCGCGCCAGTGCTGCCAGCGCGTCTCCTTGCAGTTTCTGGCGCCGTGCGATCGGTGCCGGCGACAGCCGCGTCGCGGTGCGCGAGAATCGCGCGCGGCGCTCGCGTACGATGGCGAAGAACGCCGCCTGCGCGCGGGCGAGGTCGCGGCCGGTCAGCGTGCGGGCTTCGTTGATGCGCCGCGACAGCGTGGCCGGCGTCAGCCTTTGGCCTTGAAGCCGTGCCCGCTTGCGGTCGACGCTGACGGACAGGGCCCGGCCGAGCCTGGATGTCGCTTCGTCGAGGCGTCGGCGCGGCAGCGCCAGCAATTGATCGGGCGAGGGCAGCGCGCGGGCGGCCGCTCGGGCCGCCTGCCGCTTGCGTTCGAAATTGCGCAAGACCGCCGCCTTGAGCCGCGCGCCAAGACTGGCAAGCGTCGCCTCGAGGTCGGCCTTCACCGGCACGGCAATTTCGGCCGCACCCGTCGGTGTCGGCGCCCGCACATCGGCGACGAGGTCGATCAGCGTCCAGTCGGTCTCGTGGCCGACGGCCGAGATCACCGGAATGCCGGAGGCGGCGACGGCGCGGGCGAGCGCCTCGTCGTTGAAGCCCCAGAGGTCTTCGAGGCTGCCGCCGCCGCGCGCCACGATCAACAGGTCCGGGCGCTGAATGGGGCCATCCCAGGCCAGTGCGTTGAAGCCGTTGACGGCGGCGGCCACTTCCGCGCCTGATGTCTCACCCTGCACGCGCACCGGCCAGACCAGGACATGCAGCGGAAAGCGGTCCTTGATCCTGTGGATGATGTCGCGGATGACGGACCCTGTCGGCGAGGTGACGACGCCGATGACGCGCGGCATGAATGGCAACAACCGCTTGCGACCGCTGTCGAACAGGCCCTCGGCCTGCAGCCGGCGCTTGCGCTCTTCCAGCAGCGCCATCAGCGCTCCGGCGCCGGCGGGCTCCAGATTGTCGATGACGATCTGGTAGTTGGACTTGCCGGGATAGGTGGTGAGCTTGCCGGTGGCGATTACCTCCATCCCCTCCTCGGGGCGGAATTTCAGCCGGCTCATCGTGCCCTTCCACACCACGGCGTCGAGCCGGGCGCGGTCGTCCTTCAGCGCGAAATAGGCGTGGCCGGAGGAATGCGGCCCGCGATAGCCGGATATCTCGCCGCGCACCCGCACATTGCCGAAGACGTCCTCGACCGTGCGCTTCAGCGCGCCGGAAATCTCGCTCACCGTGTATTCGGTGGCGTTGGTGCGTGATTCGGATGCTGCCTCGCTCATCGTCCGATTGGGCGATGGTTGGCGCCCCACGTCAAGGCGTCCGTGTCACTCCAGGCGTTCATAAGCCGGGAGACCCCGCCTACCAGCCCGGCAGGATCTGGTTCGGCTTGGCTCGCTTCATCTTGGCGAAGGCGAGCGCGGCGAAGTCGAATGTCCCGGTCTCTTCGCCCAGCGGCACGGAGATGTTGTCCAGGCTTTCCGAAATATGGCGGGCGAGCGCGTCGACGATCTCCGGCCGCGATGTCTGGCCGCGCATGATGCCGATGCGGCAATCGGGCAGGGCGCCGAAGCCGTCGGCTTCGCCCAGCACCCGCATGCCGGGCCTGAGCGCGCATTCCGGCAGCACCGAGATCGCCAGTCCCGAAAGCACCGCCGCGGTGATGACGGTTGCCGAGAAACTGGTGAACAGGATGCGATAGTCGCGGTTCTGCCTGTCGAGCACGTCGACGGCGGCGCGCCGCCAGATGCAGTTCGGCCGGCCAAAGGCCATCGGCAGTGTCTGCTGCTCGTGCGTTGCATGGTTGGCCGAGGTGACCCACAGCAGCGGCTCGCGCCGCACCACTTCCGACTGGCCGCGCGTGTCGTTGTGCGTCACCAGCGCCAGATCGAGATTGCCGCGCTTGATATGTTCGACCAGCCCCGGCGTCGGTTCGCAGATGACGGTCAGTTCGACGCGCGGATTGGAGCGCGTGAAGCGCGCCATGATCTCGGGCAGGAAACGGTCGGCATAGTCGTCGGGCGTGCCGATGCGGATCGTGCCTTCGAGCCGCTGGTCGTCGAAGGCCGCCAGCGTTTCGCGGTTGAGATAGAGCAGTCGCCGCGCGTAGGAGAGCAGCTTGTCGCCTTCCTCGGTCAGCTTGTTGGTGCGCCCATCCTTCTCGAACAGCGGCTTGCCGATCCGCTCCTCCAGCCGGCGCATCTGCATGGATACCGCCGACTGGGTCCGGTGCACCTCTTCGGCCGCCCGTGTGAAGCTGCCTGTGTCGGCAATCGAGATGAAGGTCTGCAACTGATCAAGATCGAGCGGCGCTTTCATCGGTCCAATCCATCACTAGTGTTGATGCTAAAGATTAGAAACATTCGTTGGATTAATCAATCGGGCGATGGCAAATTGCCGATATCCACATGAAGGCATGTGAATCGAAGCCGAAACGGCGCTGTCGCCAGCGCCGTTTGGCAAGGCTTTGCCCGTTCGAGTCTGAAGGAGACCGACAATGACCACGTTTGATTTCGCCACCGAGACCTCGCGTATTACCTCGCGTCCGGCCGTTGCGACGCGCGTGGCAAACACCGTCTCCAACGCCTACCGCGCCTGGAAAAATCGTCGCGCCTTCTATCGTCTCGGCGAAATGTCGGATGCCGAACTCGCCGATATCGGCCTGACGCGCGCCGACCTCCATGTCGCCATCGACGTGCCATTTGGCCGCGACCCGACGGCGATCCTGCGCGAAATCGCAAGTGATCGCGTCGAGACGATCGAGGATATCGCCCGCAAGGTGGCGTGATCGGCTGAGTTTCGGTCCTGTTGAACCTTTTCGGGGTTCAGCGCGACCAAGGTTCTGCAGGCTCCCCACTCCCTGCCGGTTCCCCGCCGGCCTGCCTGCACGTTGCCCGGTCCTCCCAAGGACCGGGCTTTTCTTTTCTGCGTTGCCGAAGACCGGCCGTCGGCTTGCCGGCTAGCGCCGGTCCATATCGCGCTTGAACTGGTCGAAAATCGTTTCCACGCCCTTCTGATACTCGTCGCGCTGCTGGGCGCCGGTCTCGAACATCTTGCCGAACAGATCGTCGAACGGGTTCCGTGGCCGGCCGCTCGGGTTGGTCTGCGGCTGCGGTGCCTGAGGCTGCTGCGGTGCCTGAGGCTGCGGCGCCGGCTGTCCGCCGGGCAGGCCGAAGCCGCCGCCACCACCTTGCCGCAGCATCTCCTCGAAGATCTTCCCCAGCGGGTTGTCGCCGTAGGGGCCCTGTGTCTGTGGCGGCTGCGGTTGCGCCCGGCCTTGCGGCTGCGGCGCGCCGCCGCCGAACATGTCCTGCAGCACCTTGCCGAGCGGATTGTCGCCATAGGGATTGGGTGCCGGCTGCGGCTGGCTTTGCGGCTGCGGCGTCCCGCCACCGAACATATCCTGCAAAACCTTGCCGAACGGATTGTCCATCGGAGGCTGTGGGGCCGGGGCCTGCATGCCGCCTTGCCGCATCATCTGTTCGATGATCTCGCCCAGCGGATTGCTGCCGCCACCGAAACCGCCAGCGGCCTGCATCTGGCTGGTCGTCTGCTTGAACAGTCCCCCCATGACCATGGAGGCGATCGCCGGCAGCATCTGCTGCAGGATCTGCTGGCTGACGCCGCTCGCCTGCGCTGCCTGGCTGGCCACGGCGCGCGACAGATCCTTCGAGCCGAACAGATGCCCCAATATGCCGTTGCCCTCGTCGACGCCTTGCGGCGAGAAGGCCCGCGTTGCGTCCTCGAAATACTTGGCGTGCTGGCCGCTCGCCATCGCCGTCATGAAGGCGCCGAGCCCATAGGGGTCCGCGGTGTTGCGTTGCAGCCCCTGCGAGAAGGCCGGCAGCAGTGCGGCAACCGCTGCCTGCGTCTGCTGCATCGAAAGCCCGTATTGCTGGGCAAGCGCCTGCATGCCGTTGCCGTTCTGGGCCTGCGCCAGCATGTCGAACAAGGTAGGCATCGGCTTCTCCTCCGGGAAATCCTCGGCGGAGAGCCTAATTCGTTTCGATGCCCGATTGAAGCGACTTTTGCCGCTCCTTAACGCGCAGGGTCAATAGGCGTATTCCATGAACACCGGCTCGATCGAGCCGCCCCAGCGCGTGTGATAGGCGGAGAGCAGTTCCTCGGCGCTGGTGGTGCCACGCGCGACCACTTCGTCCAAAGTGTTGAGGAACGAGGTTTCGTCGTAGCCGTCGCGGTTCTTCTTGCCGCGGTTCTTCAGGCCCATGCGCGAGATGACCAGCACGTCACGCGCGATCTCGCGCAGAGTGGTGTTGCGGAAGGGCGCGGAAATGCCTTGTTCCGGCACCGCATTGCGCATTGCCAGCACCTCGTCGTAGGCCCAGCTCGAGGTCAACGCCTCGGCGGCGTCGAGCGCTGCCTCGTCATAGAGCAGCCCGACCCAGAAGGCCGGCAGCGCGCAGATACGCCGCCACGGCCCGCCGTCGGCGCCGCGCATCTCCAGAAACCGCTTCAGCCGCACGTCTGGAAACAGCGTCGACAGATGGTTCGCCCAGTCGCCCATCGTCGGCAGCCCGTCCGGCACTTCGTTGCGCGCGGCGCCGGCCATGAACTGACGGAAGGTGACATGTGTCATGTCGTGATAGTGGCCGTCGCGAATGACGAAATACATCGGCACGTCGAGCGCCCATTCGACATAGTCGGCGAAGCCGAAATCAGGCGAGAAGCAGAATTCGAGCAAGCCCGAGCGCTGGTTGTCGGTGTCGCGCCAGATGTCGCCGCGCCAGCTTTGCAATCCGTTCGGGTGGCTCTCGGTGAACGGCGAATTGGCGAACAGTGCCGTCGACAGCGGCTGCAGCTTCAGCGACACCTGCATTTTGCGCCGCATGTCGGCCTCGCTCTCGAAGTCGAGATTCACCTGGATCGTGCAGGTGCGGTACATCATGTCCAGGCCCTTGCTGCCGACCTTGGGCATGTAGCGCGTCATGATCTCGTAGCGCGACTTCGGCATTTTCGGGGTCTCGGCCAGCGACCATTTCGGGCTGCCGCCAAGGCCAAGAAACCGGATGCCCATCGGTTCGGCGATCTCGCGCACCTGCGCCAGATGGGCATTGCCCTCGCGACAGGTCTGGTGGATCGTCTCCAGCGGCGCGCCGGACAATTCGAACTGGCCGCCGGGCTCCAGCGAAATCGCACCCTGGCCGGTGGGCTCGACCAGGCCGATGATGCGGCCGTCATCGATGATGGGATCCCAGCCGAGCTTTTCCTGCATGCCCTCGAGGATGGCGCGGATGCCGCGCTCGCCGCCATAAGGCACAGGCGCGTTGCCGTCGACATAGAACGGGAATTTCTCGTGCTCGGTGCCGATGCGCCACTTGTCGCGCGGCTTGTTGCCTTCGGCCAGGTGCTCGACGAGTTCGTCGATGCCTTCGATGGGCCTGAAATCGGTTGTATCGCGCGCCATGATCAAGCCCTCCGCACATGACCCCGAAAATCGGCCTTCGATTTCGGAAGGGATCATGTGCCCAATCAAAGTGCTACAGCGTTCTTTGCGCGTCCGAAAGGTGGCGCGGCGCTGCAGGGCGGCCGGACGGCCGCCGGCGCTAGATGGACGAAATGTCAGCAGACGATCAAGCGAAAAATCCTGAGCCACAGGTCAACAGGAATTGAACGCCACGGCCCGGTCCGTCCCTTGCAGGAGATGAAGTCTCACCAGTCTCCGATCGTTGCCTGGATCACAGCCAGTGCTGCCACCGCCGCCGTATCGGCGCGCAGGATGCGCGGTCCGAGCGGAATGGCTGTCACGAAGGGCAGGGCGCGCAGCATCTTGCGCTCGTCATCGGAGAAGCCGCCCTCCGGTCCGACCAGCAGGCCAAGCTTCTTCTCCGTCACCGCCTGCAAGGCCGGCAGCGGATTGTTGGTCGCGGCGTCCTCGTCGCAGAAGATCAGCCGCCGCTCTCTGTCCCAGCCGGTCAGCAGGCGATCGAATTTTTCCGCTTCGCGCACGTCCGGCACCGCCAGGATGCCGCATTGCTCGGCGGCTTCGACGACATTGGCGCGCAGGCGATCGATGGAAGGTTTGGCCACTTGCGTGTGCTGGGTGACGACCGGCTGCAGGATGCCGGCGCCCATCTCGGCCGCCTTCTGCACGAGATAGTCGAGCCGGCCCTGCTTCAGCGGCGCGAAACAATAGATGAGGTCGGGCAGCGGTGGCTGCGGCCGCTGCAGCGTCCGCACCCTCAGTTTGACCGCTTTCTTTGACTTCGCTGCGATGGCCGCCGACCATTCGCCGTCACGGCCATTGAACAGCAGGATCTCGGCGCCTTCGCCGAGCCGCAGCACATGCATGAGGTAATGGCTTTGCTGTTGCCCGGCATCGAACTCGACATCCGCCCCGAGATCGTCGGGCACGAACAGGCGTTGCATCTTGTAATTGGCGCGCATTGGCGAGGAATGGGCGACGCCGTCCTTGGCGTCAAGCCATGCATGCCGGCTGTGCAGCAAAGACGACATGGCACTGTCGGAATACCGATGCCGGTCTGTTGCTCGGTCGCGCAGTCTGGAGTGCAGGACAACGCGGTCTGGAGGCGTGGGTTGGACAGGATTACACGAGGCGGCTGTTTGTGCGGTGCCGTCAGCTATGAGTTGACCGGCGAGCTGCGTCCGATCGTTGCTTGCCATTGCAATCAGTGCAGAAAGGCAACCGGCCATTTCGGAGCGGCCACGCAGGTTGAACAGAAGCAGGCGACCATCACCGGCGATACGCTGCGCTGGTTCAGATCGTCCGAGCAGGCCGAGCGCGGCTTCTGCTCCGTATGCGGCGGAAATCTGTTCTGGCGCCGGTTTGACAGCCCGTTCATTTCCGTCTGGGCCGGGACCATAGACGGCAAGACCGGTCTGAAAATGGAAAGCCAGTTGTATCCTGAATCCGCTGGCGACTACTACGACTTGCCGGCGGTGCCCGTGGTGCCGCAATCGGAATTGAAGTAGCGCCGCCGGTCAGCCCGCCCAGACAGGCCGATATCCGGCGCCAAGCACGGCCACGGTTGTCGGCGGCGTAATCGTGAACGGATCGGCGAGCTCGGGCGCATCGAGACCGATCGCTGGTTTGTAACCGCCGAAACTCCAGGGCAGCGCCTCACCGTCACGCAGCGCGTAGGGCCTGTTGCCGGCTGCGATCATCGTGCCGTCCGGCAGGGCCGCCAGCGACGCGTTGTCGAGCTTCACGGCATGCCCACCGGACGCCAGCCGCTCCTTGTGCAGTCTTTTGTCGACCTGCGGCGCGCGCGGCTCGGCGATGCCGAAGGCTTCGCCGAAACGGTGGACAAAGTCCTTGGCCCGTTCGCGCCGGCAGTAGAAGCAGGGGCGATGCCCGGCAGCCAGCGCCGTCACCTCGTCGAGGAAGAACAGTTCCGTCCAGCCGGCCTTGCCTCCAGGCCGGTTGCGGCCCATCGGCTCGCGCCGCACGTTGCCGAATTGGCAGACGCAGATAATCCAGGCGTGAAGCGCCCAGCGCTTTTTCAACAGCGTCTTGGTCTCGGGGTCGTGGATAATGCCGCGGTTGCCCATGAACAGGCCGCGCTCCGGCACGGCGTACAGAGCGCCGAACGGATCGACCCGGTTCTGCAGTGGCATAGCTTTCTCCCCAAATGCGCATCTTGGCTGCAAGGCTGGCGGCATGATATCGCTCGTCGCATCATTTTCATGTCAGCAGGGTTTTGCGATGCGGGTGCTGGTGGTCCAGAATTACGACAATACCGGCCTCGGTCAGCTCGGCGCCGCTCTTGCGGAAGCCGGCGCCGACCTCGATCTGCGCCTCCCTTACAGAGGCGATCCCCTGCCGGATGACGCGGCAGAACATGACGCCTTGGTGGTGCTCGGCGGCGGCCAGAATGCATTGGCCGACGAGGAATACCCCTATTTCCCGGCGCTGCTCGAGCTGACCCGCGATTTCGCCGGCAAGGACCGCGCCGTGCTCGGCATCTGTCTCGGCAGCCAGCTCGTCGCCCGCGCCTTCGGCGGCGAGAACCGCATCGGCGCCGCCAACGAATTCGGCTGGCGCGGCGTGTCGCTGACGCCGGATGCCAAGGCCGACCCGGTGCTGGCGGAATTGCCGGAAGAATTCCCGATCTTCCAGTGGCACGACGACACCTTCGTGCTGCCTGAAAACGCCGTGCGGCTTGCCGGCAACGATGTCGCCGAGAACCAGGCGTTTCGCGTCGGCCGCGCCGTCTACGGCTTCCAGTTCCATTTCGAGGCCGATCGGCCGATGGTGCAGGACTGGAGTTCATCCTTCGCGCCGATCATTGCCGCGCGCCACCCCGACTGGGCCGGCAAGCTCGATGGCGAAATGGCCCGCAATGGGCCTGACGCGGACGCCGCTGGCCTCGCCATCGCCCGCGCCTGGGTGGCGACGATCTGAGCAGTCGCCCCGCCACACCTGCCGCGTGACATAATTGGCACGCAGCGGTGAATCCGCCTGGGGAAAACGCTTTTCATCCTTGGCTTGCAGCCGCCCGCCATCCTAGAAGGCGCGCGCTCCGCATCGGCAGTGCAACCGCGATGAACCATTTGTGTGGCCCATGCGACACACCGCCGATACAGAACACACCTAGAAGCGCGAAATCGTCGAAACTTTGAAGCGAATTCTTCGTTTCAACGCATTGGTAACCGCCTCGTGTACAGATGCAGAAAGCTCAACAAGAGATGACGTCCGTGAAAGCAGCGCTTCTGTCCTTTGCCATGCTGTCAGCCATTGTGCTGTGCGGTCTGGGTATCTATGCCGCCGACGCAGCCAGCAACCACAACGCCGTCGACGGTTACGGCGTCACCGCCTCACTTCGCTAAAAGCTGGGGTGTCTTTCGCGTCCTCGGACGCGGACGCTCATGCTTCCCTTATCGCCATTTCCAGGATGCGTTTGTCCGCGCCGTCGACGACGAGCGCGCTCAGCATGCCTGATTGCCAGGCAAGCGTGTCGACGTTGACACGGTTGGCCATCACCTCGGCCTCCGGTACCGGCGTGTGGCCGTGCACCACGATTTTCGGATAGAGGCCGGAATAATTGTGGAAGACGTCGCGGATCCAGACCAGATCCTGCGGGCTTTGGTTCTCGAGAGGGACGCCTGGCCTGATGCCGGCATGGCAGAAGAAGAAGTCGCCGAAAGTCACTGAGAACGGCAGCGATCGCAGGAAGTCGATATGGCTTTGCGGCACGGCCTCGACCAGGGCTTGATGTCCCTTGCGCATAACTGCCTCGGCCTTGCCGAACCACGCGCTGGTGCCCTCGACAATCGCCACGCCATAGGACTGTGCCGTCTGGATGCCGCCAAAACGGATGAAGAGTCCTTCCGGTTCGGGGGTTTTGAGAAAATCGAGAAAACCGATGTCGTGGTTGCCAGCCAGCATCAAATGGCGCGGGTCGCGTTCTCGCGCTTCGATCAGGAAGTCGATCACGCCCTTGGAGTCTGGTCCGCGATCGACATAGTCGCCAAGATGAATGACGCGCCAGTCGGCAGGCGCCTCCTGCTCGATCTCGGCCTTGATACGTTGATGCATGGCGGCCAGCAGGTCGAGCCGGCCATGCACGTCGCCAATCGCGTAAAGACGCACGCCTTCCGGCCCACGCGCGTCGAGAAAATGAATGCCGGGTTCTGCCAACGTCTCGTAGTCTCCATGGTCAGGCCATCACGGACTTAGCGCCGGAGCTGGTCCTTGCCCATGTCGGTGACCAGACGCTTTCCGCACAGTGCCAGCGTGATGTCCATCTCCTTGCGGATGATTTCCAACGCCTTGGTAACCCCTTCCTTGCCAAGCGCGCCCAGGCCGTAAAGAAATGGTCGGCCGATATAGGTGCCCTTGGCGCCAAGGCAGAGCGCCTTCAGCACATCCTGGCCGGAGCGGATGCCGCCATCCATATGCACTTCGATCGTGTCGCCGACCGCATCGGCGATCTCTTCCAGCGCCATGATCGACGACGACGCGCCGTCGAGCTGGCGCCCGCCATGGTTGGAAACGATGATGGCATCGGCGCCGGTCTTCACCGCCATCAGCGCATCCTCCTTGTCGAGTATGCCTTTCAGGATCAGCTTGCCGCCCCAGCGCTCCTTGATCCAGGCGACATCGTTCCACGACAGATGCGGATCGAACTGCTCCGACGTCCACGATGCCAGCGAGGCCATGTCGCCGACGCCCTTGGCGTGGCCGACGATGTTGCGGAAGGTCCGCCGCTTTGTGCTGGCCATGGCGGCGCACCAGCGTGGGCGGATTGCCATGTCGACGATGTTCTTCAATGTCAGCCTGGGCGGCGCCGAAAGTCCGTTGCGGATGTCCTTGTGGCGCTGGCCGAGAATCTGCAGGTCGAGCGTCAGCACCAGCGCCGAGCATTTCGCCGCCTTCGCCCTGTCGATCAGGTTGAACACGAAATCCTTGTCGCGCAACACGTAGAGCTGGAACCAGAACGGCTTGGTGGTCACGGAGGCGACATCCTCGATCGAGCAGATGCTCATCGTCGACAGCGTGAACGGCACGCCGAATTCCTGCGCCGCCTGCGCCGCCAGCATCTCGCCATCGGCATGCTGCATGCCGGTCATCCCGGTTGGCGCCAGAGCCACCGGCATCGAGACCTTCTCGCCGATCATCGTCGAAGCCAGCGAACGGTTGTCCATGTCGACCAGGACGCGCTGGCGGAACTTGATCTTCTGGAAGTCTTCCTCGTTGGCCCGATAGGTGCTTTCGGTCCACGCGCCTGAATCGGCATAGTCGAAGAACATCTTCGGCACCCGGCGGCGAGCGAGGTCCTTGAGGTCGGCGATGGTCAGAATTTGGCTCATGGGCTTTCCGTTTTGATATCAGGAGCGTTTGCGTGCGGGTTCGGTATCGATGGCGTCGACGCGCTGCTTCAGCCTGAGCCGTGACACGCGCTGCCAGTCGCCGCTGCGCTCGGCCTCGGCCATCGACCGCTCGACATAGATCATGTGGTCCATCGCCGCTTGCCGGGCGGCAGCCGGGTCGCCGGCCTTGACCGCTGCATGGATCGCCCGGTGCTGGGCAAGCAGGGCCTCGCGCGCGCCGGGCACGGTGAACACCAAGAGCCGGTTCTGGAACACGCCTTCCGACAGCAGCCGATAGCAGGACCGAAGCGTGTGCAGGAGCAGGATATTGTGCGCGCATTCGCAGATCGCGTGATGGAACTCGACGTCGATTTCGGCTTCGTGGTCGAAATCGCCGGTCCGGTGCGCCTCGTCCATGCGCGCCATGATGCGGTCGAGCAGCGCCAGGTCGTCCGGGGTGGCACGGCGCGCCGCATATTCGGCCGCGATGCCCTCGATCTCGCGGCGGTATTCCAGATAGTCGGTCACCGCCTTGCGGTGCGTCGAGATCAGGTCCGCCACCGGTTTGCTGAACAGCTGGCCGATGATGTCGGCGACATGCGTGCCGCCGCCGGCCTTGGTCGTCAAAAGGCCGCGCCCTTCGAGCGCCTTCAGCGCATCGCGCAGGATCGGCCGCGACACGTCGAACTGACGCGCAAGCTCGCGTTCGCCCGGCAACCGGTCGCCGGTGCGCAGGACGCCTTCGAGGATGAGGCTCTCGATCTGCTGCACCACCTCGTCGGCGGTGCGCGAATGCTCGATCCTGGAAAAAATGTCGCTCAACAGGGTGCCTGGAAGGTGAACCGGTGTCGCGCAGGATAAAGCCTGCGTCGCCAACTGGTCAAATTATTTATCCAATTGGTCGCAGCGGGTCGGTTTTGCCGCCCGGCGCCATATCATCTTAGGCTAAACTTTGCTGTTTGCGTCATCTGGTGATTGGCTCTAGAGGGACGCGATTGCAAGAGGGTTCACAGAAACCCGGGGGACAAGCCGTGTCAGACGACCCGTCCAATCTCGAGTTCCAGCCGCGTGCCAAGGGCAGCGTCATGGGTTTTCCCGCGCATGAGGGACGCCCCGGGGCGCTCGGCGAGGTCCATGCCCGGCCGCATCCGCTGATCGAAAAGCCCCGCGTCCTCGTGCAGCTCGCCTTCATGACCGAGGGCGGCTCCGGCGTCGATCACGCGGTGCTTTCCGAACTGTCGCGACGCCTCGGCATCGCCGCGCCCGACCGCCAGGCCCGCCACCACGCCATGAAGTGGGGCAAGGGTTCGCTGCGCTGGGAGCGGCATACGGAGTTCTCGACCTATCTTTGGGAAGGGCCGCTCTCCGAAAGCGGCCGGATGCAGGAGGACTCGCCGTTCGGAAACGGGTTTTCCCCGCCAGGAACCGTCATTTCGGGCATCAGGCTCGAAATCCGCAAATGGACGCAGGCGAGTGAGCGATTGATCGCCGGCTTCGATCCGACCAGCCTGTGCCATTCGCTGGTCGAGCGTGGCAATGCCGCCATCGTCACCGACTTTCGCCAGGACGGCGATGGCATGACGCGCATGCTGGTGCTTGATCGCGGCCTGACGCCGGCGCGCACCGGGGCACTGTCGCAGCGGCTGATCGACATCGAAACCTACCGGACGCTGGCCATGCTCGGCCTGCCGCTGGCACTGACCCTATCCGGCCGTGCCCGCCGCATCGAGGACAGGCTGGCCCAGACCACGCTGGAGATGAAGGTCGCCGAAACCCGCGACAGCCAGACCTTGCTTGCCGATCTCACCGAACTTGCAGCGGAGCTGGAAGCCGACGCGGCCTCGAGCCTCTACCGTTTCGGCGCCAGCCGCGCCTATGACGGCATCGTCGGCGAGCGGCTGGAGGCGCTCGAGGAAGAAGCCGTGCCCGGCTACGACACCTGGGGTGGGTTCCTGCAGCGCCGCGTCGCGCCGGCGATGCGCACCTGCCGATCGGTCGAGGAGCGGCAGGCCAACCTGTCGCGCAAGCTGACCCGCGCCACCACGCTGCTGCGCACCTGGGTCGATGTCGAGGTCGAGAAGCAGAACCGCGACCTGCTCGCCTCGATGAACAACCGCGCGCGCCTGCAACTGCGCCTGCAGCAGACCGTCGAAGGCCTCTCGGTCGCCGCCGTCTCCTATTATGTGGTCGGCCTCATCGGCTATGTCGCCAAGGGCGCCTCGATCTTCGGCCATGCCTTTGCGCCCGAGGTCATCACCGCCGCTTCGGTGCCGATCGCCATCCTGCTGGTCTGGTGGGGCGTGCGCCGCGTGCGCAGGATGCATTCCGAGCCCGGCAAACTGGCTGGCGAATAGCAGGCTTGCTCACCCCCGAAGGGAGGAAGGCGGGTCAGGCAGCGGCAGATTGCCGCTGCGGAAGCTTGTCCCGGCCTTGACGCTGGAGTCTCCTCCAAAGCAGGATTTGCAACGAACGCGCTTCACTGGTAAAAGATTTTGACCAGTTGTTCGAAAACGAGGCTGCCGATGTCCGGCCTTGCCATGCCGAAACCAGACGACGCCACGATGCGCCGGCGCGACGAGATCGTCGCCGACATGCGCATCATCGTGCCGGGCGAGGGCGTCGTCGACGCGACCAATCAGATGCGTGCGTTCGAAAGCGACGGGCTCACGGCCTACCGGCAATTGCCGCTGGTCGTGGTCTTGCCTGAAACGGTGGCGCAGGTTTCCCGCGTGCTGAAATATTGCAACGACCGCAACATCCGTGTCGTGCCGCGCGGTTCCGGCACCTCGCTGTCGGGTGGCGCGTTGCCGCTCGAGGACGCGGTGCTGCTGGTCATGAGCCGCTTCAACCGTATCCTCGAAATCGATTTCCCCAACCGCATCGTCGTCGCCCAGCCGGGCGTCACCAATCTCGGCATCACCACCGCCGTCGAGCAGGAGGGCTTCTATTACGCCCCCGATCCATCCTCTCAGATCGCCTGCTCGATCGGCGGCAACGTCGCGGAGAATTCCGGCGGCGTGCACTGCCTGAAATATGGCCTCACCGCCAACAATGTGCTCGGCATCGAGATGGTGCTGATGCACGGCGAGGTGGTGCGGCTCGGTGGCAGTCACCTCGACGCCGAAGGCTACGACCTGCTCGGCGTCATGACCGGCTCCGAAGGCTTGCTCGGCGTCGTCACCGAGGTCACCGTGCGCATCCTCAAGAAGCCGGAGACGGCGCGTGCCCTGCTGATCGGCTTTCCGACCAGCGAGCAGGGTGGCCAGTGCGTTGCCGACATCATCGGCGCCGGCATCATCCCCGGCGGCATGGAAATGATGGACCGGCCGGCGATCCACGCGGCGGAAGATTTCGTCCATGCCGGCTATCCGCTCGATGTCGAGGCGCTGCTGATCGTCGAGCTCGACGGGCCGGGCGTCGAGGTCGATCATCTCATCACCGCGGTCGAGGCGATCGCCATCCGCAACGGCTCGACCACCTGCCGCATATCGCAGTCCGAGCAGGAGCGGTTGAGCTTCTGGGCCGGTCGCAAGGCGGCTTTTCCCGCGGTCGGCCGTATATCGCCCGACTATTACTGCATGGACGGCACCATCCCGCGCAAGGAACTGCCGCGCGTGCTGGCCGGCATGCGCGAACTGTCGGAGAAATATGGCCTCGGCGTCGCCAACGTCTTTCACGCCGGCGACGGCAATCTGCATCCGCTGATCCTCTACGACGCCAATGTGCCGGACGAACTCGACAAGGCCGAAAGCTTCGGCGCCGACATCCTGCGGCTCTGCGTCAAGGTCGGCGGAGTCTTGACCGGCGAACACGGGGTGGGCGTCGAAAAGCGCGACCTGATGCCGGAGATGTTCAACCAGATCGACCTCGACCAGCAGATGCGCGTCAAATGCGCCTTCGATCCCAACCATCTGCTCAACCCGGGCAAGGTGTTCCCGCAGCTTCGCCGCTGCGCCGAACTCGGGCGGATGCACATTTCCGGTGGCAAGCTGCCATTTCCGGACATTCCGAGGTTTTGAGTGGACATGTCGGCGCCTGAACACCCCCCTCTGTCCTGCCGGACATCTCCCCCGCAAGGGGGGAGATCACGCCTTCATGACAGCCATCGCCAATCCCGTTGGAGAAAGAAGCGCCGACATTGCGGCCGGCCAATCTCCCCCCTTGCGAGGGAGATGTCCGGCAGGACAGAGGGGGGTGCGAAGGATCGCGGCATCTCCGCAATTGCCATTGGCGACCCTACTACATGACCACCTTCACCCCGACCACCTCGGACGAAGTCCTGTCCACCGTCGCCTGGGCCGTGGCGGAAGAATCGCCGCTGGAAATCCTCGGCCATGGCTCCAAGCGCGGCATCGGTCGGCCGCTGCAGACCGAGCATACGCTCGACCTGTCGAAGCTCACCGGCGTCACACTCTATGAACCCGAAGAACTGGTGCTGTCGGCGAAGGCCGGCACGTCGCTGGCCGAGATCGAAAAGCTGCTGGCGGAAAACGGTCAGCAACTGGCCTTCGAGCCAATGGACTACGGCCCGCTGCTCGGTGGCGAACCGGGGAGGGGCACCATCGGCGGCGTGCTTGCCGCGAACCTTTCCGGCCCGCGCCGGCTGAAGGCGGGTGCTGCGCGCGATCATATCCTCGGCATCAATGTGGTGTCCGGGCGTGGCGAGGCATTCAAGTCCGGCGGCCGCGTGGTCAAGAACGTCACCGGCTATGATATGTCGAAGCTGATGGCCAACAGCTGGGGCACGCTGGCCGTGTTCACCGACGTCACCTTCAAGGTGCTGCCGGCAGCGGAGACCGAGGTCACGCTCGCCATCCGTGGCCTGCTCGACGACGCGGCTGCCGCAGCCATGGCGCTGGCGCTCGGCTCCAGCGCGGAAGTGTCGAGTGCCGCGCATCTGCCGGAGCGCATCGCCGCGCGTGTCGCCGGCGGCACGCTCGGCAGCGACGCCGCCACGCTGCTGCGCGTCGAAGGCTTTGGCCCCTCGGTCGCCTACCGCATCGCCGCGCTGAAAACGCTGCTCGGCAATGCCGGGCCACTGCAGGAGATTTCCGGCGAAGCCTCACGGCTGATCTGGCGCGATGTGCGCGATATCAGGCCTTTCGCCGACGGCAGCGAGAAGCCGGTCTGGCGCGTGTCGATGACGCCGTCCCAGGGCCACCAGATGGTGTTGACCCTGCGCATGCAGGCTGCCGTCAGCGCCTTCTACGATTGGCAAGGCGGGTTGGTGTGGCTACGTATGGAAGAGGGTGATCCCGAAGCCGCACTGCTGCGCGGGCTGTTGCGGAAACATGGCGGCGGCCATGCGACGCTGGTGCGTGCCGCACCCGCCCATCGCGCCGCCGTGCCGGTGTTCGAACCGCAGGCGCCACATCTGGCTGCGTTGTCGGCCAGGCTCAAGGCCGAGTTCGATCCCAAGGCCATTCTCAACCCCGGCCGCATGGCGCCGGGCGCAGGCTCTGCTACTCTCGGCATCGCAACCCAGGGAGCGACACCATGAGCGACATCAATTCCGGCCAGAACGACAAGCCCGTACCGCGCCAGACCGACCGCTGGCTGGAACCGGGGCCGACCAATGCGCTGGTCATCTACATCCTGTATCTCGCCGGCCTCGTCATCGGCATCAGCGGCCTTGTCGGCATCGTTCTGGCCTATGTCAACCGTGGCAAGGCCGGCGGCTTCGTCGAGAGCCACTACACATTCCTGATCCGCACCTTCTGGATAGGCCTGCTCTATGCGCTGATCTCGGCGGTGCTGATCTTCGTGGTGATCGGCTTCCTGCTGATGTTTGCCGTCGCCGTCTGGTTCATCGCCCGCTGCATCCTCGGCCTTCAGGCGCTGCAACGCGGCGAGCCGGTCAAGAACCCGGAAAGCTGGTTCCTCGGACTTTAGAGCATGATCCGAAAAGCGGGGACCGGTTTTCGGATCATGCTCGGACAGTAAGGGATTTTTCTAGTGCAGACCAATTTTTCGCTTGCCCAGCTTGCCGATCCGCACGTCGCGGAATCGGAAAAGATCCTGCGCAAATGCGTGCATTGCGGCTTCTGCACCGCCACCTGCCCGACCTATGTGACATTAGGCAACGAGCTCGATTCACCGCGCGGGCGCATCTACCTGATCAAGGACATGCTGGAGAACGGCCGCCCGGCCGACAAGGAGATCGTCACCCATATCGACCGCTGCCTGTCGTGCCTTGCCTGCATGACCACCTGCCCGTCGGGGGTCAACTACATGCACCTGGTCGACCATGCCCGCGCTCATATCCAGGAGACCTACAAGCGGCCGATGCTTGACCGCTTGACTCGCGCCATCCTCGCCTTCGTCCTGCCTCATCCCCGGCGCTTTCGCGCAGCGCTCAGGCTGGCGAAGCTGGGCAAGCCGTTCATTGGGCTGTTCGAAAAGATTCCGGCGCTGAAGCCGCTCGGCGCCATGCTGAAGCTCGCGCCGGCATCGATCCCGGCGGCCTCGCCGATGGCCTCGCCGGGCGTCCATGCCGGGCAGGGGACGAAGAAGGGTCGTGTCGCCATCCTCACCGGCTGCGCGCAATCCGTGCTTGATCCCGCCATCAACGAGACGACGATTTCGCTGCTGACAAGGCTGGGCGTCGAGGTCGTGGTGCCGCCGGGCGAGGGCTGTTGCGGTGCGCTGGTGCATCACATGGGACGCGAAGAGGCTGCCCTTGCCTCGGCGAGACAGAATGTCGACGCCTGGACGCGCGCCATCGAACAAGGCGGGCTCGATGCCATCGTCATCACCGCGTCCGGGTGCGGCACGACGATCAAGGACTATGGCTTCATGCTGCGCCTCGATCCGGCCTATGCCGACAAGGCCGCGCGCGTCTCGGTGCTGGCCAAGGACATCACCGAATATCTGGCCGCGCTCGACCTGCCCGAACCCGTGCGCAAGCCGGGCACGGTGGTCGCCTATCACTCGGCCTGCTCGATGCAGCACGGCCAGAAGATCACCCGCCAGCCGAAGGAGTTGCTGGCCAAGGCCGGCTTCATCGTGCGCGAGCCGCGCGAGGGTCATCTGTGCTGCGGCTCGGCCGGCACCTACAACATCCTGCAATCCGAGATTTCGGCCAAACTGCGCGATCGCAAGGTGAAGAACATCGAGGCGACCGGTGCCTCGCTCGTCGCCACCGGCAATATCGGCTGCATCACGCAGATCGCTTCCGCCGCCAGGTTGCCGGTGGTGCACACGGTAAAGCTGCTCGACTGGGCCTATGGCGGGCCAAAGCCGGAAGGCGTTCTGGACGAGAGCCTGATCGCCGCGGAGTAGGGCCTGTCGCGGCGCTTACTCCGCCGCGAGCCTGCCCGCCGTGCCGTAGGTCGCTTCGTAAAGCGCACGCTGCCGGCTGAGCGCCACCATCGTGTTGCGCAGCAGGATCGCGACGGTGATGGGGCCAACGCCGCCCGGCACCGGCGTGATCCATGAGGTAACCTCGCGGACGCTTTCGGTGTCGACGTCGCCGACGATACGGCTCACCCCGTCAGGCCCGGTCTCCGAATTGATGCCGATGTCGATGACGGCCGCACCGGGTTTCACCATGTCTGCCTTGATCAGCCGCGGCTTGCCGACGGCGACGAACAGCGCGTCGGCGCGGCGCGCATGGGCGGCGACCGATCGCGTCATGTGATGGCAGACCGTCACCGTCGCGCCTTCGCTCATCAACAGGAAGGCGATTGGCTTGCCGACGATTTCCGAATGGCCGACGATGACGACTTCCAGCCCCTTGAGGTCGAGGCCGGTTTCCCTGAGCAGTTCGACCGAGGCGGCCGCCGTGCAGGGCGCGAGGTCGAGCTGGTTGTAGACGATATTGCCGATCGAGGCCGGATGCATGCCTTCGACATCCTTGAGCGGGTGCACCGCTGCCTGCAGCGTCCTGATCGGGATATGCGCCGGCACCGGCCGCTGGATGATGATGCCGGTGACGCGCGGATCGGCATTCAGGCCGTGGATCGCCGCTTCCAGCTCGCCTGACGTGATGGTGGCGGGAAAGCGCCGTTCCTCGAAATCGATGCCGGCGAGCTCGGCCTTGGCACGCTGGTTGCGCACATAGACTTCCACCGCCGCCGTGTCGCCGACGGTGATCGAGATCAGCTTGGGCGGAAAGCCTTCGGCTTTGGCAATCGCCGCATCCTCGCGCACGGCGGCGATGATGCGCTGGGCGACCGGGCCGCCTCTGAGATAGCGGCTGTCATCGGACAAGGGCATGGATGAACTCTCTCGATGGAACTTGCGCCGAGATAGCAAAAGAATACGGCGAAGGGCAGCACGAAAGCGAACCGCTATGCCCGTTGCGCGACGTGCGGTCGAGGTTTTAGGCCCGATGCCAGGCCGCGTCTTGCTCGAAAACGGAAAGGGCAGCGCGGTTTCCCGTGCTGCCCTTCCTGACTGACCGCATCCCCATACGGCCCGTCCCCCGTTGTCTCTGGTCTGGCCTGGAAAGCTGGTTGCTTTGCCGGCCAAGTGATTCGCGTCAGGAACTATATCACCTCGACCGTGGTTCCGACATTGACCCGTTCATAGAGGTCGACGACGTCCTCGTTGCGCATGCGGATGCAACCCGACGACACCGCGCCACCGATCGTCCACGGCTGGTTGGTGCCGTGGATGCGGTACTCCGTCGTGCCGAGATAGAGCGCGCGTGCGCCGAGCGGGTTTTCCATGCCGCCGGCCAGATAGGTCGGCAGGTAGCGGCCCTTGGCGGCCTCGCGCTTGATCATCTCAGCCGGCGGGCGCCAGTCCGGCCAGACGCGTTTGTTGGTGATCTTGTGGGTACCTGACCACTCAAAGCCGGGTTTGCCGGTGCCGACGCCGTAACGCCGTGCCTTGCCGTTCTTCTCGATCAGAAACAGGAAATTCTGCGTGGTATCGATGACGATCGTGCCTGGTTTCTGCGGACCGTCATAGGCGACTTCCTGCGGCAGGTAGATCGGATTGATCTGCGGGCGCATGACCATGCGCTTGGCCGGCGCCTGCACGGCCGCCGTCTGCACGCGATCGGGCTGCCCGGGTTGCGCATAGCGCAGGCGCGGCTGTTGCTGCACGGACTGGCGGTTCTGCCGGACGATGCCGGGCGCATGGCCAAGCTGCAGCACCCAGGGCGCGGAAAGGTCGGGGCTCACCATCACGGGCGGGCGGTCGGCATAGCGGTCGCCGGCGGCGGAGGGTGTGGCGCCGGCGGCAAACACAGCCACGGCGCCGAGCAAGGGAAACAGAACTCTCTTCATCTGGAACGCACCTTGATCGTCGAACACAAACGGGTGGAACCGTCCTCCCGGTTCGGCGATCATTGGCGTGGAAGCAGCAACCGAAACATGAATCGGAATGCGTAAAATGCAGGACTGTCAGTAAACCTTTTGGTGTGGTTACCGCCGGGTTCAGGAATCTGGTAAAGCCGCGGTAAATGCAGCGCAAAGGCGCGTTAACGAACGGATTTGTCGCCATGGAAAAAGAAAACACCGGCCTGCTTGCCGGCCCCGACGGTGTCGCGCGCTGCTTCTGGCACGGCAACCTGCCCGACTATCTGCACTACCACGACCATGAATGGGGCCGGCCGGTGGCGGATGACCGCAGGCTGTTCGAGAAGATCTGCCTCGAAGGCTTTCAGTCGGGCCTGTCGTGGCTGACCATCCTGCGCAAGCGGGAGAATTTTCGCCAGGCCTTCGCCAATTTCGAGTTCGACAAGGTCGCCGCCTTCACCGACAAGGATGTCGAACGCCTGCTTGGCAATGCCGGCATCATTCGCCACCGCGGCAAGATCGTCTCGACCATCAACAACGCCAAGCGCGCCCGCGAGATGGCCGATGAATTCGGCTCGCTGGCCGCCTGGTTCTGGAAGTTCGAACCCGGCAAGGACGAACGGCCCGAGATCGTCGACCTCGCCCATCTGCGCGCCAACCCGACCACGGCGGTCTCGGTGCGGATTTCGAAGGAACTGAAGAAGCGCGGCTGGAGCTTTGTCGGCCCGACCACGGTTTATGCCTTCATGCAGGCGATGGGCCTGGTCAACGATCATCTCGAGGGCTGCGCCTGCCGCAGGCAAGTCGAGAAGGAACGGAAGGCTTTCAGACGGCCGAAATAGGGCTCAGGTACCGTTGGCGCCGGCCAGGAAGAGCCCCGCGACGATCGCCGCCACCGTGGCAAGCGCCGGGTAGATCACCAGCAGGCCGGTCATCAACGCGTCGCGCATCGTAGGTCCCTTGCCGTCCTTGGCCGTTACCTCGAACGGGCCCGCGACCTGGCTGACCATTTTCGGCGCATGACTGTCGGCCGGGCGCAGGCGTGCTGGCAGGTTGCTGGCGCCGTTATCGATCGAATTGAATTTTGCTGCCGTGGCCATGGCCCGAACCTCTTGTTTCGGTGCGCTTTATCGGCGGCGATTGTGTCGGCACAATGCCGCACTCATGGCGGGATTGTTTCATTTTCGGCGCGGTTTGTTTCAGGGCTGACTAGCTGTCGGCCTTGATAAGGAACATGCTTTTATCGCTTTGCGCTGCCCCTCATCGCCCTGCCGGGCACTTCTCCCCGTATAGTGACGGGGAGAAGAACGCCTCCATCGAGGGTTTTGCCAATCTCGATCGCTGCTGAGAGGCGCCGAGGTTGCGGCCAGCCCTCTTCTCCCCGTCACTATACGGGGAGAAGGTGCCGGCAGGCGGATGAGGGGCGGCGCGGCCTTCCCGGAACTTGTTCCCCACGGCGAGAAGGCTTGCCAACCCTTGCCGCTCCCTGCGGCATCGGTTAGGACACGCGCACTCGAAACAAGTCCGCATTTACCCAACAAAAAGACCCCAACTCATGGCCGACAAATCGGAAAAGACGAAAGCGCGACTGCCGCGCGGTTTTGCCGACCGCAGCGCCGAGGACATCCGCGCCGTCGAGAAGATGATGGCGACGATCCGCTCGGTCTATGAGCTTTATGGTTTCGAACCGGCCGACCAGCCGCTGATCGAATACACCGATGCGCTGGGCAAGTTCCTGCCCGACCAGGACCGGCCGAACGAAGGCGTGTTCTCGTTCCAGGACGATGACGACCAGTGGCTGTCGCTGCGCTATGACCTGACAGCGCCGACGGCGCGCTTCGTCGCCGAGAACTACGAGCGCCTGCCCAAGCCCTATCGCAGCTATCGCTCCGGCTGGGTGTTCCGCAATGAGAAGCCCGGCCCCGGCCGCTTCCGCCAGTTCATGCAGTTCGATGCCGACACGATCGGCACGCCGGGCGTAGCGGCCGATGCGGAGATGGCGATGATGATGGCCGACGTGATGGAAGCGCTCGGCATCAAGCGCGGCGACTACGTCATCCGCGTCAACAACCGCAAGGTGCTGGACGGCGTGCTCGAAGCGATCGGCCTTGGCGGTGACGAAAATGCCGGCCGCCGGCTGACGGTGCTGCGGGCAATCGATAAACTGGACAAGCTCGGCCCGGAAGGCGTGAGACTTCTGCTGGGACCGGGGCGCAAGGACGAAAGCGGTGATTTTACGAAGGGTGCGGGGCTTGGGCCCGGCGAGATTGACGTAGTTTTCGAATTTCTCGAGCCAACATCAACCGTCGTTATTCCATCGGCGACGATCCAGCCACGGGACAATCCGGAGTTGGCGAATATGAAGGGCGGTATACTTTCGCTCCAGCCTCCGACCTTGGTGCACAACAACATTCGCCTTTCAGAGAGTGGACTCTATCGCGAGGGAATTGCTGAACTCGATCAAATACGGCTCCTAGTTGAAAGTGCCGGCTATGCTGATGACAGGGTGAAGATCGACCCATCAGTCGTGCGCGGCCTCGAATATTACACTGGCCCCGTCTTCGAGGCCGAGCTGCTGGCCGAGATCCCCAATGAGGACGGCCAGATCGTGCGTTTCGGTTCGGTTGGCGGCGGTGGCCGTTATGATGGTCTCGTCTCGCGCTTCCGTGGCGAGCCCGTCCCGGCGACCGGCTTCTCCATCGGCGTTTCCAGGCTGATGACCGCGCTGAAGAACCTCGGCAAGCTCGACACGTCTGATGTCATCGCGCCGGTCGTCGTGCTGGTGATGGACAAGGACACCGACAGCCTCGGCCGCTACCAGAAGATGGTGGCGGAGCTGCGTGCCGCCGGCATCCGCTCCGAAATGTATCTTGGCGGCGCCGGCATGAAGGCGCAGCTCAAATATGCCGACCGGCGCGGCTGCCCCGTCGCCGTCATCCAGGGCGGCGACGAGCGCGCCAAGGGCGAGTTGCAGATCAAGGACCTGATCGAGGGCGCGCGCATGTCGGCCGAGATCACCGGCAACGCCGAATGGCGCGCCGCGCGCCCGGCGCAGGTGACGGTGGTGGAAAGCGAACTGGTCGCCGAGGTGAAGAAGATCCTGGCGGCGCAGGCGGAGGAGAGGGCGAAGTGACGAGCGCCGCGCTCGCTTGTCCTTCTCCCCTTGTGGGAGAAGGTGGCCTCGCGGAGCGAGGTCGGATGAGGGGTGTTCCAGAAAACACCGACCCCTCATTCCGTCCAACACCCCTCATCCGTCTCGGCGCTGCGCGCCAATCCACCTTCTCCCGCAGGGGGAGAAGGAGAGGCGGCGCTTCATGACCTCCCGCTATCCCGCCATATCAGCCGACATCGCCAACCTCTTCGCGGCGCGCAACACGCATGCGGTCGAGGTCGCCGTGCTGCAGCCGGCCGACCCGTTCCTCGACATGGCCGGCGAGGATCTGCGCCGCCGTATTTTCCTCACCGAAAGCGAGACCGGGCAGACGTTGTGCTTGCGGCCCGAATTCACCATTCCGGTCTGCCTTGACCACATAAGTTCGCAGGCCGGCACGCCGCGCCGCTATTCCTATCTCGGCGAAGTGTTTCGCCAGCGCCGCGAAGGTGGCAACGAGTTCTTCCAGGCCGGCATCGAGGATCTCGGTGACCGCGATACCGCGGAAGCCGATGCTCGCTCGATCGCCGACGCACACGCGCTGCTCGCCCTGGTGTTGCCGGGCAAGGCACTGGCGATAACGCTCGGGGACCAGACCATTTTCGAGGCCGTGCTGGCCGCCCTCGGGCTGCCGCGCGGCTGGCGCATGCGTCTTGCCCGCGCCTTCGGCTCGGCGCCGATGCTGGAGGCAGCGCTCGCTGATCTCGCCAATCCGCCGCGCAACGGCCAGCTCTCGGGCCCAGTCGCCGCCCTTGTTCTCGACGGCGATCTGGAAGGTCTCTCCGCGCACATCGCCGGCGGCATGGAAGAGGCGGGCCTGTCGGCATCCGCCGGACGCTCGCCGGCCGACATCGCGCGGCGGTTGATCGAAAAAGCCGAACTGCGCAGCGTGCGGCTGTCGGACGAGGCATTCGCGGCGCTGAAGGGCTTTCTGGCGATCGACGTGCCGCTCGACGCTGCCGCCCAGGCGTTGGACTCTTTCGCCACGGGTGCCGGGCTTTCCCTGGCCCCCGCACTGGAGAAATTCGCGGCCCGCGCCAGGGCGATCGAAGCGCATGGCCTGCCGGCGCAGATAATCCGTTACGATGCCGCCTTCGGCCGTCCGCTTGATTACTACACCGGCCTGGTCTTCGAAATCGCGGCGCAAAGCGGCGACCGGCCGTTGGCCGGTGGCGGACGCTATGACCGGTTGCTGACCCTGCTCGGCGCGAAGACGCCGATCCCCGGCGTCGGCTTTTCCGTCTGGCTCGACCGCATCGATGCGCTGCGGGAGGCGGGGCAATGATCACGCTGGCGATTCCGTCGAAAGGCCGCCTCAAGGAGCAGGCGCTGGAGGTGCTGGCCAAAGCCGGCCTCGCCGTCAGCCTGCCCGGCGACGAGCGCAAGTATCGCGCCCGCATCGAGGGCGCGGAAAGCATCGAAGTGGCGTTCCTGTCGGCTTCCGAGATTGCCGGCGAGATCGGCCAGGGGGCGGTCGATCTCGGCATTACCGGCGAGGATCTGGTGCGTGAAAATCTTGCCGACTGGGAGACCCGCGCCGAAATCGTTGCCCGTCTCGGCTTCGGCACCGCCGATGTCGTGGTGGCGGTGCCCGACATCTGGCTCGACGTGGACACCATGGCCGATCTCGACGACGTCGCCGCCGATTTCCGCCAGCGCCATGGCAGGCGGCTGCGCATCGCCACCAAATACTGGCGGCTGACCCAGCAATTCTTCTCGCAGAAACATGGCATCCAGGTCTATCGCATCGTCGAAAGCCTCGGCGCCACCGAAGGGGCACCGGCAGCCGGGCTCGCCGATGTCATCGTCGACATCACCACCACCGGCTCGACCTTGCGCGCCAATCATCTCAAGGTATTGGGCGATGGTGTGGTGCTGAAGTCTCAGGCTTGCCTGGTGGCGTCGAAGAAGACGCGTGCGGCGGCTGACGAGGCTCTGTTGCGCGACATCGCCAAGAAAATGGCTTCGGTAGCCGGATAGCGTCGGCGCAATCCCCCTCTGCGAACGCTTCGCCCGAGACGGAGAAGAGGCCTTCTTGCCTCAACGACCATCGACGGATTTCCACTGCCCCGCCGGGCTGATAGACTCCGGCCTGTCTTGGGAGGAAAAAAGCCATGCCGGTCAATCTCGACGAGCTGAAGAACGCCACCAACCTGCGCGGACGTGGAACGCGCAGTGGCAGCACCTTCTTGGCACCCGTCGACGGCAAGGCGCATGTCTCGGGCGAGCGCAGCGTGCCGCTGCTCGACAAGACGATTCCCGCGCTGTTTTCCGACACCGCCAGCAAATACGCCACGCAGGATGCCGCCGTTTTCGTCGGCCAGGACAAGCGCTTCACCTGGGGCGAGCTGTCGGACACCGTGGACGCGCTGGCAGCCGGCTTCCTGGCGCTTGGCCTCGGAAAGGGCGATCGCGTCGGCATCTGGTCGCCCAATCGCTGGGAATGGCTGGTGACGCAGTTCGCCACCGCCCGCATCGGCCTGATCCTGGTCAACATCAACCCTGCCTACCGGCTGACCGAGCTCGAATATGCGCTGAACAAGGTCGGCTGCAAGGCGCTCGTCACCGCAGCCAAATTCAAGACCTCCGACTATCTCGGCATGATCGAGACGCTGGCGCCGGAGATCGCCACCGCCACGCCCGGCAAGCTCAAGGCGCAAAAACTGCCGGCGCTCAGGATCGTCATCCGCATGGGCGAGGACAGCTCGCCCGGCATGTTCAATTTCGCCGATGTGCTGGCCATGGCCGGACGCGACGAGCATGACAGCCTCGACCGCATTTCCGAGGGGCTGAAACCCGGCGACGCCATCAACATCCAGTTCACGTCGGGCACCACGGGGGCACCCAAGGGCGCGACGCTGACCCACCACAACATCGTCAACAACGGCAATTTCGTCACCTCGGCGATCAGGCTCACCGTCGACGACCGGCTCTGCATTCCGGTGCCGCTCTATCACTGCTTCGGCATGTCGATGGGCACGATGGGTTGCGTGTCGAAAGGCGCGACCATGGTTTTCCCGGGCGAGGGGTTCGACCCCGGCGCTACGCTGAATGCGGTAGCCGCGGAGCACTGCACCGGGCTCTATGGCGTGCCGACCATGTTTGTCGCCCTGCTCGATCATCCGGATTTCGCGACCTTTGATCTCTCCAGCCTGCGCACCGGCATCATGGCCGGCTCGCCGTGCCCGATCGAGGTGATGAAGAAGGTGATTTCGCTGATGCACATGCAGGAGGTGACCATTGCCTACGGCATGACAGAGACCAGCCCGGTCTCGTTCCAGAGCAGCGTCGACGACCCGCTGGAGAAACGCGTCTCGACCGTCGGGCGGATCCACCCCCATGTCGAGGTCAAGGCCGTCGATCCCGATGGCGCCACCGTCGCCGTCGGCGCGCCGGGCGAACTGTGCACGCGCGGCTATTCAGTGATGAAGGGCTATTGGGACGACGACGACAAGACCCGCGAGGCGATCGACGCCGACGGCTGGATGCACACCGGTGACCTCGCCACCATCGACGCCGAGGGCTATTGCAACATCGTCGGCCGGGTCAAGGACATGGTCATCCGCGGCGGCGAAAACGTCTATCCGCGCGAGGTCGAGGAGTTCCTCTATCGCCATCCCAAGATCAAGGAAGTGCAGGTGTTCGGTATTCCCGACGACAAGTACGGCGAGGAGCTTTGCGCCTGGATCGTGCTCAAGCCCGGCCAGATCACCACCGAGCAGGAGATCAAGGCCTTCTGCGCCGGCCAGATCGCCCACTACAAGGTTCCGCGCTACATCCGCTTCCGCACCGAATTGCCGATGACGGTGACCGGCAAGCCGCAGAAGTTCTTGATGCGCAATGCGATGGTCGAGGAGTTGGGATTGGTGACGCAGAAGACGGCGTGAGCAGAGTTGCGCGTCCCTGACTGCGCACATGGCGGCCGTGGTGCTTTTCGGAATTCTCGCTAAAATACAACTGAGCATTCATGGTCGAAGATTTAATGAAAGGTCATACACTGTAACGAACGTTATATCGAAAAGTGCGTCGTGTTTTAAATATATCGGAGATGAAGAATGTTGGATGAAATAAAAACCGCGTATAAAAATGGCCGCCTGATGCTTTTACTCGGAGCGGGTGCTTCGGTTGGGTCGCGCGATTCCGACAACGTTGAAATGCCTATGGGCGATGGACTCGCTAGAGAGCTGTCAGCACTCATGAATTGGACCTATACTGGCGAATCTCTCAGTACGGTGTATTCGGCAATAAACTCGATCGACTCTGCTCGCCTGCACTCATTCCTGCGAGCGCGTCTTAGCAACACAAAGCCGTCGCCGGCCCTTCTGACGATTGCGTCCTTTCCTTGGTCTCGCATCTTTACGCTAAACATAGACGACTGCACGGAGGCGGCGTTCCGTAAATCTGGGATGCAAAACCTCGAAATTTTCTCAAGGAATTCGCCGCTCGAAGAAATTGATCCGATATTTAAATCCATTCAATTGGTGAAACTGAACGGTTCAGCAGATAGGCCGGAAGACGGTTTTATATTCTCGCCTCAAGAATACGGAGAAGCTCCAATCGACTTCCGATTTGGTATCGCGAGCTGGGTCAAAACCATAGCAGCTACACGTTTGTATTTATTGGTAGCAAGTTAAACGAACCGCTCTTTCAACATGCTATTGCAGAGATGCGCTCGGTCGTTAAGAGAGCTCCGCTGCGCGGATACGTGATAACGCCGTCAGCAAGTGAAATCGACAAACACCATCTTAATAGCTTCAACCTCATACATGTACCCGGAAAGATCGAAGATTTCGCGGAGTGGCTCGTCCGTGAAATGCCTAAGCCCCCAACTGGCTGGGATCTCGCGACTGCTCGACGTCCAGAGTTGAGAAACATCAACCGAACACTTACCGACAAGCAAAAGCGTGCCTTAAATAGCATCACACTTGTAAGCGCAGATACTCTGCCACGTACTAGTTCTGACAATACGCTAGGAGCAATTCGAGAGTTCTATAAGGGATATAAGCCGCGCTGGGCCGACGTTCTTGATGGGGTCCCGGCGAAACTGGCTTTTATCCAGGAGTTCTCCCGACTTGTAGATACGGGGTACGAAAGCAAAAAGTGCATAGCCCTTATCGGCCCTGCGGGGTCCGGAAAAACCACAGCACTTATGATGGCTGCGCTGCACGTGAGTCAAGCGTCAAGTATGCCGGTTTATTTTCTCAGGGAATCAGTGAGCGAGCTCAAGGAGGTCGTGGTGGCCTTGGAGCAAATTAACACATCCGGCTTCTATCTATTCATCGACAAAATAGAGTCGATGCATAACGAGATAGCTGAGCTCCTTGGGGGAACTCAAACTAAAAACATCTGCGTCGTATTTTCTGAAAGACTGAATATTTGGAATAGGCGCGTAAAGGCTACATTGGAGTCAGTATTATCCGGGGTTTTTAAAGTGGAGAAAATCCGTAAGTCCGATGTTGGCGGAATATTGAAAAAGCTGGAAGAATTTGGCCCCTGGACTCGTTTTCAACCTATGAATCCGGAGCAGCGAGTTTCCGAGATTTTCAGCAAAGCCGATCGACAATTGCTGATCGGCTTGATGGAAGCGACTACTGGATTTGGATTTACTCGTATAATCGAGAACGATTTCAAAAAAATAGGAGATGAGAAACATAAAAAATTTCTTGTCATTGTTGGTCTGGCAAGTATTCATAGATCGACATTAAGTGCAAATATAGTTGGGTCGTCTCTTTCGAATCTTGGGATCGCCGAAGATATCAATGTTATGTCCCGCGAAACAGAAGGAATCGTAGTGACGAACTCTGGAAAGTACTCTGCCAGACATCCAGTCTATGTTCGTGAGTTGTTTGAAAAAATAGTACAGACGTCAATGATCAGAGATTGTCTTGTCGCTGTTCTAGAGGCGTTCTCCGATTACGAAACCCCGGTGATCAAGAATGTTGGGAAAGCAGACGGCGTTGTGTTCAAATCGATCATAAATCATCGCTTTGTCAAAGAGATGATGCGAAATGACGAAGAGAAAGTACGATCAGTTTACGAAGTATTTGAAACAAAGTTTCATATTGATGGCCTTTACTGGCTTCAGTATGGCCTCGCTCTGCGTGATTTCGGTAAAAATGGCGAAGCTTTGGAGAAATTCAAAACAGCCAGAGAAGCCTATTCCTCACCTCAAATTGAGCACGCTTACGCCCAACAACTGATGATTATTGCTTCTATGTCTTCGAGTTGGGACGCGGCCGAACCGCTGCTAAACGAATCCATCGAGACGCTGCGCGAGCTCAACCGAGCTGCTGATGAGACCGATACCTATCCTATCGTATCCCTCGCCGAAGGTCACATCTCGGTGCTTTTGAGGTTCTTTGGAGTTGAGGGAGCCAAAGCAATTACTCAGCAATACGCTAACGAGCTGCTTGCCGCCTACAAGAGGCATCCCGGCGCACGCCTTCAGGAAGCGGTAAACAATGTTGTAACCTTTGCTACGAATGGAGTTTGGAGGGAGTCTTATGGGCCGGGCTATCTGGACGAGCAGTGAGCCTAAGCCGACGCCGACGGCTGGATGCACACCGGTGACCTCGCCACCATCGACGCCGAGGGCTATTGCAACATCGTCGGCCGGGTCAAGGACATGGTCATCCGCGGCGGCGAAAACGTCTATCCGCGCGAGGTCGAGGAGTTCCTCTACCGCCATCCTAAAGTGAAGGAAGTGCAGGTGTTCGGCATTCCCGACCCCAAATATGGCGAAGAGCTATGCGCCTGGATCGTGCTCAAGCCCGGCCAGATCGCCACCGAACAGGAGATCAAGGCCTTCTGCGCCGGTCAGATCGCCCACTACAAGGTTCCGCGCTACATCCGCTTCCGCACCGAATTGCCGATGACGGTGACCGGCAAGCCGCAGAAGTTCTTGATGCGCAATGCGATGGTCGAGGAGTTGGGATTGGTGACGCAGAAGACGGCGTGAGGGGATAGGTTGTTCGTATTGTTCGCTTTGCGCCAAGTCCGACCTGAGCGTCGTCGCGGATATCGCCGTGACCTGACCCATTGCAGGCAGCCAGACTAATTCTGTGCAAGAGTCGACTGAAAGTCCTTGGTATTGTTGCGATTGGGATACGGCTGGTCCGGTACGGGCACGCCAAGATGCAGGCAGAGCGGCTCCCACCCGTCGCCCAGATTGTGGATCAGCAGCCGCTTCGGCGGCACTGTCGCAATGACCGCCCTTACATTGGCTTCATATACGGCCATGGCATTGGCGCGATCGTGCGGCCGGCTGTCGAAGACTTGCCTGGAGATCAAGGCAACACCCAGCGACTCCTGATCCGTGCTCTGGCTGATGCCCTGCAGGATCGTCTTCTCGAAGCTTTTCCACCAGCTTTCCGGCGATCGGTATGTCAGGATAACCCGGGCGTCCGGATAGAACTCGATCAGGTCACGCCAATAGTGCGCGGAGGGCCAGTCGATGCAGGAAGCGTAGCCCGCAAACAGCTGGTTCCAGTCTGGTGTCGCGCCCTTCGCCAGCGCACGCCAAAGCCGCTTCTGATCGTCATTGGCCATGACTTCGAACATGTGGTGACAGGGGCCGAAGCCAAGGATCGTCAGCGCCTCGCGCATCGAATCCGTTCCGGTTCGGCCAAAGCCCGTTCCGATTACCCTTATCGCCATTGTCCCCCCTGGTTCAGGTCAGAGCCGGTAGCATCAGTAGCTTGCGAGCATCGTCCTGGGCGATAAGCCAAATACCGCCGCTAGCCATCTCCTCCAGGGAAGCGAAGCGCCTGGGTGTGTGGAAGTAGATCTCGATCACGTTGCCACAAGGGTCGGCAGCTCTGGAATATTAGCTGCGAAAGATGTGCCTGTCTTGCGCATAGTTCGATCGGCTGTTCCGGGCGCACCCGGGACCCCCAAACGCGATCGCCGGTAATGTCCGCTTCTGCAAAAGCGTCGTCAGGCAGGTGGCGCCGTAGCTTGCCACCGCGGCAGATGGCCAGTTCCTCTTCGCGTCAGCAAACGGCAATTCTCGTATCCACCAAAGAAAAAGGCGCGGGTTTGGCCCGCGCCTTTCCTTGGTCAGCCTCTCGAAATTCAGTCCTTTTCGAATACACGTGCCTTGGCGACGACGCCGGCAATGGCGCCGCCGATCAACGGGGCAACGATGAACAGCCAGAGCTGGCTGATCGCTGCCCCTCCGGAAAACAGTGCCGGGCCGATCGACCGTGCCGGATTGACCGATGTGCCGGTCACCGGGATCATGGCGAAGTGAATGCCGGCCAGCGTCAGGCCGATGACCAGTCCGGCAAACGCCGTCGAGTGCTTTTCGGCGGTCACGCCGAGGATCACCGTGACGAAGGTGAAGGTGCCGATCAGCTCCCACAGGAATGCCGAACTCATGCCCCATTTCGTCACGTCCCAACCGTTGGCACCGAAGTTGGTGATGGGTTCGCCGGCCTTGCCGGAGACGATGATCCACAGCGCCAGCGAAGCGAGGATGGCGCCGATGACCTGCGCGATCCAGTAGGGGATGACGTCCTTGGCCGGCAGCCGCCCGGCAAGGAAGATACCGAGCGTCACCGCCGGGTTGAGATGTGCGCCCGAGATGGGGCCGATCGCATAGGCCGCCGCGATCAGGCCGATGCCGAATGCCAGACCGATGCCTTCCTGACCGAGCGGCAGCGCGCCGCCGAAGCCACCCGTCACCACCGACGCCGTGCCGATGAACACCAACAGAAATGTGCCCAGAACTTCCGCCAGATAAGTCTTCATTGCCCTCTCCTCGTATCGATCCGCTGGCCTGCTTTTTCGCGCCGCGAATCATGCGGGCAAGAGTATTCCCAACGGAAAAACTTGGAAAGCAGAGCGGTTGCGCCACAAGCGGTGCTTGCAGTCGCCAGTTGCGAACATTAGAGAACTGTCATCTGTTGATCGATCTGCTGTTACCGGCCACGGATATTTACTGGTCGCGTCGATTCGCTGGCCTCGGTCAGGATTGCCGTCGTGGGACGGAAGCGGGGTTCAATCCAGGCGCGAAAGGCTCTAAGAGCAGGCCGAGAGATATGTGCTCGATTTGATGGAATGACGGATGCGACTGGGCGGACGGCTGGCTGCGGCGATTGAAGTGCTGGAGGACATTGGCCGGCGCCACCGGCCGGTGGCGGATGCGCTGAAGGACTGGGGCCTGTCGCATCGCTTCGCCGGCGGCGGTGATCGCGCGGCGATCGGCAACATCGTCTATGATGCATTGCGTCACAAGCGTTCCGCCGGCTGGCTGCTGGGCGAGGACACGCCGCGCGCCATCGGCTTCGGCGCGCTGTTGCTCGAATGGGGCCAGACGGCGCAGTCCCTGAACGATGCGCTTGACGGCGACAAGTTCGCGCCGCCGCTTCTGACCGCGGCCGAACTCCAGGCAATCGCCGGGCACCGGCTTGCCGATGCGCCGGACGCGGTGCGGGCGGATGTTCCCGACTGGTGCGCCCCGCTTTTCGAGCAAGCCTTCGGCGCCAGCTGGGTCGACGAGGGCGCGGCGCTGGCCACACGCCCGCCGCTCGACCTCAGGGTCAACACCTTGCAGGCCAATCGCGACAAGGTGCTGGCGGAACTGTCGGGAACCGGCGCGAAACCCGCCGCCATCGCGCCGCACGGAATCCGCATTCCGCCGATCGATGGTGACGGCAGGCACCCGAACGTGCAGGCCGAGCCGGCTTTCCAGAAAGGCTGGTTCGAGGTCCAGGACGAAGGCTCGCAGGTGGCGGCCGCCCTTGCCGGCGCCGAGGCCGGCATGCAGGTGCTCGATTTCTGTGCCGGCGCCGGCGGCAAGACGCTGGCGTTGTCGGCGGCGATGGACAATCGCGGCCAGATCTTTGCCCACGATGCCGAAAAGGCGCGGCTGGCGCCGATCTTCGACCGCATCCGCCGCTCGGAAAACCGCAATGTGCAGGTGGTCACCAAGCCTTCGGAACTCGCGCCGCTCTCCAACCATATGGACATCGTTCTCGTCGACGCGCCCTGCACCGGCAGTGGCACCTGGCGGCGCCGTCCCGACGCCAAATGGCGGCTGACGCAAAGGCAGCTCGACGCCCGCAAGGGCGAACAGTCGGCCATCCTCGATGCGGCCAAAGCCTATGTCAAACCCGGCGGTCTGCTGGTCTACATCACCTGCTCGGTGTTCGACGAGGAGAATGGCGGCCAGATCGCGGCGTTCCGGGATCGCAACAGCGGCTTCGTGCCGGACGATCATCGCCAGCTCTGGAACAGCCGTTTTCCAGGCCGTGACGCGGCTGTGCGCATCGTCGCCGCAGGCGGTATCTCGCTGTCGCCGGCGTTGAGCGGCACGGACGGGTTTTACTTCTGCGCCATGCGCCGGACGAACTGACGCTGCCGTTGACAGGTGGCGATAACGCCCCAGTTTGCAGATGCACGCTTCATGCCGCCATCGGGGGAAATCCTTGCAAAGATACCTGACGCTTCTGCTCTTCCTCATCCTGGTGCTGGGTGGAGGCCTGCTGATCGGCTACGCAACGCTGCCGGGCGCCTGGTATGCATCGCTGGCCAAGCCGCCCTTCAATCCGCCCAACTGGATCTTTGGGCCTGCCTGGACGCTGCTCTATGTGCTGATCGCCGTGGCCGGCTGGCGGACATGGCTGCGGGAACCGACAGGATCCGCGATGAAGGTCTGGGGCGTCCAGCTGGTATTGAATTTTTTGTGGTCGCCGACCTTCTTCGGCGCCAGGCTGATTGGTCCTGCCCTGGTCCTCATCGTGCTTCTTCTCGCCAGCATTGTGCTGTTCATTGCCAGGGTCTGGAACCGCGACCGGCTTTCCGGCTGGCTGTTCGCGCCATATGCGGCATGGGTGGCATTCGCCACTTTGCTCAACGCATCGCTTCTCTGGTTGAACTAGCACGCCTCCCGCGACCGTTTTGTTGCAGTGCAGCAAAAGCATTTGCCTGCCGCCCATGCCTCTGCAATAAGCTTATCGGCATAAAGGAAGGCAACGGCCATGGCAGCAAAGATCGTACCCGCCCCGGACTATGAAGACCGCGTCAGGACATCCTTCGCGCGCCAGAAGGCAATGGCGACGATCGGCGCCGAGCTGACCCTGGTGACGCCCGGCATCATCGAGATCGAGATGCCTTATTCGGCGGCACTGACCCAGCAGCACGGTTTCCTGCACGCCGGCGTCATCTCGACGGCGCTGGACTCTGCCTGCGGCTATGCCGCGTTCTCGCTGATGCCGGAAAGCTCCGGCGTGCTGACCATCGAGTTCAAGGTCAATCTCCTGGCGCCGGGCAGGGGCGAGCGCTTCCTGTTTCGCGGCTCGGTGACGAAGCCCGGTCGTACCATCATCGTTGCCGATGGCCAGGCCTATGCCTTCGCCGCCGATGGCGAGGCGAAGCTGATCGCCACCATGACCGGCACGATGATGACCGTGGTCGGACGCGATGGCATCGAAGGGTGAGAGCCCGGTTCGCCGAAGGCGAATTGAAAGGTCCGGTGGACCTTTCAAAGGGCTCGAACCGGGGAGCTGCCGCAGGCAGCGGGCTCCCGGTTGGGTCGGAATGCAACGAGCCCAGCGGAGCGCCAGCAGGAGCAGATCACCGTGACCGGCAAGCTGACTAGTCTATCGGGCAAGGACATCCTCTTCGTCATGGCGGCGCAGGCTGAATACGGCCCGCACCTCAAGCGGCTGTTCACGCCACTGATGACGGGCGTCGGGCCGGTCGAGGCCGGCGTCAGATTGGGCGCCGAACTCTCCTGGCTGAAATCGCAGAAGACCCTGCCGGACCTCGTCGTATCGCTCGGCTCAGCCGGCAGCCGGACGCTGGAGCAGACGGAAATCTACCAGGCCATCTCGGTCGGCTATCGCGACATCGACGCCTCGCCGCTCGGTTTCGAGAAGGGCGCGACACCCTTCCTCGACCTGCCGGTGACGGTGCCGCTGCCGTTACGCATTCCAGGCATAAGGGAGGCCACGCTGTCGACCGGAGGCGCGATCATCACTGGCGCCGCCTATGACGCAATCGCGGCTGACATGGTCGACATGGAGACTTTCGCCTGCTTGCGCGCCTGCCAGCGGTTCGACATCCCGCTGATCGGACTGCGCGGCATTTCCGATGGTGCCGCCGACCTGCGTCATGTCAACGACTGGACCGAATATCTGCACGTCATCGACGAGAGGCTGGCCGGGGCGGTCGGGCTGCTGGAACAGGCGATCGGCGAGGGCCTGCTGGGCGCCTGACCGCGAATCGGATCAAGCGGCCAGGCGCGCGGGATCGCCGAAATCGATGCGCGAAATGCGCCCGCGCACGGCGCCGTTCGCATCGATATAGTCGATTGCTCCCGGCGAATGATCGAGTTTCCACGAACCGGTGGGGCCGTCCTTCCACTCGACCTTGTAGCCGTCGTCGAGCAGCGTCCAAAGTCCATGGAAAAGGGTACCATCCGGCAGCAGCATATGCGCCCGGTTCTCGTTTTCGTAGTGGATGAAGGCATCCTTGCCGCCCATGTCGATGACATGCGTGGTGCCGATCATGATAACGGCGAGCGTATTCTTGTCGAGAATTGTCATGGTCTCTGTCCGTGTGCTTGAGTTGGAAAGGCCTCGACGGGTCGAAGATCGTCAAGTATCTTGACTATATGGAGTCTGGATAAAATGGTCAAGGAGCTTGACGAAAAAACCGAAGCACTGCCGGATCACATCGGCTGGCGGCTATGGCAGGCAAGCCGTGCCTGGCAGACCGAATTCGCCGCCGCGATGCGTGCCGCCGGTCACGGCTGGTTCACCGAAGCGCGCGCCGGACTGCTTGGACATATCGAAAGGAGCGGCATGCGCCAGTCGGCGTTGATCGAACGCTCGGCAATCTCCAAGCAGGCGATCCAGCAACTGCTCGACGGCCTCGAGGCGGAAGGCATCGTCGAGCGCCTGCCCGATCCGCAAGATGGCCGCGGCAAGCTGGTGCGCTATACGCGCAAGGGGCTGGACGCCTTGCGCGACGGCGACCGGGTCAAGATGGAGATTGAACGGCGCTATGTCGATCGCATTGGCGAGGCGCGCTTCACGGCGCTGATGGGCGCTTTGCGGGCGCTTGCGGCCGGAAAGGTTGCGGCAATGGATGAAGACGCTGGCGTTGCGGGTGAGGTCGTGGAATCGAAGTGACAGCAAGGCCTCGCAACCCATTGCGCCGACTCATTTCTTTCTCTAAACGCTCGCCATGAAAACAGCCAATCATCCCGACACCGTCCTGATTGTCGATTTCGGCAGCCAGTTTACCCAGCTCATCGCTCGCCGCATCCGCGAGGCGGGTGTGTTTTCCGAGATCGTGCCGTTCCAGTCGGCCGAAGCGGCGTTCAAACGCATCAATCCCAAGGCCGTCATCCTGTCGGGCGGTCCCGCCTCGACGTCGGATATCGGCAGCCCGCGCGCGCCGCAGATCGTTTTCGACGCAGGCGTGCCGGTGCTCGGCATCTGCTATGGCCAGATGGCCATGTGCGTGCAGATGGGTGGTGTCGCCGAAAGCTCGGACCATCGCGAGTTCGGCCGCGCCTTCGTCGAGATCGAGAAGGACAGTCCGCTGTTCGAGGGCCTGTGGGCGACCGGCCAGCGCCACCAGGTGTGGATGAGCCACGGCGATCGCGTCATCTCCCTGCCCAAGGGATTCGAAGTGTTCGGCAAGTCGGAAGGCTCGCCCTTCGCCATCTTCGGCAATATCGAGCGCAAGATGTACGGCATCATGTTCCACCCCGAGGTGGTGCACACGCCGGATGGTGCCCGGCTGCTGCGCAACTTCGTCCACAACATCGCTGGCATCGAGGGCGACTGGACGATGCGCGCCTACCGCGAGCACGCGGTCGAGGCGATCCGCAAGCAGGTCGGCAAGGGCAAGGTCATCTGCGCGCTGTCTGGTGGGGTGGACTCGTCGGTCGCCGCGCTTCTGATCCATGAAGCGGTGGGCGACCAACTCACCTGCATCCTCGTCGACCACGGGCTGATGCGCAAGGACGAGGCCGCGGGTGTGGTGGCGATGTTCCGCCAGCACTACAATCTGCCGCTGATCCTGGTCGATGCCTCCGACAAATTCATCTCGGCGCTGGAAGGCGAGGCCGACCCGGAGAAGAAGCGCAAGACCATCGGCCGGCTGTTCATCGAGGTGTTCGAGGAAGAGGCGAAGAAACTCGGCGGCGCGGACTTCCTGGCGCAAGGGACGCTCTATCCCGACGTCATCGAAAGCGTCTCCTTCACCGGTGGTCCGTCGGTCACGATCAAGTCGCACCATAATGTCGGGGGCCTGCCGGCGCGCATGAACATGCAGCTTGTCGAGCCGCTGCGCGAACTGTTCAAGGACGAGGTGAGGGCGCTCGGCAAGGAACTCGGACTGCCCGAAAGCTTCATCGGCCGCCATCCGTTCCCCGGTCCCGGTCTCGCCATCCGCTGCCCGGGCGGCATCACCCGCGAAAAGCTGGAGATCCTGCGCGAGGCCGACGCCATCTATCTCGACGAAATTCGCAAGGCCGGTCTCTACGACGCCATCTGGCAGGCCTTCGCCGTGCTGCTGCCGGTGCAGACCGTCGGCGTCATGGGCGACGGCCGCACCTACGAATTCGTCTGCGCGCTACGCGCCGTCACCTCGGTCGACGGCATGACGGCGGATTTCTACCACTACGACATGGCCTTCCTGGGCGCGGCTGCCACCCGCATCATCAACGAAGTGCGCGGCATCAACCGCGTCGTCTACGACGTCACCTCGAAGCCGCCCGGCACCATCGAGTGGGAGTAGGGGCACGGCGACAATAACGTAGCTGAGGAGCGAGTCTGGCAGCCCCAATTAGCTCCCCAGTGCCTTCAGCCAATCTTCGAAGGACACTGCTTTCTCGCCTTCGGCAAACGATGCCGGATACGCGGGATAGCGGCCGGATTCGGCATTGCGTGCCTCCCTCGGGCTGTAGCCGAATTCCTTGCTGAAGGCCCGACTGAAGTTGGCCGACGAACTGAACCCGACAGCTTCGGCAATGTCGACGATACGCCGGATATCCACATGGTCGCTCAGCGCAACGTGCGCCGCCAGTAGCCGCCGCCGTTGGATGTAATGCACGACGCCGCCGCTGGGCTCGAACAGCTGGTAAAGACGTGACCGGGAGACGCCGAGCGCTCGGCATATCTTCTCCGGTCCCAGATCAGGCCCGTCGAGATGGCTCTGGATGTACCGGCGTGCGCGTTCCATAAGCGCGACACCCGTCAACTGCTCAAAAGCGGCTTTGTGGTCCCCCGGCGATCCAAGGCCGGCAACGATCATGTCGCGGGTCGCCTGGACGACCTGGGGCAAATCTTCGGCGCTCAAGCTGCGCAGCCGTGCTTCAACGGCATTCATATAGTCCGCCAGGAGCGTAGCGAAATTGCCGGACAGAACCGAATTGTTCCTCGCATCGAATGGCGCCAACACGTCGGTAAAGAGATCGCGCGGCAAATAGAGGCAGAGGCATTCGGAATCCGTGGTCCGTCCGCGAAACGGATAGCCCAGGGATCTGAGTTCGACAGCGCCGGGCTGGCTTTCGACAACGCGACCGTCAACCTCCGTCCACGACAAGCCTCTGCGCCGCAAGACGATGCACCAATGGTCGATGGAACTCGATCGAAGCTTGGCGGCCGATCGCACGTAGCTGTGGGCCGGCGTGTCCTGTTGGACGATGATCATGCGGCCGAGATTCCAGGCTACGTGCTGGGCAAGGAAGCCGTCCCTGAGTGACTTGTCGTCCGGCAGTCGAGCATCGAGCAACGGCGCCATGTACAGTTGCCAGGCAGGAAACTGATCCTCCAGCGCCAACAAACGGGTCGAAAAAACCAAAGGCTCAAGTATTGGCAGACGGAGTGGCGCCGCTTTATCGCGAGGATCGGTGTCGCGCGGCCAACGCCTCCGCTCGCGACCTGATTGCTGTGCCAGCTTTCCCGGCGCTTCCTCTTGCTTTCCCATGCGTGGCGCCTACCCGAATCGGTATGCCCCAGCCCGCTTCAACTATGTGGTGTGCCGCGCCCTATGGCAAGCGGTGCGGTCGGACAGGCTGGAAGCACAGGCGGGCAGGCCTGCAAAAATCTGAAGCGCAAATCAAAAAATGTATCCCAAGATAACTTTATGAACCCGACGATAACGACAGCCTTCATCAGCGCTAATATAACGGGGCTATGAAGAGAAGGGCGCGTACTTCAGAAAAAGATTGATACGCCAAAGTCAAAAGACACTTCTCGAAAACATAGAGCCAAATCAGGCGAGCATATTCTTTGGAAACCATCCTTGCGGAAGGCTCGCACGGGTATAGTGGAGGCATTTGGGTTGAAATGAAAAAAATTCATTCGGCATTCGTAACATCTATCGACGAAGCGCGATTGAGCGAACGTCGCGTCCTGCGGTCAGCACTCGCCCCGCGGCGCGTTCTGGTCACGGGGGGTGCCGGCTTTTTAGGGTCACATCTGTGCGAGCGGTTGCTCTCACAAGGACGTGAGGTGCTCTGCCTCGATAACTTGTTGACGGGCCGTCTCAGCAACATCGAGCACCTCACGTCCGACCCTAAATTCACGTTTGTCCGGCAGGACGTTGCCTCGCCTGTCGCTGCCGAAGTCGACGAGATCTACAATCTGGCTTGCCCGGCCTCGCCGCGGCACTATCAGGCTGATCCCATACAGACGATGAAAACCAACGTGCTGGGCGCGCTCAACCTGCTCGAACTGGCAAGGCAGCGCGGGATCAAGATTTTCCAGGCTTCCACATCCGAGGTCTATGGCGATCCGCACGTTCATCCGCAGCCGGAATCCTACTGGGGCAACGTCAATCCGTTCGGTCCGCGCTCCTGCTACGACGAGGGCAAAAGGTGCGCAGAAACCCTGTTCTTCGACTTCCACGCGAAGCACGATGTCGAGATTAAGATTGCCCGGATATTCAACACCTACGGTCCGCGCATGCGTCCCGACGACGGCCGTGTGGTGTCCAACTTCATCGTACAGGCACTCCAGAACGAGGACATCACGATCTACGGCGATGGTTCGCAGACGCGTTCCTTTTGCTTCGTCGACGACCTGATCGACGGGTTCTTGAAGCTCATGGCGTCGGGACGATCGCTGGCAAGTCCGGTCAATCTGGGCAACCCGGTCGAATTCACCGTTCTGGAATTGGCCGAACAGATCATTGATCTCACCGGCTCGCGTTCGAAAATCGTTCTCCATCCGTTGCCAGTCGACGATCCGCGGCAGCGCCGCCCCGACATTTCGCTCGCGGCGCGCGAACTCGATTGGGCGCCGAAGGTGTCACTGTCGGACGGCCTCAAACAAACCATCCGTTACTTTGACGGTCTCCTGACGCAGCAGGCGCACGAACACGCGGAGACGGCGTGATGTCCGTGCACAGGATCCTCGTCACCGGTGGCGCCGGTTACATCGGCAGTCATGCTGCCAAACTTCTGAGCGCACACGGCATAGAGCCGGTTGTCTACGACAATCTGGTGACCGGGAACCGATCGTCGGTTCGCTGGGGTCCCTTCGTTCACGGGGACATCCTTGATACGAGCCATCTCGCGCATACCCTGGCTGAGTACCAACCCGCGGCGGTCATCCATTTCGCAGCCTCGGCCTATGTCGGCGAATCCGTCGAAGATCCATCGAAATATTACAGAAACAACGTGGCGGGCACGCTGTCTCTGCTCAACGCCTGCCGTCTGGCCCATGTCGACAAGGTCATCTTTTCGTCGAGTTGCGCCACTTATGGCGTGCCTGCTTCCCTTCCAATCAAGGAAACGACGCCGCAGAATCCCATCAACCCATACGGACGCACGAAGCTGATCGCCGAGCACATGCTCAGCGACTACGCGGCCGCTTACGGCCTGCGTTACGTCGCCTTGCGCTATTTCAATGCCTGCGGCGCCGATCCTGACGGCCAGCTTGGCGAATGGCACGATCCCGAAACACATCTCATTCCAAAAGCGCTGCTTGCCGCGGGAGGCAGGATTTCGCATCTGCCGGTCTTCGGCGATGACTACGAGACGTCGGACGGAACCTGCGTTCGCGATTACATCCATGTCAACGACCTCGCCCGCGCGCACCTGCTTGCATTCGACCATCTGCAGGCGGGCGGCGAGAACCTGGCCGTCAATCTGGGGACCGGGAAGGGATCGTCGGTCCGCGAGATCCTGGATGCGGTTGCCAGGGGCACGGGACGGCGCGTTCCCATCGTGATGCATCCAAGGCGTGCCGGCGATCCGCCGACGCTTTTTGCCGATCCGAGCATGGCCCAGCGGACCTTGGGTTTTTCAACCGAATGCTCCGATCTCGACACGATCGTGCGAACCGCTGCGCCGTTTTTCGGGCTGGAGCCGCGAGCATGACCCGGCATTTCGACAATCGCGCACCAGAGATGGATGACGGCGCCGAACCGCTGATGGTTCCGCTGCTCGCCGGCTACCGCCGCGCTGAGCATCTGGCCGGCGCATGCGTCTGGTTTTCAGCGCTTGTCTATTTCTGGGCGTGGTGGATCGATCCATCGCACTACCTCGGGCTCTTTGGCTTTCTGACGGTTTCGCTGCCGCTTGCCTGGGTCACGTTTCTGCCGGGCTATTTTCTCGCTGTCTTCAATCGTGGCTGCAAACCGAACGGCCCGTTGCGGCTGCCTGCCGACAGCCAAGTTGCGATGGTCGTGACCAAAGCCCCCTCCGAGCCGTTTTCTGTGGTGGCGACGACGCTCAACGCGATGTTGGCTCAGGACGTGCCGCATGACACATGGCTTGCCGATGAGGATCCTTCCCCCGAAACGCTGCGCTGGTGCGAAGAGCACGGCGTCTTCGTTTCCACGCGCAAGGGCAGGAGCGACTATCACCGGACCACCTGGCCGCGGCGTATGCGCTGCAAAGAAGGAAACCTTGCTTTTTTCTATGACCGCTACGGCTATGAACGCTACGATTTTGTGGCGCAGCTCGACGCCGACCATGTCCCCGAGCCCGGCTACCTGTATGAAATACTTCGGCCCTTTGCAGATTCCAAAGTCGGCTACGTGTCGGCTCCTTCGATATGCGACGCCAATGCAGCCGGGAGCTGGTCTGCACGCGGACGGCTCCATGCCGAGGCCAGCATGCATGGATCGCTCCAGGCCGGCTACAATGGTGGTCTCGCTCCGCTTTGCATCGGATCGCATTACGCTGTCCGCTGCGCGGCTCTCAAGGAGATCGGTGGGCTTGGTCCGGAACTTGCGGAAGATCACTCCACGACACTGATGATGAACGCCTATGGGTGGCGTGGCGTCCACGCGCTGGATGCAATTGCCCATGGCGACGGTCCGCGCACTTTCGCGGATCTCGTAACCCAGGAATTTCAATGGTCGCGCAGCCTCGTAATGCTACTCCTCCAATATTCGCCGAGCTTCGTTCCCCGTCTGCCGACCAGACTGAAGCTTCAATTCCTGTTCTCGCAGCTCTGGTATCCGCTTTTCGCGGTGTTCATGGCGCTGATGTTCGCCCTGCCGATCATCGCGCTTCTGCGCAACGAGAACTTCGTCGCGGTGACCTATCCCGGCTTTCTTGCGCACTTCGCGCCGCTTTCAGTGGTCCTGATCGCTCTGGCTTTCCGTTGGCGTGCAACAGGAACCTTTCGGCCATTCAACGCAAAGATCCTGAGCTGGGAGAGCATGCTGTTCCTCTTCGCGCGCTGGCCCTGGGCCTTGGCCGGGACGATCGCGGCCGTTCACGACTGGCTTACGGGTTCGTTTGTCGACTTCCGCATCACGCCGAAAGGAACGTCGGAAGTTGACCAGTTGCCGTTGCTCGTGCTCGCCCCTTATGCATTTCTGTCTCTCGCATCAATATTTCCGGTGCTGCTGATAAGCCACGCCGGCGAAAGCCGCGGCTTCTACGTCTTCGCGATCATCAATTCTGTGCTGTACGCACTGTTGCTTCTGGTTATCGTCGTCCAGCACAGCCGGGAGAACCGCGTCAGGCGCACCCGCGGGTTCAGCCGTACCGCGATGGCGGCGAGCTTGCTTGTGCTCTTTCTGCTGCCCGGCATCGCGACGAGCGAGCGTGGGAAGGACGGCTTGGAATCGCTGGCCTGGGGCGCAGGTAGGCTCAGCCTTTTTGATGCAAGATATTCCGTCGCCGGTGCCGGGCTCGGAACGACGCAGATCAGCAGGACAACATTCCATCCCAGATGGCTTCCACGCGAGCCAAGCTGAGCATCGGATTGGGCTGGCAACAAAGCACAAGGCTAGGAAAATGATGAAAATCGCAGTGATGGGGACCGGTTATGTCGGGCTTGGTGCCAGCATCGGAGGACATGACCCGGTCGGATTGAAGAATGCCGCGCGGGTCTTCGAGATCGTCGTTGCCGAATGGCAGGGCATCCGCCAGCTCGATCTTCATCGCCCGAGGCGTGCGATGCGGTCTCCGATCATGGTCGAGCTGCGCAACGTATTCGGGCGGGGCGCGGCGCAGGCAGCCGGTTTTCAAGTAACGAGTATTGGCTGTCCTGCGCCGCTGCGTCCCACCGCACCCATCAATGAACATCGCCCGGCCGTTGCCGGGGAAAAGATGTTGTGAACGAGAACTGAAATCATGGAAAAGTCACCTCACTCCAGCCGCAAGGCAACGGTTGTCAAAACGGGCCGGGCCTGCCTTCTAACGGCGGCCTGCCTCCTGTCGACCTTCGCATCCGGGAGCCCGATTGATATCGGCTCCGGTGATCCCACACCTCCTGCGAATGCCCACGCCATGACCGCCGCCGAGCTCTACATGCTCTACCGTGACAAGTCGTGGCAGTGGCCCGACGGAGCGGGCCGGCTGCAGACCGACGGACGCCGCTTCACCGCCTGGTCGGGCTCGGGTGACAAGGTCAGCTGGGCGGTAGGACGATGGACCGTAAGCGATCACGGCCGTCTGTGCTTCAAGGCCCAATGGCACACTGTGTCGGGGGTATATCCGAACACCACCTGCTTCAGCCACAAGAAGTTCGGCGACATTGTTTATCAGAGAAGGCAGCCATCGGGAGATTGGTATGTCTTCAAACATGCCAAACCTGCTGACGATGAGTTCAGCAAGCTGGCCGACCAGGATCTGGTCTCCGAGAATCTCGAGCGGATCAAGGCTGGCCTTCAACCTGAACCCCAAATCCACTCTAATAGGAGGACAAAATCATGAAGACCTTCACCAGGAAGGCCGTGCGAGTGACAGCATTCTCGCTCGGCATACTTGCACTATCCGGAGCCGTGCTGGCCGCTAACTTCCCGCTCGGCGTTCCCGCGGCGGGCACGCCGGCGAACGAGCAGGTTACCGACAAGCGGCCCATCATCACCGAGACGTCGATCGACTTTGGCGCCTATGACCCACACGGCGACTTCGGCAGCGACAAGAACGTCAACATCGAACACCTCTTCCTTCCGTGGGAAGACGTCGACCTGTCGACCCTGTCCATTGCCGACGAGTATGCCCTTCAGCGCAAGCGCACGCTTCTGATTACCGTCGAGCCCTGGTCCTGGTCGGTTGACTGGCGGGTGAGCTCGGACCAGCTCCTGAACGGAATCCTGAGTGGCCGCTACGATACCAACATGGCGTCTGTTTGTTCGGCCGCCGCCGCGCTCAAGAGCCCGGTAATCATCCGCTGGGCGCAGGAGATGGACGAGACCGACAACCAGTTCAGCTGGGCACACTGGAAGCCGGAAAGCTACATCGCCGCCTATCGCCGGATGGTTGGTGTGTGCCGCGAACAGCTGAAGACGGCCAAATTCATGTGGTCACCCAAAGGAAATCCCGCCCTGACCAACTTCTACCCGGGCGACGACGATGTGGACATCGTCGGCCTCTCCGTGTTCGGTTACCAGAAATACGATCGCGACCATTTCGGAAAAGACCGGACGTTCACGGAGGCGCTGGAACCCGGATACCGGTTGGCCGAAAGCTTCGGCAAGCCCATCATGGTGGCCGAACTCGGCTATGAAGGCGATCAGACCTATGTGACGAACTGGGCCGAGAACGTCGCGCAGACGCATCAGGAGTTCCCGCACCTGACTGCCGTCGTCTACTTCAACGATCGCGAGATCTATCCTTGGCCGAATGGCTATGGCCGGCCCAATTGGCGGGTCGTCGCCGGACCGGTTACGAACTGAAGCATCGTTGCCGCCGCGTGAAAACATCCGATGTCCGCAATCAATGCGGCAAAACAAATAGTTGGAGCGGGTTGCCGGTTCCAGGCAAGCGCCAGATCCGCTCCAACGACCTTCGGCGTAACGCCAATTGCTTCAGGGGGCGAGATCCGATGCCGTCATGCGCCAATCCGGAGAGCCATACCCATCCGGCCAATGGTATGGTTCCCTGTCGTTGAAATAGACAGCGCACGTCAGGAGCGGGAAGGGGCCCCTGCCTGGCGAGAGCGCCGAGATCGCCGACATCCAGGCTTGACGATAGCTCTTGCGCCCGGCCATTCCCAATTCCGCGATGATGATGGGCTTGCCGAATTTCTCGACGCGCCGATACTTCTCGCCGAACGTCTCCGCAAAACCTCGCGGCCTGCCGTATCGTTGCCGATCCTGCTTTTCCAATCCCCAGACAGACACGCCGACGAAATCGACATAGGCGTCGCCCGGATAATACTCGGTAAGCTCACGCTCACCCTTTGGCGACCAGACGAAGCGGGTTCGCGGTGCTATTTTCCGGCACGCGTCTACAAAGTAACGGTAGGCGGCGATGTAGCCGGGCGCACCGCCGCGCGCCCAAGGGTAGCGGCCCGACGGCCGTTCCATCTCATGACCCCAGCGAACCCAGGAGGCGCCCGGATAGCTGGCGACCGCGCCGCAGACGGTGGCTATTTGCCGGTCGAATTCGCCGTTCCTGATGTCCGTGAACAGATGGTCCCCACCATCGCGCCAATTCGCCGCTTTCGTATAGGGTTCGACCGTGACCATGAGCGTACGCCCCTTCATCTGGGCGAGGTGCATCTTGGCGGCCAGCATCGGCTCATCCACCGCCTGCCAATAGAGAAAGACATGCTCTATGCTTGACTGGTCGGAGTTTTGCAGCAGGTCATGCGGATCGTAGGCGCCGAACGTCACCGTCCGGAGGGCGGACTGTCCGTCGTCAAAAAGGTACGGCTCGATCGAAGCGGCTTTGGGTTTTGCCATATCCGAGTGTAGCCCTGCGGCCCCTGTGCCAGGCAAGGCTAGTTGAAGGACGACAAGCCACGAGGCCAAGGCACTTGCATGCGGCATGGAAAACCTGCCTATGCGGTATATCTGAAGCTATCCCTTGCGAAGAAAGCAGCCCGACGTCCTCCCGAAGCCGCTCGGTGTGCAGATGTAAGGCGCACGGCCGAGAAAACCGTAGCTAGCAACTCGTACGGGAAGCACGCTTGCAGAGACCTTTTCGGGCACTTTCATCGTCCTTTTGCCGGGGAACATAACCGGGTGGCGCGATTCTGTCGATATCGACGACACAGTCGCCGTATCAGGCGCCAAGACACAGCCAGACAAGACACAGCCAGAAACGAATAGCGAGAATACTGATGCCGTGAGGGCAGGTTTCAGAGAATTATAGAGATTAATACCTGAGAACAATTTTACGAATGAAACCACATTGCTGCTCAACAGGTGTGACGATCTTTTGTGCGGCATAACAAGATCTCCCCTACATTTCTTATCTCTATAACTGAAAGCTATTTAATCGCGCTTAACGGGCGCTTGAAAATGCACATGCGGGTTGCAACACAAAAGTCACTGTTCCCAGGGCACAGACTGTGAAAAAAGGTTGCACCGGCCAAGAGAGCAGATGCGGGGGAAAGGGAGATGTTGCAACTTTTTTGCTACTCGTGGTGGGATCCTTCAACCATTTCGGAGGGGTTCAAATGCCGCTGGAAAACGCCAGCAGGATCTGGGTCAGCAGCAGCCCGACGCCACCCGCGGCCGCGTCGACAAAGGCGACGTTTCCTGGCTGAGTTGGATAGAAATCGGTCGCGAAATGGGGGGCGGGGAGACCCTGCATCATCACGGATGCGGCTACGCCATCGTTGATCCTGTCGGGAACCGGCACCAGCGCTGTAGCAGGGATTGCAATCCGTTCCGCATAGATTCCAGGCGCATAGGCCCAGGCGAGGACACGCTGGCCGGGTTCGATGCCCTCGACGCCAGCCCTCACCTTCGGGACCCGCCCGACACCTTCGACGCCAAGAATCTTGGAGTTGGGAACATTGGCCTAGGCCATGCCCCGTCGCACACCGATATCCATGAAAAAAGGGGCGTTACCGCGGCGCCCTCAGCGCCATCTCGGTCAGGCTGGCCAGCGCCGCGCGGTCGGCGCCGCCGCGTCCCACGATCCGGATGCCGGCAATGTTGACGATCAGAAATTCGGCGATTGCTTCCGCGTCCAGGCTCGGGGCGATATCGCCTTCGCGTTGCCCATCGTGAACGCGGGCCACGATGACTCCACGCAGGTTTTTGCCCAGGAGCTGACCTTGGCTCGCTTACTCAATGACGCTGATTTTGACCGTCAAGCGGCGGCAGATCGGCACAGGCAGCCTGACATCCCCCCAACTGGAACGCCCGCCGCCTGTGCCGAGCCCCCACCAAGCCATGCCGAACATCTACGAACGAGGCCGAGTTGTCGTTACCTTCGCATCCTAATACTTATCCTGGCGTACATATCTCGCTCGGTGCGGCGCTCTTGCGCCGTCCCGACTGGCCTGTGCCATCCAGGATTGTCGCCAGCCCACGCAGTCCTTGGCCCATTTCGGGGGACCTGGTCAGTCCATCAAAAGCACCAGAGCGGGATGCAGCTTCTTCAGGTTCGGCAATGATTTCGATTGCCAGGGTATGTCGGGCGTTCCACGCACGACGAGTCGAACATCGGGATGCTTGCGCACCTCGATGGTGAATTTCGCCAGCAGGTTGATGCCGGAAGAGTTGAGAAAGTGAAGGTCTTTCAGATTGAGCGTAATGGAAGTGGGATTTGAGGCAAGAACGCTGGTCGCCAAAGCGGTGATGGGCGCACCGGCTTCGGAACTGGCAAGCCGCATTGCGCCGTCGAAGAAAATATCGCTTCCCTCATTCCACACGCGGTAGTCGTCTGTCTTGATTTCCATGGCCTGGCTTCGTTTCTTCTAGTTGTGCGTTTGCGAGATTGGAATGGAGGCATATGTCTCCAGGCAAATCCGATCGCTTTCTTCGGCCGAGCTGAATATCCAGGCCAGGCGCGCGCCATAGTCGCTCATCAACGTCAGCAATCCGAGTCCGGAGCCTGACACGTCGGGGTTCGCGGCATTCGCTTCAATTTTCTGTATCAGCAGGTCTCTGGGGTCGCCAACCGTGATGTCCGCCAGGAGGCTTTTGAACTCGGACGCGTTTTCCCCATCGACGTCATTCGACACCTTGAGCTTGAAGCACTCCGAATCCATCGACGCCTCGATCACGATCTCACCCGGTGCGCGAAACTTGACGGCGTTCTCGATGAGTTCGTTGACCAGATATCCGATGCTGTGCCGCACTTCCATGTAGTCATTGCGGGACGACCGGAAGCGCAACGCGAAAAGATCGGCGATGAAGTCCGAGGTCGTGGCACAATGACGCCAACTCAAGTCGAGAGGTCCGTCGAACAGCCGCACGCGACTGACGCTCTCCTTCATCCCGATTGCAATGTCAGGGGTCCCGAACAGCGTTGTCATTCCTATCTGTGCCTTATGATCACGAGGGTGATGTCGTCGTAGATCTTCTGGACTCCGATATGGGCCATTAGATCCTCGATGATCCCGGTCTTGATTTCCTCGGCGCTCCCGCCGTAGCGTTTTTTGGCGCTCTGGCAGAGGCGCTCGAACCCGAATAGCCTTTTGTCCTGGTCCTCCGCCTCGGTCACACCGTCGGTGTGCAGCACGATCACGTCGCCACTCTCGAACAGGATGTCACGCGTGTCGATGAACTTCGAAATGTCATTCTCCAGGCCAACCGGCAGACCCAGATCAATCGTATCGATGCGTTCGACTTCCCCGCCCGCACGCACGACGAGAACGTCCTCATGCTGGCCGGATAGCGTTACCCGCTCATCCTCGAAGTCAAGAAACGCCAGCGAGAGATGCTTGCCGGTGTTCGTCCGCTCGATGTTCTTGTAGATCGCTCTGTTCAGCCGGTCCAGAAACTGGTGCGGATCCCCCTCGTTGGTCTCCTGCAACGCGCGTGCGACGGATTGGACCATCAGCATCAGCACGCCGCTCTCGAGACCATGACCGGTCACGTCGCCGATGCCGATCTTGACCCGTGACCCGTTCTGCAGGACGTCGTAGTAGTCACCGCCGACCTCATCGGCCGGCCGCATGTAGGCTGCGATCTCCAGCCCCGGAATCGCATCGAGTTCGAATGGTTTCGGCAGGACCATCAACTGGATCTGCCTGGCAACCGCGAGCTCGGCGCCGAGGCGGACGTTCTCGTCCCGCAGCTTTTCGTTGAGTGCGGAAATCTGCTGATTGGCGTCCCCGAGCTCCCTGGTTCGTTCGTCGACGAGTTGCTCGAGGTTTTCCGTGTGAAAGCTGATCTGCTCAGCCATGCGGTTGAAAGCGATCCCTGCCGCTCCAACCTCGTCGCGCGTCGGAATGCTCACGCGGACTGAATAGTCCTTGGTCTGGAGCCGCTGGGCAGCGCCGGCAAGCGCCCTGAGGCCTGCGGTGATCCGCTTCGAAATTCCGAGCACGGCCGCGAAAACAATCAGAAGCGAAACGATGATCGCACCGATCTGAAAGAGCAGGATACGATTGGTTGCGCGCGAAATACTCTCCTGCGCGGCGAACAGGGACGCGTAGATCTCCCGTTCGGGAACGATGATCCCGACTGACATCGTTTCGGACTTGATCGGTCCCGAACTCCACAGATTGGTCGGTTTCAATCTCTTGAGGACGACGATGTAGGGTACGCGCTCGCCCTTGTTGTCGAGCATGATATGCTGAATGACGCCGTCATTGTTCTGGTCGAGAGGCAGCGACGCGATTGCCGGCTGCGTACTTCCCCGCAGGGACCTCTCCAGGCCGGTGACGCCTTGCGTGCCTGCATCGCTTGATGAAGTCAGGCCGATGATCGCCTGGCCCGACGGATTGATCGCCACCACGTTGCCAGTCGACATCGTGAGGAAGCCGAACCCGGTTTCAGCGATCTTCACACGTTCGACGACTTCCGCGAGCTGGTCGAGAGTGATGTCCGCCCCCGCAGTGCCGGCGACACCGGTGCGATCGCGCGTCCACAGCGGGTGGAAGAAGCTCACGATCAGCTTTCCCGTGATTGCATCGGTGTAAGGCGCTGTCTGGGTAATGTTGTCAGGGACGGGACGAGAGGCTGGATCCGCGGCCCATTGCTGCCATGAACCATAGATCCCCGGAAAGAAGAACTCCCAGAACTCCGCCTTGTTGTGGCCCGGATAGAGCTTGTCGAAGGTCTGTGCCTGGTCCGTATACGGAACCGTCCTGAAGATCGGCCGTTCTTTTGGGCCAATATAGTACATCTGCAGTTTGGACGACCCGCTGGCCATGAGGGTCGGCGCGACGAGATCGATCACGGTACTGTCTTCTATTTCCTTCTGAACGCTCGGCAGCGGAGTGTGGTCGGCACCCAGCAGGTAGCCCCAGACGCTTACCACCGAAGGGGCGCCCGGCAGGTTCTGCGCCCAATCTCCCTGCGCGTCATAGACGACCTTCACGGAGCCGGGCGCTTCATGCGAAAGCGTCGCTCCGACCTGTTGCTGCCTCGTCGGATCGTCGATCTGGGCCTGCAGCACGCCAGCCAGCGCCTTGACGTCGCCATGAACCCGATCGAGAAGCAGGTCGACGCTCAACGCCGTCGATTGGGCATAGGAACGAATGTACTCCTGGTTTGCGGTCGTCAGGCCCTCACCGACTTCCGATGTGGCGTCGCGCGACAGCTTTTGGACGTTCCAAAGCGCCAGACCACCGCTCAGCAGGAGGTCGAACAGTACGGCGCCGCCAACGACCAATACGAATTTCGCTCGAAAGGAGCGCAGGCCGAAGCGCGGTGCAGGTTCATTGTCGGCGGTCATTGCGGCCTTCGCCCCGATGCGACCCAGATCGGCCAACCCGCATAACCCTTGGGGTGGAGCGCAGCGAAAATGTGGTCCTGGAAGCCCTGCCGGAACCGTGCGACGAACTCCGCTCCATCGCCGCGCCTGGTCGCCATCTCGCCCGCATAGACATCCTCCCAGGCCGCAATGACATCGGCGAAATCCTGCGGATCGCCGTCCAGGTTAGTGACCATGAAGGTCTCGACACGGATGTCTTCGAATCCGGCTTCCATCAGATATCGCCGGCTCTTGGGCCCAAGTTCGACGTCCATCTCGAAATGCCCGAACAGCTTCGCCACCTCGTTGTAGGTCCAACGAATGCTTTCGGCGCGCGGCTCGCCGAGGCAATGCGAATTCTTCTCATTGGTGATGTAGACCCGCCCCCCCGGCTTGCAAATGCGGTAGAGCTCCTTGAGGATGAGCTCAGGCCGATTGAAGATCTGAAGGGAATGCCGGCAGGTCACCAGGTCGAACTGCGCTTCGTCGAGCAGCATCTCCGACGCATCGCCATAAGTATATTCGATTCCCCGGATATCGAACTCTCGCATCACCTGTCGAGCGTAGTTCAGGCTTGATGTGGAATGGTCGAGGGCGACGATCCGCGATGGCTGGAACTCCTTCTGCACGAGCACGGCGAAATCACCGATCCCGCAACAGATGTCGGCCATGACGATCCCCTGCCTCATGCCGTGTCTTGGCAAGATTGCGCGCTCGTGGCGCCAGGTCATCTTCGTCTGTGAGCGCAGGATCGGTACGAACCCGCCTTCCTCGAGGAAGCCCTGCCCCGGATAGAATTCGCTGTCATACTCCTCGACCGTGATGTTCGGTTCGATTCCGCTCAAGCGGCCAAATTTTCGCGAGGTCCATCCGACGACGCTTGACGTGATGATGACGAATTTGAGATCGGGTCGAGCGCGGCAGGCGTCGATGATGATCCTCGAAAAGGCGTGAAATGCAGCATTGTTCATCTGCGTCAGGCGTCTGACATTGACGTAGAGAACGCCCCGCACGCGGCCGATCGCGTCACGAAGCAATGCGATGCTGGGCCCAAGCTCATCGATCGCCTGAGGCCGGACCACCCCGGATATGGAGAACTCCTGGTTGTTGGCGTCGTATTGCGCCTTGAAGCGTGGGAGAAGGTCGTAAGGGCTCAATGTTGCAGGCCCTCAAGCGGAAGATCCACGACGAGCCTGATCGCATCGCCGTCGGCTTCCTCGATCCTGAGTGTCGCGTTGTAGTCGACAGCCAGTTCCAGGAGTACGATCTCCCGGCTGGGCGCGAGATCCCCAGACACCGAACTAAGGTATCGCTCCCTGGCCTCCGTTCCCGCGACTTGCGACACGGCCTCTTCGTAGAATTGGCGCTCCTCCGGCACGCAGGGGAATGTCAACTCGATCCTGTCCGTCGCGCCATGGCGAGACACCCTGCATGCCAGTTCGCCGTCGGCATGGCGGGTACGAAACGCGACTTCCAGCAGTTCGTTGAAGGCAGAGGAAAAGAGATTTGAATGCCGGACCGAGTCTGATCTATTTTGACTGATCATGCGGGCCATGTATGTCGAGACATAATCGCAGTGTCTCCAGGCGGAGACGAAACCTTTAATTTCCATGTCGATCTGGATCATGGGCTCAAAAGTCGGCTCGCCAGCCAGGTCATGTTGAACAGGTCCCATCGGCATCCTCCCTTGTTCCGTCAGTATTGAGCCCTGGTGGGGCGATGACCTCCGAGGCGGAAAATTTCACCGCGCCCGTCATGAGTCAGTCTCGCACCGACTCGAAGGATTGCGCGGTATCTGTCTTGGTCGTTTCTACGAATCTCCACTTCATCGTTAACAAAGGGTGCAGGGCGCTAGACCGCCCGATTTGTTTCCTCCGCCGATCGTACCACCCTCAGCGGGGACCGCCTGATAAAATCGTTGGTTGCCTCGGCTCCGAGCGGCCGTCCCAGGAAATTACCTTGCAAGCAATCGCAATTTTCCTTGATAAGCCATCGTGCCTGTGCCGACGTCTCGACCCCCTCGGCAGTGACGCTTATTCCCAGGCCGTGTGCCAGATTTATGATCGATCGCACGATCGTTTGGCTTTTGAGATCGGTCTCCAGATCCGCAATGAAGTACTGATCTATCTTCAACGTGTCGAAGGGAAAGTTCTTAAGGTAGCTCAACGACGAATAGTACGTCCCAAAATCATCGAGCGAGATTCGTATTCCCAATACGTTCAGAGTATTTAATGTGTCGATATTGTCGATCGTCTTCTCAAGAAGAACCGTCTCGGTTATCTCGAGTTCAAGTCTGTCGGCTCGGATTCCGACTGCGTCGATGATCTGAGCAACCGTGTCTGTCAGCGAACCGCCAAGGAACTGAGCCGGCGACAGGTTCACCGCGACTGTCAGCGAAGAAGGCCAGGTCAATGCCTGGCGACAGGCTTCCTCGAGCACCCATCGTCCAATCTCGTCCATCAAACCGTCGGCTTCCGCGATCGGTATGAACACGCCGGGGGGAATGATTCCGATCTCGGAGTGCCGCCACCGCAGTAGCGCTTCGAAACCGATCACCGACGAGGGAGGCCGAATGAGCGGCTGATACTCCAGATAAAGCTCACCCCGCTCCAGCGCGGTTCGAAGGCTGCGCCTCAGATTCTCGCGTTGCTCAAGCAAGAGCAGCATTGAACGGTTGAATGTTCGAGCGCAACCGCGTCCATCTGTCTTGGCTGCGTAAAGTGCAATGTCAGCGGCTTTCATCAACTGCTCGCCATCGGTCCCGTGTTCCGGCCCGAAAGCAATTCCGATACTCGCGCCGACGAAGACGGGAATGCCGTTGATGATGAACGGATCCTTGAACGCGTCGATCAGCAATCCGGCGAGGCGCTCAGCTTCTGCTGGCTGCTCCTTTCCCAATTGGATGACAGCGAACTCATCGCCGGCATACCGGTACGCGGATTCGCCGTCCTGCAGCGCGTCGCGGATGCGACCCGCCGCGAGCTGAAGAAGCGCATCGCCTGCTCCGTGGCCGAGCGTGTCGTTGACCGCTTTGAAATCGTCAAGGTCGATCTGCAGCAGGGCGGCTTTCGGCTTTGGTTCGCCGAGGGCTGCCAGTGCTTGCTGCAGCCGCTCGCCAAATCGCCGCCGATTCTGCAGTCCGGTCAGCACATCGTGCGTCGCCTGATGGAGCAGAACGACATGCTCTTGCTCCTCCGCTACGCTCCGCCCGCCGCGCTCCCTTGATTCGATGATTCCCACACCATTTGCAGTAGCGAAAACGAAAGCGGAGCGCGGCGCTTCGCCGGATGATCGCGGCAAATCGATGCTTGCCGGTGAGCCGCCGTGGAACACACGAAGAAATTCGTCGCGATACCTCGCATCGAGGAAGCTCGGGTAGATCTCCCAAACGGCTGCACCCGGCGCCACTGCGCTTCCGTACACGCCTTTGAGCTTGATTGCGTAGTGCGTCAGACAGAAGTCGCGGTCATAGAACGACAAAAGTTCAGTCGTGTTCGCCAAAAGGTCAGCGAGAAGCGTTTCGTCGGGACGTGGAATATCGCTTGAGGAAGGCCCCTCACTCTCCGTGCCGACGCCTGATGCCTCTGGGTGCAAGAGCCACCTCCATAGGCGGTGCGAATCCACGTCCCCCAGTCCAGGAATAGCATAACTGTCAAGCTTGGCAAACTTTCACTTGCAGTCTTAACAAGTGCCGCATTCGGCGTAGTTGCAATGCATGCTCCACTTTGATTGGCGGCGATAACGGTTGACAGTCCCATTTGGTTAATAAATCGGGAATTGGCTATATGATTGATGGCGTGATGGGCGCGACAGGAAATATTCTGGTCCGTGGGGCGGCGTGGCCTTCAGCGCAAGCCCCGACGACTATTTCATTCGTGAGCTAGCCGGCGACCCATTGGCGTCCCCGCCATTTTCCGGGCAATCCCCCAAAGCTTACGCTGAGGGGCCTCCGAGGCAGGTGCCTGGCTTCTTGGCACCGAATGCACGACGCCATTCCATACAGTGCGCTTGCCAGTGTTTCGAGTGAGTCCCGGATACTTTTCGAGATGAAAAATCGATAGTCGGGGGCAACCAGATCCATGGTTTGGAGTTTATTAGCACCTGGTCAATCACGCCCAGGCAAGCGGCCGATTGTTCTGGAGTCACTCTCAGGAGAGCGGAGCCGATGCCTCAGCTGGCAGTGTTTCTAATCAAGAATCTCGCTGTTGGAGCACTGATCGGGCTGGCGGTAGCGTGCTGGCTCTTGGCAACCGGTGCCATTGGCGGCCATCTGCGATCTGGCATTGATGCCTATCTCGCCGTGGGGATGGTCGCTTATTCAATGGCATCAACATTTGCGCTTGGGTTTCTGGCGACTGCATTGTTGTTTTCGAAATAGGCCACTCACTTATGGCTGCAGCATTGCCGGTGAGGTCAGTTTTGAATTCCGAGTCGGCGCACAACTGACTGATAAATGCACGGGTGCGCTTCGAGGCCTGTGGCCTTGATGTCTTGCGCCTGACTGGGTCAAAGTGGAGACCGGCCGCAGGTTCTTACCCGGTGAACGGCGTCTCGCTCAAGCGATGCAGACAGTACTTTTCTGCTTTTCTCAAAGGGGCGGTCAGACCGGCAGTCCGGCCGCAGCCTTCATCCGTTCTTGAAAGACCTCTTGCAACCGGGTCAGGAAGGCCCGCACTGCGGGGTTGGTGCGGCGGCTTTCCGGCCAGAGCGCGGTGATATTGTGCCGCTCGACGGCGAATTCGGACAGCACCGGGACCAACTCGCCACGCGCCACATAGGGCGCCGCGATAAAGGTCGCGCTGATGCCGATCCCGCCACCGGACGCGAGTATCGCGACCAGCGCATCGCTCACGTCGACGACGACGCCGGACGGCGGCACGATCTCGATCACCCGGTCGCCGATCCGAAAAGGCCAGCGCAAAGCTTGGCCCGTGCTCTGGTAGCGGAGGTTGACGGTGTCGTGCCCCTCCAGTTCGTCCGGGTGCATCGGAGTACCACGCGCTGCCAGATAGGCTGGCGAAGCGAAGGCACAGAGCCGATGCGGTGCGAGCCGGCGCGACAACAACCGCGAGTCCGCGAGGTCGCCAATGCGTACCGCGATGTCGATCCCTTGCTCGATGATATCCACGATCTGGTCGTTCAGCCGTAGATCGACCATCACCTTGGGGTAGAGCTTGCGGAACGCCGGCAGCGCGGGCGCTATCACATGGACGCCGATCGGCAGCGGCGCTGCTATCCGCAAGGTGCCCGACGGCTCGGAGCGCGCCGTCATCGCCGCCTGCTCGATCTCTTCCGCATCGCGCAGCAATCTGAGCGCGCGCTCATGCAACTCGCGGCCCTCTGGCGTGAGCGTCAACGAGCGGGTCGTGCGGGTGAAGAGCGAAATGCCCAGATGCTGCTCGAGTCGCTGCACGCTCTTGCTGACGGCCGAGGGCGAGATCGACAGGGAACGGGCAGCAGCGGTGTAGCTTCCCATCGACCCAGCGCGCGCGAAAGCGATCAAGCCGGTCAGTCGTTCGAAAGCCATTTGTTCCTTCATGGCATTATTGAAACGAAATCAGCTGCAATTATCAACCTCATAGTGACGGAATATATGACCGGGGAGCAATGATGCGTTCTCGTGGAGATTCTGGTGAGCGATATGATGAAGGCGATCCGATTACACGCATTCGGCGGTCCCGAGGTGCTGTGCTACGAGGATGCGCCGAAACCTGAGCTGAAGGCGGGCGAGGTGCTCGTCCGCGTTCACGCGATCGGTATCAATCCCCCCGACTGGTATCTGCGCGACGGATACAAGATGCTTCCTCCCGAGTGGCAACCGCAGGTGTCGTTCCCCGTCATTCCGGGAACAGACATATCGGGCGTTGTCGAGGCGACCGCTGACGATGTTGAGAACTTCTCCGTCGGAGACGAAGTGTATTCAATGGTTCGCTTCCCCGTGGGCCTTGCGGGGGACAGCAAGGCTTATGCCGAGTACGTCAGCGCGCCAGCGTCGGAAGTCGCGCTCAAGCCGGCCGGCATCGATCATCTTCACGCCGCTGGAGCGCCGATGTCGCTGCTCACCGCGTGGCAGTTCCTGATAGAGTTGGGGCATAATGAGCCGAACCCGCTTCAGCCGAACCAGCATGAGCCGGTGCCGCTCGAGGGGAAGACCGTCCTGGTAAACGGCGCCGCGGGCGGTGTGGGGCACTTCGCGGTGCAAGTAGCGAAACTGAAAGGCGCGCACGTCATCGCCGTGGCCTCGGCTAGACATGAGTCACTTCTGCATGGGCTCGGTGCTGACGAATTCATCGACTACACCAAAACGGCTCCCGAGGACGTGACGCATGACATTGATCTTGTCATCGACGCCCTCGGTGGACCGAGCACCGGTCGGTTCCTGCGCACGCTGAAGCGCGGCGGCGCATTGTTCCCAGTGTTCCCCCTGGGCTTCTCCGGCGCCGAGGAGGCCGAGAAGCTGGGCGTCACGGTTTCGGCTACCCAGGTCCGTTCGAGCGGGGCTCAGCTGAGGGAAGTCGCCCGATTGCTCGATGACGGGACAATTCGCGTCGTCCTGGACAGTATCTATCCGCTTGCCGACGCCCGCAAGGCGCATGAACGGGCGGCCCAAGGGCACATCCAAGGCAAGATCGTGCTCAACGTGGTCTGAAGGCTGAAGCGTGAAGGACCATCCTTTGGCTGGCGCCTCGCCGCGAAAGTGACAGGTGATGAAAGAAGCGGGTTGATGACCACGGACGGCGGTCTGCGTCAGCCAACCCTGGCCACCGAAACCGCTTCCTCGAGTCTCAGCGGTCAGAGAGTGGTCGCGGGGACGGCGACCATGACGTCGCGCCGGGGGCATAAGCCGGCCCTGCGCCACAGGATCGCCTCGTCGCCCGAGGAACGGACAGTCTCGTTGGCCTAGTTGGTCTTCAACTGGCCGACACGGTTTTCGGCGATCCAGCGGGCGGCGAGCACCAATGCACCCATGCTGAAATCCTTGCCGTGCTTGGCCACCATTTCTTCGGACAGCTTGGCCAGCCGTTCGAAAAATTCGTCCTTGCTTTCGTCCTCTGCTGTGAGTTCGGTCTGCATTTCATCCTCCTGTCTCATACGGATTGCGTCCGTCATTTGAATATCTGCGCGGGAAAGGTGACGATGGCTGCGGTGCCATCGACGGAACCTACCGCCAGGTGGTGTCCGTCGCCCGACCAGGCAAGCGCCGTGATCGCACCGCCCAGGGGTCTGACCAACAGTTCGTCGAGCGCGCCTATCTGGGCGATGGTGATCCGGCCGTTGGCATAGCCGGCCGCGACGAGTTTCTTTTCCGGGTGTGCAGCCACCGTCTCGACAAGGACCAGCCCGGCGCGACCTGTCTCCAGCGCACCCGAGGTTTCGCCGCCAATCGGTGGCGCAGTCATCGACCAGCCGGCGATCCGGAAGGCGCCGGACGCAAACAGCGCATTCCCCGGTTGGCTCCAGCACACGGTGCGGACCGGCGATGGAAACCCTGCGACCACGTCTGCTCGGCCATCAGCCAGGCTGACCAGCGCAAAGCCGCCGGTTTCAAGCCCGCAGGCCAGCCACGTCCCGTCTCTGCTCCAGCGGATCGAGATCGGGCGCGCGGCAAGGGGGATCTCGCGTATCAAGGAAGCGTCGCCTTCGATTGCCCAGATCGACAGCCCTTCGCCAAGACTGCAGGCAAGTCGCCGCCCGCCTGGCGAGAAGGCAAGTGCATCTGTCGACGATGTCACATCGCGTCCCAATCGCGTGGCGTCGTCCTGGCCGTGCGACAGGAAGACATCATGCCCGTTGCTGACAGCCGTCATGTCCGCCCTGCTATTATGGTCGAGGGCGACGATTGGCCCCTCGATCCGGACCAGGGAGGCTGCGACGTCACCGCCGGGGGCCAGATGCAGCACTTCGCCGCTTGCCGCGCCGACCAGAAAGCCGGAATGCGCATAGCTGGCGAGCGGGACATCGGCATCTCCGAATACCCCCGTGGCAATCAATGGCACCGGCGCCTTTTCCCTGGGGCGGATCGTCGTCTGGCCGAGATCGTTGCTCACCCTGATCCGCGCTTCCGGCGGCTCGTGATCTGCGACCGCAGCAATGGCGACGGTTCCGTCCACCGAAGTGAAAGCGACAGCCGAACCGTCGGCATTGAAACGCAGGTCGGCGATCGCCGACGGCCGCTGCCAGCCGCGGGCCAGAAGGTCGAACAAGGTCAGGTTCTGCATCGTCTGCTGGTTCATGCGGTCTCTCCCTTCAGGTCTCGTCCGCCGTTGCGGCCAGCCGGCGATCGACGTCCTCGACATCACCTTCGGCCGCGACGATGCGATCCTCGCAAGCCGCGCATGCCTGTATGATCGTCGCTGCATTCTGCTCGGCCTCATGCAAATCCCGCACCAGTTGCGCGCTGGCGCCGCTTCTGCCGATTTCGAGTTCCAGGCGCAGCATCTCCATTTCGATGCCGGCGCGTTTCTGGTTGAGCCGCAGCGCCTCCGCGGTGAGGGCGGAGACGCTGGAGACGAGATTGAGCCGGCGAGCAAGCAGCGCGTCACGCCTAGCAGTTTCGGATCCTTCGGTCATTTTTCACTCCCCGAGGATCCCTGCGGCTTTTCGAAAGCCGACAGCAATTTGGGCAGCGTGCCGGCCTGCGACCGGAACTGTTTTTCGGCCGTTTCGATGTGGCTCTTCAGCTGGTCCCAGATGTCTACGCGGATCATCGATGTCGTGTCGCCGGTCAGGCGTTCGATCTCGTCGACCCGGAACTGACGCGTCAGCGAAACCCCGGCAAACACGAAGTCGCGCAACAGGATCGCATGGTTCTCGATGAATAGATGGATCATCGGATGCGTCTCCATGGTGACGCCGCCGGCGGCAAGCTCGGCCCGGATGAAGTCCTGGAAATGGCTTTGCAGGCGGTGCTGGCTCTCGCCCATGAAGCGCATGACGAAGACCAGGTCGCGCGGCATCAGCTTGACGAGATCGCCGGTGACGCCATCGGCATGGCTGGACATCGGCTCGGATGACCCTCGGCTGTCCTTGTCGTTCGGCATGGTCTTTCTCCAGCGCGAAGCCCGTCGATGGGCTGTTGCCTTCAAATAATAGAGAAAGGCGAAGAGTTAAACAGATAATATGAGTTTTGAAATTTGCTGCGATTGCTAACTAAATATGTTGCATATGCGAATATACGGTAAATATTACAGCCGTAAGTTACAACTGTAAAAGAACGTTACAGTTGGGCGGTGGATATCCTGTTGAAGAAGTGATGATGTTGTTTTGCACGCCAGCCACAAGCGCTGTTTCGAAACTGGCACGGCGCTTGCTTTGTAAATTTCCATAAGAAGCCCATCGCGCTTTTGACGCGGTGCCAAAAGAACGAAGGAACGGAGGAAGCAGAACCGCTTCGATACGCCCATCGCACATGCGGTTGGCGCCGCGGTCCCTGCCAGACGCCTCGAGAACCTTTGCCGCGATCCACTTGAATGGCCGGACCATGAGTCGCGCCCGGATGCGCAACCCTTTGTCATGCCGTTCGCATTCTCACTTGCGGTGCTGTTCGCCGCTTCATGCCGGGGTCAAGGGACCTGCGGCTCAAACCTGGTGGAGGCTTATGACCATGACGTCTCTGACGCTCAACAAGATTACCTCGCAACGCGGAATCTCCGTCGGCGAGGCGACCAAGAAGATTGCCGATCTCGGCTGGAATCCTTCCTACGTCCAGGAAGCGATGACGTTTCCGACCGACTACAAGATCAACAAGACGCCGCGCGACCCGATGAAGCAGGTTTTGCGGTCGTACTTCCCGATGCAGGAAGAGAAGGACAATCGTGTCTACGGCGCGCTCGACGCGGCGTTGCGTGGTGACATGTTCCGCAATGTGGAACCGCGGTGGGTCGAGTGGATGAAACTCTTCCTGGCCATCATTCCCTTCCCGGAAATCTCCGCCGCCCGCTCGATGGCGATGGTGGCCCGCATCGCGCCCGGCGAGGAACTGCGGACCGGCTTCACCATGCAGATGATCGACGAGTTCCGTCACTCGACGATCCAGATGAATTTGAAGAAATGGTACATGGAGAACTACATCGATCCGGCCGGCTTCGACATCACCGAGGAAGCCTTCGGAAAGTGCTACGCCACCACCATCGGCCGGCAGTTCGCGGAAGGCTTCATCACCGGCGATACGATGACCGCCGCATGCATGTACCTCACCGTGGTGGCCGAGACCGCCTTCACCAACACGCTGTTCGTCGCCATGCCTTCGGAAGCCGCCCGCAACGGCGACTATGCGCTGCCCACCGTCTTCCTGTCGGTGCAGTCCGACGAGAGCCGGCATATCGGCAACGGCCACTCGCTGCTGATGGCGGCGCTCAAGGAGCCGGAAAATCACCTGCTGCTCGAGCGCGACCTGCGTTACGCCTTCTGGCAGAACCACGCGATCGTCGATGCGGCCATCGGCACCTTCATCGAATACGGCACCACCAACCGCGACAAGAACAAGGAGTCCTACGCGGAAATGTGGCACCGCTGGATCTATGAGGACTACTATCGCACCTACATGCTGCCGCTCGAGAAATACGGCATCAAGGTTCATCACGACGACGTCCAGGCGGCCTGGGAGCGCATCACCAAGAAGAACTATGTTCACAAGGTCGGACAGTTCTTCGCGGTCGGTTGGCCGGTCAATTTCTGGCGCATCGAAGCCCAGACCGACAAGGACTTCGAGTGGTTCGAGCACAAATATCCGGGCTGGTACGCAGAGTTCGGCGACTTCTGGAAATGGTACGCCAAGCTCAGCCACAAGGGCGAGAAGGTGCTGCTGTTCAACAGCGACGTCGGCTACGTCTATCCGCACCGCTGCTGGTCTTGCCTCGTACCCTGCCTGATCCGCGAGGACATGGTGGTCGGCGAGATCGACGGTCAGCTCCATACCTTCGCCCACGAGCTCGACAAGTGGACCGCAACGGTCGCCTTCGCCGACGAGTATCAGGGCCGGCCGACGCCCGCGATGGGCCGCTTCAGCGGCAAGCGCGAGTGGGAGACGCTCTATGATGGCTGGGACCTAGCCGATGCGATCAAGGACCTGAACTTCGTCCGTTCCGACGGCAAGACGCTGGTTCCGCAGCCGCATCTGCGCTTCGACGACAAGGAGATGTGGACGCTCGACGACGTGCGCGGCAACACGCTCGGATCGCCGCTCAACGCACTGCGGGCCATGTCGCCCGCGGACCGCGAGAAGCACCTGGCGGAGTATGCCAAGGGCTTCACCATCAACCCCTGCAACTGATCAGGCCAAAGGGGGGCGGGTTCGTCCCGCCCCTTCCTTTCACTGGAGGTCCGTATGTCGGAAACCCACACGGTCAGGCTCAGCCCAGTCGGCGTCGAATTCGACGTCGAGCATGGCGAAACGGTACTCAACGCCGCGTTCCGCCAGGGCATAGCGCTGCCGCATGGCTGCAAGGAAGGGCAATGCTCGGCCTGCAAAAGCGTGTTGCTCGAAGGCGAAGTCGACATGTTGAAATATTCGACCTTCGCACTGAACGACATGGAGAAGGAAAGCGGCCACGTCCTGTTGTGCCGCTGCATCGCCTACTCCGACCTGGAAGTCGAGCTTCTCAACTACGACGAGGAGATTTTGGCGAAAGCGATCGCCGTGAAAACGTACAAGGGCCGGATTGCTCGGATCGAGCAGCTGACCCACGACATTCGCGGCATCGAAATCGAACTCGGCTCCCCGATGAAGTTTTGGGCGGGGCAATATGTCGACATCACGGTTACCACGCAAAAAGGGGAGACGATTACGCGCTCGTTCTCCATGGCAAATACGCCGGACCAAACCCAAAAACTTTCCTTCATCATCAAAAAATACCCTGAGGGAAAGTTCTCGGGAGAACTCGATTCCGGAGGAATCAAAGCCGGAGCCGAAGTCACCGTCGTCGGGCCCTACGGAACCTGTTTCCGCCGCGACGAACGGCAAGGACCCCTGATCCTGGTCGGCGCCGGATCGGGCATGTCGCCGATCTGGTCGATCCTCAACGATCACCTGAAGAGCGGCGAGAAACGTCCGGTCTATTTCTTCTACGGCGCCCGCACCCGCAACGACCTGTTCTATCTCGACAGGATCGCCGAGCTGGTCGGCAATCATTCCGACGTCACCTTCATTCCCGTGCTGTCGCACGCGAATGACGACGCCGAATGGCAAGGCGAACGTGGCTTCGTGCACCAGAGTGTCGACGCCAAGCTGAAGCAACTGGCGGTCGACGGGCAGGGCGATGTCCATGCCTGTGGCCCGCCGCCGATGATCGATGCGCTGCAGCCGGTCCTGTTCATGAACGGCTTCGAGACCGAGCGGATCTTCTTCGACAAGTTCACCACATCGGCAGGTGCAACGCCGGCCCATTGAGGGACGGCCATGCCCAGCCAACCACAACTGCAACAAGGGAGAGAGACTATGCCCGCAACTTCGAGTTCAGTCGGATCAGGAGCCGCCGGCGCGGCAATCTTCGCCGACTCCGACAGCCGGAAATACCGGTATTTCGACCCGAAAGGCCAGCGCGCCACCCACTACGAGGACATGACGGTCGACGTCCAGCCCGACCCGGAACGGTACCTGATCCAGGACTGGATCATCTCGTTCGCCGACGGCAAGGGCGCCTATGTCAAGCAGAACACCGCCGCGCAGAGCTCCAACTGGCATGCCTTCCGCGCCCCTGACCAGGAATGGGAGCGCACGCACTATCAGCGCCAGTCGAAGATCGAGACGATGGTGCAGAGCGTCATCAACAACGCGCGCAAGTCGGGCACCCCGAAGACCTTCGACAAGGCCTGGGTCAAGATCCTGCAGACGCAGCTCGGCGCCTGGAAACATGCCGAATTCGGGCTCGGCACATCGCTGATGCAGGCGCAGCGTTACGGCTACACCCAGATGATCAACAACGCGACGCTGACCAACTCGTCCTACAAGCTGCGACTCGCCCAGGACATCACGCTCTACCTCGCCGAGATCGGCATGGACCTGCCAGGCTGGGACGACGAGCTCGGCAAGAAGGCCTGGCTCGAGGACAAGAACTGGCAAGGCACGCGCGAAGCGGTCGAGACCATCATGGGCGCGACCGACTATCTCGAGCAGTATTTCGCCATCAACATCGTCTTCGAACCGCTTGTCGGCGAAGTGTTCCGCTCCGGCTTCCTGATGCAGATCGCCGCCGCCAACCATGACTTCATAACGCCCGCTGTGATTTCGGCGGCCGAGGCCGACTATGAGCGCAACCTCGCCAACACGATCGACCTCATGCACATGCTCGCCAATGACGAGAAGCATGGCGCCGCCAACCGCAAGCTCTTCCAAGGCTGGGTCAAGAAACACGGCGCGCTCGCCGACAAGGCAGCCCTCGGCCTGCAGCCGATCTGGTCGATGCCGCATTCCAAGCCGGTCGCATTCGCCGATGTCCGCGCCAAATCCGAAGAGCGGATTGGCCAGATCCTCGGCGAACTCGGCCTCAAGCGCTGAAACAGGAGAAATCGTCATGTCACTATCAGCACGCGACGCAAGCCATTCCAACATCTTCAAGGCGATGAAGGACATCACCTTCGAGCAGACGATTTCGCACCAATGCGGCGTCACCATGAACGACTCGGTCGAGGCCAGGGCCATCGCCGAATTCATGGGCCAGAAGCCGGGGGTGACCATCACCTACCAGCCGGCGCTGATCCGTATCGACGGTGACGGCAAGCTGATCTTCAAGATGGACGCGATCGGCGAATATCTCGGCCGCGAGATTTCGGCCGAGACCTTCGAGGTCAACACCTCCACCCATTACGGCCGCATGGTTCGCGTCGACGACAACACCGTGATCCTGTTCGGCAACATGGACGAGATGTTCGAGTACATCGAATAGCCGCGAAACAAATCTGGCGCGCCGCCGGGTGCGGCGCGCCGAACCGATCAACGCGATTGCTGCGGAGGCAACAATGTACAGAACACCGGAAGGCAAGGACATTTTCGTGGTCGACGGCCACACCCATTTCTGGGACGGCAGCCCGGAGAACCAGAAGAATATCCACGGCAAGCAGTTCATCGAGTGCTTCTATGCCTATCACACGGGCTTGAGCCCGAAGGAGCAGCTGTGGGAGAAGAGCAAGTTCGAGAAATACAGCGCCGACGACCTCTATCGCGACCTGTTCATCGACGGGCCCGATGATGTGGCGATCGTCCAGTCGACCTATCTCAAGGACTTCTACAAGAACGGCTTCAACACGATCGAACGCAACGCCGAGGTGGCCAAGCGATATCCCGAACGTTTCATCGTCAACGGCGCCTTCGATCCGCGCGACGGCGAAAAGGCGCTGGAATACATCCACTTCCTCAAGGAGACCTACAACGTCAAGGGCGTGAAGATGTACACGGCCGAATGGAACGGCGCTTCCAAGGGCTGGAAACTCACCGATCCCGACGCCTACAAATGCTTCGAACTCTGCGACAAGCTCGGCATCAAGAACATCCACGTCCACAAGGGCCCGACAATCATCCCGCTCTCGAAGGACGCCTTCGACGTCCATGACGTCGATCATGCGGCGACCGATTTCCAGAACCTCAACTGGATCGTCGAGCATTGCGGCCTGCCGCGTCTCGACGACTTCTGCTGGATCGCGACGCAGGAAACCAATGTCTATGGCGGGTTGGCGGTGGCGCTGCCCTTCATCCATGCGCGACCGCGCTATTTCGGCGAGGTCATCGCCGAGCTGCTGTTCTGGCTCGGGCCGGAGAAGATCCTGTTCGGTTCCGACTACGCGATCTGGACGCCGCGCTGGCTGGTCGAGAAATTCTGGGCCTATCAGATCCCGGGGGACATCGCCGCCGAACGTGGTGTGCAACTGACCGACGAGATCAAGGAGAAGATCCTCGGCCTCAACGCCGCGCGTCTCTACAACATCGACGTCGAAGCCAAGAAGAAGGCGCTTGCCAGTTCGCCCTTCAGCATCGCGGCGGAGTAGGGGCCATGGCAACCGCCAGCGTTTCCGGCGGCCGCGAGAAGGAACTCTGGCGGCGCCTTGGTGAGGTCAACGACCCGGAACTCGACGAACCCGTCACCGAGATGGGCTTTGTCGAGCGGGCCGCTGTGACGGGCGATGGCAGCGTGGAGATAGACTTCCGCTTGCCGACCTACTGGTGCTCGCCCAACTTTGCGTTCCTGATGCTGGACGGCGTCCGCAAGGCGCTCGACCAACTCTCCTGGGCGCCGGTCTATCGCGTCAAGCTGCACGACCACATGTTCGCCGAAGAGGTCAATCGCGGCATGGAATCCGGCAAGACGTTCGGCGACATCTTTGCCATGCTTGCCGAGGATCAGGATCTCGGCGCCTTGCGCGAAACCTTTGCGATGAAGGCATTCAAGCGGCGCCAGGAGGCGGTTTTGCGCGGCCTCAAGGCGCACGGCCTGACCGATCGGGAAATCCTCGGCATGGACCTGCCGGCATACGACGTGGCGCGGTTCGAGCCAGATGAGGCGGCCAAACAGAAGCCCAGATACCGGGCGGCCCTGCTCGAGCGCTTTCCCGACCGGCGGGCGGATGATCCCGTCTTCGTGACCTGGGAAGGGCAACACATACCGGCTGACGCACTCAGCGCCCATCTCGCCGAACTGCGCGCTGTGCGCATCAACATGGAGTTCAACGGCGCGCTGTGCCGGGGGCTCAAGCAGACCAGATACAAGGAACTGGATGTGGTCGACGGCGAACCGACGCTGGTCGATTTCATTCTGGATCGCGTGCCGGCCAGGACCGCGCCGATCGCCTGAAGCAGAGCTGACAGCAACGGCCTCCCTCGCACGAGGCCCCCAACCAACAACCCGCCCGTAAGGCGGAAGGAGGAATCATGCCCAAGATAATGCTTCACAATTCCGAGGCCCGCCGCGCGCTCGCCCGTGGCGTCTTCCGGCTTGCGGCCGCTGTCGAGCCAACGCTCGGTCCCAAAGGCATGAACGCCATGATCGACCGGCCGATCGGCACGCCGATGGTGACCCGCGACGGCGTCAGCATCGCCTCCGAGATCGAGCTGCACGACCGTTTCGAAAACATGGGCGCGCAAGTCGTCCGCGAAGTGTCGATGCAGACCAACGAGATCGCCGGCGACGGCACCACGACGGCCATCGTGCTCGCCAACGCGCTCATCCAGGGCGGCATCGAGGCGAACGAGCGCGGCGCCAAATCCGTCGATCTGTGCAAGGGCATCGACCTTGCCGTGGCGGCGGTGGTGGCAGCACTCAAGGCTTCAGCCAAGCCGGCCAAGGGCAACGGCATCCTGGCGTCGGTCGCCAACATCGCTGCGACCAACAGCAAGCTTGGCGCGCTGGTGGCGGAAGCCCATCAGCGGGTGGGTGCCGAAGGCGTCATCACCACCGACTTCAGCGTCACCACCGAGACCACGCTCGATGTCGTCGAGGGCATGTCCTTCGAACGCGGCTACCTCTCCCATCACATGGTGACCGATCAGGAGAAGATGGAGGCTGTGCTCGAACGGCCATACATCCTGATGACCGATCTCAAGATCAAGGAGCCCGGGCAACTCGATGCGGTTCGCCGCATCGCCGACGAGGCTGGCCGGCCGCTGTTGATCGTGTCCGAGGAAATGTCGCCGGAAGTGGTGGTGACCCTGCTCGGCAAGCAGGGACCGGGGAGATATCTCGTGGTCCACCCGCCAGAATATGGCCATTGGCGCAAGGCGATGATGGAGGACCTGGCCATCATCACCGGCGGCAAGGTGATCGCGCGCGATCTCGGCGGCCGGCTCGAGGATGTCACCGCCGAGGATCTCGGAACGGCCGACCGGGTGAAGACCAGTTCGTCCTACACCTCCATCATTCGTGGCGGCGGCGACCATGCGGCGATAGCCTCGCGTCGCGCCCAGGTGCAGCGGCAGTATGAAGCTTCTCCGCCGAACATCGACCAGGACAAGCTGCGCGAGCGCCTGGCCAAGCTCTCCGGCGGCACCGCGATCCTTTATGCAGGCGGCGTCACGCCGGTCGAGCAGAAGCGGACCATCCAGCTCATCGAGGATTCGCTGAATGCGGTGCGCGCAGCCTCGGAGGAGGGCGTGGTCGCCGGCGGCGGCTCGGCGCTTGCCCAGATCGCGCCGCTGCTCGACAAGGTGGCGGCTGGCGTCGATGGCGATGTCGCCGAGGGCGTGCGCCTGGTGCGGTCGGTTCTGTCGCGCCCGCTCTGGCGCATCGCCGCCAATGCCGGTGCCGATCCCGAAGCTGTGGTGGTCGAGGTCACCCGCATCAATGGCGGCTACGGCTACAACGCGTCGACCGGTGCGTATCAGAACATGTTCGAGGCTGGGATCATCGATCCGGTCCGCGTCACCTACACGGCGCTCGCCAACGCGGCTTCGGTGGCGACGCTGATCCTGACCACCGAAACGCTGATTGGCGATCTTGCCGAGGACGAGGATCCGACGGCCGGGCCGGCGCGCGGCGGCGGTTCCGAAAAGCTCGGCCGGGCCTGAAGCAATCCAGACAATCTCGACGTTGAAGGGATACGACGATGAAAGCTGCCAGACTGTACGAATACGACCCGAAGATGAACGTCCAGCTCAGGATCGAGGAGGTCAAGGCGCCGACGATCACCGCTCCCGATGAGGTGATCGTGCGGGTGGGGGCTGCCGGCCTCTGCCGCACCGACCTGCACATCATCGAAGGTGTGTGGAAGCCGACAATGGACCCCGAAGGCACGCTGTTGCCTTACATCATGGGCCACGAGAATGCCGGTTGGGTCGAGGAAGTCGGCAGCGGTGTCAGGTCGGTCAAGCGCGGCGATGCCGTGATCTGCCATCCCTTCCGCTCATGCGGCATCTGCCTCAACTGCCGCCACGGCGAGGACATGTATTGCGACAACGGCCAGTTCCCCGGCCTTGGCATGAATGGTGGCTTCGCCGAGTATTTCATCACCAGCGAGCGTTCGCTGATCAAGCTGAACGCCAACATCACGCCGATCGAGGTGGCGCCGCTCGCCGATGCCGGCATCACTGCCTACCGCGCCGCCAAGCGGGCGGCGAAGCTGCTGCGGCCAGGGAGTTATTGCGTGCTGCTCGGCATTGGCGGGCTCGGCCATATCGCGCTGCAATCGCTGCATGCGATCTCGGGTTGCCGCATCATCGCCGTCGATCGCGAGCCGGCGGCGCGGGTGCTGGCCAAGGACCTTGGCGCCGACTTCATCCTCGATGGCGGGCCGAATGTCGTCGAGGAGGTCAGCCAGATCACCGGCGGCGGCGCCCATGTGGTGATAGACTTCGTCGGTGAACTCGGTGTCGAGAACATCTGCTGGAAGATGGTGCGCAAGGGCGGGCAACTGTTCGTCGTCGGCTATGGCGGCAACATCAACGTACCGACCGCGCATCTGGTCATCGAGGAGATCAACATCGGCGGCAGCCTGGTCGGCAATTTCACCGAGCTTGTCGAACTGATGGAGCTGAACGCCGACGGCAAGGTGAAGATGCACTACACCGAATACAATCTCGCCAGCATCAACACCGCGCTCGACGATTTCAAGAACCGGCGGTTCACCGGACGTGGCGTCATCGTGCCCTGAAAGCCTCCGGACTGAACGCGGCACGAAACGGGCGTGCCGCGTCATGGCGCGGCTCTTTTTCTGCTTGGTGCCGCCGCTTATGGCGGCATCATCAAGGTCGCGGCCGCCGTGGTGATTTCGCGGATCATCAGCAACATACTCGGCTACCCTCGGCGAAAGTGACCGGCGCCGTCATGAAGAGCGGATCATCTCCGCGACCGCTGCCTGACGGCAATTCGGTCAACGAATTTTCCCCAACCCGCGGCGCGAATGCCGCGGGTTCTTGTGCCGGTGGGCGAATCTAGAGGAAACCGCGCCGGATGCCGTATTGGCCGAGCTTGCGATAGAGCGTCGGCCGTGAAATGCCGAGCCTTAGCGCAACCTTGCTGAGATTGCCGCCCTCGGCGACAAGCGCATTCTTGATCGCCTGGCGTTCGGCATCCTCGAACGAGCACACCGGCGCTTCGAGCATGGCTGTGGGATGGTCGCCATGCATGGCCATGGTGTCGCGATTGCCCGCACTGATTTCTCCGGGAAGGTCCTGCAGCTCGATCGTGCCGCTGCGCGCCAGTATGTGCAGGCGCTCTACCAGGTTCTTGAGTTCGCGCACATTTCCCGGCCAGCGATAGGCAAGCAGCGCATCGAGCGCGTCGTTTGAAAACTCCAGCGGATCATTGCCTGCCAGCTTCGCGATCTGCCGGTTGAAATGCTCGATCAGCAACAGCACGTCGTCGCCACGATCGCGCAGGGCCGGGACATGAATCGAGACCGCGCCGATGCGGTAGTAGAGATCGCTGCGGAAGCGCCCTGCCGCGACTTCCTGCTTGAGGTCGCGATTGGTCGAGGCGACCAGCCGCACGTCCACAGGGCGGCCTCTCGAGTCACCGATGCGGTGGACCACGCGCTCCTCCAGCACACGCAACAGGAAGGGCTGGATTTCGAGCGGCAACTCGCCGATTTCGTCAAGGCTGAGCACGCCCCCATTGGCAAGCTCGAAGATGCCCGGCTTGCCGTCACGCGAAGCTCCGGTAAAGGCGCCGGCGACATGGCCGAACAATTCGCTGCCGAACAGGTCCTTGGTGATCGCGCCACAATTCATGGCGATGAACGGGTCGTTTTCGGTGCGCCGGCTGCCGGCATGGACAAGTCGTGCGAACAGCTCCTTCCCGACGCCCGTTTCGCCTTCTATCAGCAACGAGGTGACACCGTTCGACCCGGCCACCCGGGAGGCGACATCGACGGCAGCCAGCAATTTTTCGCTGTCGCCGATGATCATTGCCGCGGCTGTCCGCAGGTGTTTGTTCCCCTCTCGATGTATCACCGTCATGCTGGAGACGGCCGGCACCGAGGGAAATACCAGAGCCGCGCCACGAAGGTCGCCATCGAGTTTCAGCGGCGTGACGTGGCAGGATCGCATATGCGCCGGCAGCGCGTTGGCGAGATCGGTCTCGGAGCCGGAGGCCGGCAGGTTCATCAGCCAACGACCGCGTCCCGGCTCCATCGGGCCGTCCATCATCTCGGTGGTGTCGCCGTTGGGCACGTTGTTGCAGAAGATCGCGCGGCCGCGATGATCGACGATCACCAACCCGTCCTTCTGGCGGTAGCTGGGTGCCGAGGATATGAAGGCTTCGAGCAGGCGCGTTCGCTGCTCTTGCTGCTGTTCGGCCAGCGCCTTTTCGATCTGCCTGGCGGTGGCGGCGACGAGCGCCGTGTTGTGCGGCCGGAAGATCGGCGAGTAGCCCGACAGGTCGACGACGCCGATGATCTTGCCGTCCAGAGGATCGCGGATCGGCGCGCCGGCGCAGGTCCAGGATTTGATGCCGGCGCAGAAATGTTCGGCAGCGTGGACGAAAATCGGCTCGCCGGTCCACAGCGCGGTGCCAATGCCGTTGGTTCCGACGGCGTCCTCGTTCCATTTGCCCCCGATGCCCAGATGAATGTCCATGCCGTCATGCAAGGTCTTCTTGTCGCCGATGGCATCGATCAGCACGCCGTCACTGTCGGCGAGCACCAGCATCGCTCCCGTTCCTTCCAGCAACTGGCCAAGGGACGCAAATGATCGTCGCGCCGCCGAAAGCAGCTCGGCGTTGGCGCGGGTCAGATATTCGATCTCGTCACGGTCGCTGCTTAGCGGCGCTTCAATCCCTTGAGCGTTGATGCCGCCGGTGGCGCTGCGATACCAGGAATCGTGGATGAGGGAGCGGACGTGGACCGGATCGCGAGCGGATGTCGGCTCGTCGGAAAGAAAACTCTCCCAGGCACGCATGGTAGCGCGCTCATCATAGTCGATCCTGTCTAAAACCAACTGTCCGGTGGCCATCGACGCACGCGTCGGAAGAGCATCGTTTTTCATCGGATTAGAGCCGCTCGCGTGTTTCATTCAGTCATCACAGTACCTTTTGAGGTATGCCATTTCTGTATGCTGTCGCGGATTGGACGTGCGCGAACGACGCCCGAATGCCGGCTGTCAGTCGATGCCGAGTTTCGCACCGATGTCGGCTGCAAGCTGCTCCTCGGCATAAGCCGCGGTCAGCCGGGACCCATCCAGCTCGGCAAGCGCCTGCGCGATGGTTTCGTCGACCGGTGAGAAAAAGCCATTCTGCTTCGTCGCCAGGACGAAGATCTGTTCTCCACCCCGGTTGCGGACGTCGCCGATATGATGAAGCTGGCGGCCGGTGTTCTGATCCTTGGAGATCACACGACCGTTCATGGTGACGCGGATGGACGGGCTCGCTTCGGTGGCGGTCGCCGCGCTGCCGCCGACATGGATGATCAGTCCCTCAGCCTTCGGTTGCTGGCGTGGCTTCCTGGAAGCCGAATAGCCGCCGCCGCTGATCTGGTCGGCAAGCTGGACGATGGTCGATCGGTTCTGCTCGATCAGCCTTTTGACCTGCATGTCCTCGCGCCGCGGGCCATCCCGCTTGGAGATGATCTCGACCATGAATCCTCCCAGATTCGCTCGGCTGTGCCGAGGGTTACGGCTCGTTTGTTGTTCTTTTGTGGCGAACCCTACACCACCTCTGTGAGGTTCGCCATTCCCCACTAGATAGCGCCAAAATTCACATCGCTGGTAGTAGGTGGCTGCTACACGGATTTCCGGCACTCGGACGTTTGGGCAAGGCCCGAGGGTCAGACTGCCTTGCTTTGACGTCCTTTAGCCCGCGATCGCGATCGAGTTCATGGACGGCAGGAGATCGCAACCGCGATCCTCACGCGGTCCACCTCAAAGGCGCTGCCGCCATGCCTCGATCAGATCCAGGTCTCGATTGCGCGGCGTCGCGAGATGAATTGCCCGACCGGTACCGTCGAAAGCGCGAACAACCCGAGCAAAGTGAATACCGCGTTGCGGTGCGTAGAGAAAGGCGACGACCACGCCCCAGAGGATTGAGCCACCTCGGATGTCGATCTGTCCGATTCCGCAAATGCGTTGATTGCGCGCTCAACATCAAGCTTTGAACGTGGGCCGACATTTGCGTGCGAACGCGAGCTTGTCCCTCGGGCCGACCGGCCTTCCCTCGCGGTAGAGCCGCTAGCCAACATAACTGATATTCCATGGACAGGTCTGTCTCGGCTTCTCCAAAAAAGGGATGTTCGTTCCAGCTCGATGCCGATCGCGCAGGTTCGCATCCACGGATCGACATCGGCCGGTCTGGGAGGTCCGAGATGGGGAAGATGCGATTGTCGCAAGAGGGCGTGGTGTTCGCGCTGGCCGCTGCGATGTTCGCGGTCTTCGCGCTCACGCTCAACAATTTCCTGACCGCCGGCAACCTCATCGCGCTCGTGCGCAGCGTCTCGATCCTCGGCATCCTCGGGCTCGGCATGGGACTGGTGGTCATCGGCCGGGGGATAGACCTTGCAATGGTGGCCACGATGGTGGTCTCCCTGTCGTGGGTCTTGTCCATGGCGCAGGCCGGCACGCCGTTCGAAACCGCCCTGGCATATGGCTTCCTGCTCGCTGTCGCCATTGGCTTGGCAAGCGGCATCCTAATTGCCTATGCGGACATCCCGGCGATCTTCACGACCCTGGCCATGGGGCTGGTGATCTACGGATCCGGGCGCGCCTTCCTGTTTCAGATCGACGTGCAGAACACCCCGGCCGGCGTCGCCTGGTTTGATTTTCTCGGACGCGGTTTGTTGTTCGGGCTGCCGATGCCGATCGCCGCCTTCGCCGTGCTTGCCGCGCTAATTGCCCTGCTGCTTTTACGCACACGCTTCGGCCGGTTCATCTATGCGGCCGGAGACAATCCGCTGGCGGCCCGCATCACCGGTTTGCCGCTGCGACCACTGATCGTGGTGCAGTATGTTGTGAGTTCGGTGATCGCCTGCCTTGCCGGCGTTGTCATGGCGGCGGCCGTGTCCGGCATGAGCACCCGCGTCTACAACTCCACCATGATCTACGATGTTCTGCTCGTCGTGGTGCTGGGCGGGATCAGTTTGAGCGGCGGACGCGGCGGTGTGCGCAACGTGCTGGTGGGAACGCTGCTGGTCGGCGTGCTGCTGAACGGCATGACCATCCTCGACATCACCTACACCACGCAAAACCTGATCAAGAGCCTGATCCTTCTGCTCGCGATCATGGTGGACAGTTTCATCAACCCCAGGGACGAGCAGACCTCGCAACAGAGCCAGGGGGACATCTGAACGACATCTTTTGCGATTCAACGGGAGGAAACCATGAAAATTCGCACTATTCTGGCCGCAGGCCTGATGGCCCTCGGGCTTGTGGGCACCACGCATGCCGATGACGGGTTGGATAACCCGTCACGCAATCCATTCTACGACGGGCTGAAGGGAAAGCGCGTCGTCTTCATCCCCCTGGCGATGGGTTTCGATCTTACCGAGGGGTGGGCCGCGATCATGCGCAAGCAGGCGGCCGATCTCGGCTATACGCTCGAAATTCGCGATCCGAACTGGAGCACGGATGCGGGTACGCGAGCGCTGACCGCTCTGATCGCCGAAAAGCCCGACCTCATCATAGCGCACAATCCCGATGTGCAGTCCTACGCCCGCTTGCTGAAGCGCGCCATGGACGCCGGCATCAAAGTGATCCAGCTCAATCTCGAATCCGTCGTTCCGACCGACGCCTATGTCGGCGCCGACTGGTCCCGGGTCGGCTACATCGAGGCAGACGCGCTGGTGAAGCAGTGCGGGGCGGGGTCAGGCAAATCCGGCAAGATCGCCATTATCCGTGGCCAGCCGACAGCAGCCTCCGACCTTTATGAACTTTATGCCTACAAGCAAACCTTCGCCAAGGATCCGTCGATCAAGATCGTGTCGGAACAGGCCGCTCAGTACGATCCCGCGAAGGCCCGCGCGATCATGGAGACGGTGTTGCAGCAGCATCCCGACCTTTGTGGAGTCGTCGGAAACTGGGACAACCAGGACGTGGGCGCGGGCGCCGCGATCCAGGCGGCCGGGAAGGCCGACGACGTCTATGTCGTCACCTCCGGCGGCGGCAACCAGATCGGTTGCGACAACATCAGCAAGGGCCTGCTCGACCTGATCATCAGTTACGATGTGCCACTCCAGGGCAATGCGATCAACCAGCAGATCGTGCAGTCGCTGCTGTCGCCGGCGAAGGCCGGAGAGAGCAAGACCGCCTACTACACGCCGCTGACGCTGCTGACGAAGGACAATATCGGTCCGCGTACCTGCTGGCAGCTCGACCAGCTGAAGTAGGCCAACCGAGGAATATCAAAGATCATCATGGCCAGCAGCGACACATTTGCCTATCTGCGTTCGCGCTATCTCCCCGATCACCTGGTCGGGGAGATTCTGTCGAAGCGCTGGATCGACAATGCGATCCCTTTTTCCGCCCTCGTGCTCACGATCGTGGTGCTGGGCTCGATCATTCCCGACTTTCTCTCCCTGTCGAGCCTTTCCGACCTCGCCCGGCAGTTCGCGGAATTCGGGCTCGTGGTGCTTGCCCTGACAGTCGTGATGATTTCAGGCGGCATCGACCTTTCGGTCGCTTCCGTCTTCTCTTTGGCGGTCTTGTTCTCGCTGATAGGGGTAAACGTCTACGCATTGCCGATACCAGCCGTCCTGGCCGGTATCCTGGTCTTGGGCATGTGTTGCGGCGCCATCAACGGCGTTCTGGTCGGCTACCTGCGCCTGCGCGCCTTCCTCACCACCCTGGTCAGCCTGATCATCTTCCGCTCGATCTATGAAATCGTCTTCGTGAAGATGTCCACCTCGATGATGTCGGGCTTCTCGATGTCCGACCTCTGGCTGTTCATCGGCGAAGGCACGGTGCTCGGCGTTCCGACCTCGCTGGTGATCACACTGGTTATCGCCCTTTCCTGGCACCTCGTCCTATCACGGATGCGTCCCGGCTGGCGGCTCACCGCCGTCGGCGGGGCTCGGCGCTCGGCCTTCAACGCCGGCATCGACGTGCGCTTCATGGTGTTCCTCACCTATGTCGCCTCCAGCACGATGTGCGCGCTGGCCGGCTTCCTGTTCGCCGCGCGGCTGGGCAGCACGGGGTCCGACACCGGCGTCGGGCTCGAGGTGCAGGCGCTCACCGCTGCCGTCCTCGGCGGCACGGCGATCGGCGGCGGCCGAGGCTCGGTGGCGAAGGCGATCATCGGCAGCCTGCTGGTGCTGATGCTCACCAACGGCCTGATCAACCTCGGCATCAGCGGCCCGATCACCTCGACCATCCTGGGAGTGATCCTGCTCACTGCCGTGTTCGTCGATATGCGCTGGCAGAAGCACCGCCACCGCATTCTCGCCAAGGTCTATGTCTCGCCCGCCTATCTTTCCCTGCCGCCGGCTCCGAAGGTCGACGCACCCGGCTCGCCCTATGTGCTGAACGACCGCTTGCGCTCCGTGGAGATCATCGGGCTCGGACAAATCGAGGGCCCCGAAGACGTCATCCTCGATCGCGACGACAATCTCTATTGCGGTACCAGGCATGGCGATATTGTCCGTTTCTTCGGTCCCGACCACAAACGCTCCGAGGTGTTCGCGCATATAGGCGGCCATCCGCTCGGCATGGCGTTCGACCGCGGCGGAAACCTGCTCGTCTGCATCGGCGGCATGGGTCTGTTCCAGGTTGCGCCCGACAGGACCGTTACCAAGCTCACCGACGAGACGAACAGGAGCTGGACGTCGGTCGTGGACGATTCGCGGCTTCGCCTGGCCGATGACGTGGATGTCGCGCCTGACGGCCGCATCTATTTCAGCGAGGCGACGATCCGTTACGAGCAGGAGGACTGGGCGACCGACGCGCTGGAAAGCCGTCCGAGCGGACGCATGATCTGCTACGATCCGAAGACGGGCAAGACGCACACCGAAATTCCGAAATTGGTCTTCGCGAACGGCGTCACCATGTGTCCCGACGGACAGTCTTTCATGTTCGCGGAGAGCTGGACCTGTTCCATCAGCAGGTATTGGTTCGACGGACCCAAGAAGGGCAAGACCGAAAGTGTCATCTCCAGCCTGCCCGGCTATCCCGACAACATCAACCGGTCCTCGGACGGCAATTACTGGCTGGCGCTGCTCGGCATGCGCGGGCCAGCTCTCGATCTTGCGATGCGCATGCCCGGGTTCCGCAAGCGCATGGCCCGACGTGTTGCGCCCGATCAATGGCTCTATCCGAACATCAACACCGGCTGCGTGGTGAAGTTCAATGAAAAGGGAGAAATCCTCGACAATCTGTGGGATCTCGGAGGCCGCAACCATCCGATGATCACCTCGATGCGCGAGCACAAGGGATGGCTGTATCTGGGCGGCGTTTCGAACAACCGGATCGGCCGCTACAAGCTGCCCGACGCCGACCCTGACTGGTGCGCGCAGGATGCTTATTGGGGGCCGCGCCCATGATCGGTGCCATCAAGCGCGCCTGGGCGAACTTCCGTGGCTTCGATCTGACAGGCAGTACCGTGCCGCCGATGGACGGCCCGCTGCGGCCGAATGCGAAGCTCGACGCGGCTCCGGTGCTGCTGGATCTCGCCGACGTCGACAATCTTGTGCTCTGCGGGCAACAGATCCTCTGCTCGGTCGCTCATGAGATCCACACGCTGGCGCCGACGGCTGGCTCTGAAGGGCAGGGGCTTTCCATCAGCCGGGCGAGAGGCATGGGTAAACCCGTGACCAGCATGGCGGCGAGCGCGGACCTGCTGGCTGTCGCCGTCGAAGGCGAGGGTATCCGCATCGAGAGCCCGGACGGCGCATCCTCGGAACTGATCAGGCTCGACGCGCTCGATGCGCAGTGTGTCACGGCGATGGCTTTTGCCGACAGCTCCACCTTGCTCGTCGCGGTGGGATCCGACCGCAATCCAGCGCACGGTTGGAAGCGCGATCTGATGACCAAGACGGCGGCGGGGTCGATCTGGCGTATCGACATTGGCACGCGCACTGCCGTTTCGATCGCTTCGGGGCTCGCGTTTCCGTCCGGGATTATCGTATCGAAGGACCGGCTCTTCGTCTCGGAGGCCTGGCGCCACCGTGTGATCTCGATGGGCATCGACGGCTCGCGCCAACAGATCGCCCTCGGCTCGCTCCCCGCCTATCCGGGGCGCATCGTACCGGCATCGGAAGGCGGCTTCTGGCTGGCCATGTTCGCGCCGCGCAATCCACTTGTCGAATTCGTCCTGAAGGAGGACGAGTATCGCAGGCGCATGATCGAAACGATCGACCCGGACTATTGGATCGCGCCCTCGCTGGCTACCGGGAGAAGCTTCCTCGAGCCCATACAAGGCGGCGCGCGCAAGAAGCTCAACATGCTGAAGCCCTGGTCGCCAACCTGGTCGATAGGCCTCGTCGTGCGCTGCGACAGGGACATGGCCATGGTGCGAAACTATCAAAGCCGCGCCGATGGCGACGTGCACGGCGTGACCTCCATGTGCGAAGCCGGTGGCCGGCTTCTCGTTGCGGCAAAGGGGTCGGGAAAGATCGTGGCGATCCATGAACTGGCGGGGCACATAGCATGACACCCCTCGTCCAATTGCGCGGCGTTTCCAAGGACTTCCGGGGCGTCCTGGCGATCTCGAACGTGGATTTCGAAATCCGTCCCGGCGAGATACACGCCATTTTGGGTGAGAACGGCGCGGGAAAATCGACGCTGATGAAAGTGCTCGCCGGCGTTTACCAGCCGAGCTCCGGCGAAATGCTGCTGGATGGCCAGCCGGCAACACTGAATTCCCCATCCGACGCGCTGAACCGCGGGATAGCGATGGTCTTCCAGGAGACCAATCTGGTGCCATCCATGTCGGTGGCCCAGAATATCTACCTGGGCGACGAAAAGCTGTTCAACCGGCTGCGCGGATTGAACATCCAGGCGCAGCGCTACCTGCTGTCGCTCAACTTTTACGTCGATCCCACCGCCCAGGTCTCCTTCCTGGGGGCCGGAAAGAAGCAATTGGTCGAGATCGCGCGCGCCGTCCACCACAATGCGCGGCTCATCATCTTCGACGAGCCGACCGCCACGCTGACCCCCGAAGAGAAGTTCCACTTCTTCAACCTGGCCCGCCGCCTGAAGGAGGAGGGGATCGCGATCATCTTCATCAGCCATGCTCTCGAGGAGGCACTGCATCTGTCGGACCGCATCACGGTGATGCGCGACGCCAAAGTGGTCGTGACCGACGAAACGAGCAAGTTCGATCGTGACCGGATCGTGCAGGCGATGGTCGGCCGTAGCCTTTCCGGCGAACTCTATTCCGGCCAGGCGCGCGTGGCGCGCCCGATGGGCAGAAAGATTCTCAGCGTCGAAAATCTGTCGATGGGCAATACGGTACGCAACACGTCGTTCTCCGTGTTCGCCGGCCAGGTGACGGGCCTGTTCGGCCTTGTCGGCGCGGGGCGCACGGAAACGATGAAGATCGTCGCCGGAGTGCTGAAGCGCGATTACTTCCACGGCGGCACGGTGCGCTTCGAAGACCGGCCCGTCCGCTACCGAACGCCGCGGCCGGCGGTGCGTGACGGCATCGTCTATGTCACCGAGGATCGCAAGATCGAAGGTTTCTTCGAAACCATGACGATCGCCGGCAACATCCAGCTTGGACACCTCGCCAACGGCAACAATCCGCTCACGCCGGTAGCCCCCCGGCAGGGCCGGGAGCTGGCCGTCGAATGGACGAAGCGGCTCGGGGTCAAGGCGATCGACGCCGACGCCCGCGTCATCGAACTTTCCGGCGGCAACCAGCAGAAGGTGGTTCTGGCCAAGGCGCTGGTCCAGAAACCCAAGCTGGTCATCCTCGACGAACCGACACGTGGCGTCGATGTCGGAACGATCGTGGAGATTCACAACTTCATCAACGAGCTTGCCGACAGCGGCATGGCCGTCGTCGTCATTTCGTCCTACCTGCCCGAGATCATGACGCTTTCAGACCGCATCCTGGTGGCGAGGCAGGGACGGATCGTCGAGGAGATGGACGTCGCCGAGGCAACCGAAAGCCGGATCATGTATGCGGCGGTCCACTGAGAGCGTCGTAGCTTGCCGAAGTGGCCGGCCGCGCACGCGCGGCCAGCCATTGGCTTCGACAAGGACTGATCGGGAAAACGAGATCGCCCAACGCGACATTGATGCGCCGGTTCCCGGTTGCTATCCCCTGTTCGTGGGCAGGACGAACATCTGCGCGATCTGGACGTGAGGCGGCTGATCCAACGCGAATAAGACGCATCGGGCGATGTCTTCGGGGTCGAGCGCCATGCCGAAACGCTCAAAGTATTGTCGAGCCGCCTCCTCGTCGCCGCGATGGCGCGAGGCGACGATGTTCGTGCGGGTAAGCCCCGGCAGGATCTCGATCACGCGTATCGGTGTCTCCGCCAGTTCGGCGCGAATGATATCGCTCAGCATGTGCACGCCCGCCTTGCTGGCAGAATATGGCGCCTGGTCCGGCACTATACGGATCGCGCTGATGGAGCTCATGTTGACGATGTCGCCAACTCCGCGTTCGATCATTCCAGGCAGGATCGCCCGCGTCACGCGCATGAGCCCGATCAGGTTGGTCTCGATGATCGCCGACCAGTCGTCCGCCGACCCGATATCGAAGCGGGTACGCCCGCCGATGTCATGACCGGCATTGTTCACCAGTATGTCGATGTCGCGGAATTCGAGCGGCAGCCGGCCAAGGCATTTGGCAACGGCAGCGCCGTCGGTGATGTCCAGGTGGAGCGGAAAGACATCGGCGCCAAACTCGCCAGCCAGGGTGGCTAGGTGGCCTTCCTCGCGATCTGCCAGCACGATGCGGTAGCCCTTGCCATGCAGGCTCTGGCAAACCGCGCGTCCGATGCCACTCGCGGCACCAGTGACGAATGCGATCCTTTGGCGATCCGTCATGTCACCCGCTCCAGCCCAGCCATCATCCCACGCAGCGCCAGACGATCACACTTTGGTCGATCAACAGGGTGTCGTGGCGATCGTCGTTCATGGTCGGGGCTTCAGCGCTGCACGAACGGGTTGGGCACGCTGCCACTGATGTCGATCCAGACGCTCTTTTCCTGCAGATATTCCCGAATCGCGGACAGGCCGCTCTCGCGGCCGATGCCGGAACGCTTGAAACCGCCGAACGGCGACATGTAGCTCACCGCCCGGTAGGTGTTGATCCACACCGTGCCCGCCTTGAGTTTCTGCGACATGGTCAAAGCACGCGTTATGCTTTGCGTCCACACGCCTGCGGCCAGCCCATAGATCGTGCCGTTGGCGATCTCGATCGCCTCCTCGTCGCTTTCGAAGGGGATGATGGCCAGGACAGGACCGAAAACCTCCTCCTGCGCGATGCGCATCTTGGGACCGACATCGGTGAAGATCGTTGGCTCGACGAACCAGCCTTCGCCGCAGGCCGGATCGGTGGCCCGCTTGCCGCCGAGCGCCAGCTTGGCGCCTTCCGCATTGGCGATCTCGATATATTCAAGGATCTTGGCGAGTTGCGGCCGCGTCGTGATCGGCCCGACCTGCGTATCGTCGCGCGAGGGATCGCCGATCCGGGCAGTCCTGGCGAAGGCAACCAGCGCGTCGACGAAAGCCGGATAGATCGAGCGATGAACGAGCGCCCGCGACCCCGCGATGCAGGTCTGGCCGCTGGCGGCGAAAATGCCTGAGACAACGCCCTTGACGGCATCGTCCAGAACCGCGTCCTCGAAGACGATGTTGGCGGATTTTCCGCCGAGTTCCAGGGTGACAGGTTTTATCGAGCGCGCCGCGATCTGGTAGACGCTCTGGCCGGTGCGATCGCCGCCCGTGAACGCAATCTTGTCGACACCCGGGTGAGACACCAGGTGCTCGCCGATCTCGTTGCCGAAGCCGGTGACGATGTTGACGACTCCCGGCGGGAAGCCAGCCTCCTCGAAAAGCGCTCCGAACTCGAGCGCCGAAGCCGAGGAGAACTCGGAGGGTTTCCAGACGATGGTGTTGCCGGCCGCCAGCGCCGGGGCCAATTTCCACGTCGCCAGCATCAGCGGCGAATTCCACGGGGTGATGGCGGCCACCACGCCCAGCGGCTCCTCGCGGGTAAAGTTGAACACGCCGGGCTTGTCGATCGGGATGACGCGTCCCTCGACCTTGTCGGCCAGTCCGGCGAAATAATAGTACCATTGCGGCATGTATCTGAGCTGGCCGCGCATCTCTGCGATCAGCTTGCCATTGTCGCGGGTTTCGATGTCGGCCAGGCGGTCGGCATTGATGGTGAGAAGATCGGCGAAACGCCGGATCAAGGCACCGCGGGCGCTTGCGCTCAACGCCGACCATGACGGCGCGTTGAAGGCCTGCGCGGCGGCCACGACCGCACGGTCGACGTCCCTCGCACTGGCGCGGGGGATTTGAGCCCAGGCCGTGCCGGTAAAGGGATTTTCGGTGTCAAACGTCCGATCGTCCAGCGCATCCACCCACTGGCCGCCGATCAGCATCTGATATTTTTTCATGTTGATCCCGCCTGCTGCTCCAATGGCCAAGAAGACGTTGGTCAAGCCTTGTCAGCATCAAATTCTGCGAAGGCCTCACGCGCGATGCGGAACGAATCCACCCCCGCAGGCACACCCGCATAGATCGCCGCCTGCAAGAAGACTTCGCGAACCTCGTCGCGGGTGACACCGTTGCGCAGCGCGCCCTTGATATGCATCTTGAGCTCGTGGGGCCTGTTGAGGCAAGTGAGCATGGCGAGGTTCAGCATCGAGCGCGTCTTGCGTGGCAACTCTTCGCGACCCCAGACCGCACCCCAGCAATACTCTGTCACGAGTTCCTGCATGGGACGGTTGAAGTCGTCCGCCGCGGCAAACGACTTTTCGACGAACTCCTTACCCAGCACTTCCTTGCGGATCGCCAAGCCGCGTTCGAAGACTTCCTTGGACATGTGAACCTGCTCCTGTTTGGGAATGTTTATGAACTCTGCCTTGACGACAGACGCGTGTGATTGCCAGCCCCTTGTGCCGGCGATCGCGTTGCTTGTCTTTTGGCCGCTCGCTTAGCCGCGCAGAGCGACAGCAGCCGACCGGCATCTTTCTTGGTGTCCAGCCTGTCGACAAATTCCTCGATGGCCTCGGCCTCGGCAGCGCCGAGGATATTCGCCGCCGCCAGGCGGAAGCGCTCGCGCACCTGCGCCTCGGTGGCGGGCACGACGTCGGGCAGGCCCATGGAAAGCTGGCGGCCGTCGCCGAGAGTCACGTCGATGGCCGCACCCTGCTGGCCAGGGAACAGCGCTGTCAGATCCGGGCTGGCAACCAGTTCGCTCACACTGATCAGGCGCAGCGTTTCGGGATCGGCGAGGTCGCTGTAGATGTCCTCGGACAGCCGGCCGTTTGCAAACACGGCTCCCACACCGAACGGAATACTCATCTTCGCCTGGAGGGCTCTGTCGAACGGTCCTGTCCGATCGCATCCTGGATATGCGGCGGCGGCGGCGGGTACGCTGATGCGGATGCGCTCGACCGGTGCGGCATCGGAGCCGATCATCTCGACGAGCTTCAGTGCGGTCTGGCAGGCCGTCTGGGCAAAATTGCAGGCTGGCGCCGCCTTGTGATAGACGTTGAAAATGTCCGCCTCTCCGTTGGGGAAGAGTTCGATCCGGCCAGGCATCGGCCGTCGTGCGAGCGCGGCAAAATACCCCGACCGGCCTTCAAGTATGTCAGGGCTGCCGAAGGCTCCGGATTCGGCCAGCCGGACGGCCATCCAGGCGTTCCGGACGGCAAAGCCTGGATGGAAGAACATGTCGGAGCCACCGCTTTGCGGCCACTGGTTCAGCCCGGAGGCGGTGTTCGCAGCGAGAGCAATCGCCGCTTCTATCTGCTGTGGGTCAAGCTTCAGCATCCAAGCGCCGCCGCATGCCGATCCGATGGGGGCGACCAGTCCTGTCGGCCGGAAAAGTGATGACAGCGTCGGATCGATCAGCATTCTTCCAAGGCGTCCGCCGACCTCATAGGCGACCACCGCCGACCGGAGCAGGTCTATGCCGCAAACCGTGTCCGTCTCCGCCAAAGCCAGCAGCAGCGGCCAGACGACCACGCCATGGTGGCAAACCGATGCGGCGTGCATGTCTTCCCTGACGAGGCCGTGGCCCTTCACGGCATTCACAAAGGCGGCATCTGCTGGTGTCGCCGTCGCGCTTTCGCCAATCATGTGGCCGCCAGGTGCTGCCCACACCGCGCAGACCGCCTGCCGGCTGGGCTCCAGCTTGGAAGCCTCGAACGCACAGCCGAGGAAATCGAGCAGGCACAGCTTGGCCTTGCCGATGGCTGCCGGACTAAAAACCGGCGGGGCAAGGTTCGTCAACGCAACTGCCAATTCCATCGAGCGCGTCGTCATAGCTGCTCTCCACAAGGTGGGCTCTAGGCGCGTATCTCCACGCCGGCCCATTCCTCGATGATGCGAACCATCGAAGTGAAATCCGAATCCGGCCCGAAGCGCGCATTGGTAGCCGCGAGCATCTGCCGGACAACAGAGCCGCCGATCATGGGCACACCCAAATTCTCGCTTTCATCTACACACATGCGTACGTCCTTGTACGACAGGGCCGTGGAGAAACCGAAATCGAAGGTTCCCGGCAATACGGCACGAGGGAACTTGTCCTGCGTCGCACTGTTTCGCCCGCTCGAAGCATTGATGATGTCGCACATGACCCGGGGATCCAAGCCAGCCTTGACGCCCATTGCGAGAGCCTCGGCCGACAGCAGAATGACGCCCGCGGCGATCATGTTGTTTCCGAGCTTGGCGACCTGCGCGCTTCCTGGCGCTTCTCCGCAATAAAACCTGCGGCCAAAATTGGCCAGGACAGGCTCGATTTCCTCATAAGTCTGCTTGGGGCAGGAGATCATCACGGCCAGCGTGCCGTTGCGCGCGCCTGCGATCCCACCCGATATCGGTGCGTCCACCCATGCAATGCTCTTGCTCGCCAGAGACTGCGCGATGATCTTGGCCATGGTCGGTCCGGTGGTGGACACGTCGACCACGGTTTTGACCCTAGAGCCGGCCGCGATTCCGTCCGCACCCAAAACCACTTCCTTGACGATGGGGGGCGTCGGCAGGCTGCAGAATACGATGCTGGCTTCATCCGCGACCGCCTTGGGAGATACAGCAAATGTCGTGTGTTCCGCAGGCAGCTCCCGCGCAGCGTCCGGCCGCGTGTCATAGACGACCACATGGTGGCCGGCCTCGGTCAGTCGGCGTACCATCGGCGCACCCATGCGGCCGAGGCCGATGAACCCAAGCGTTTGACGCTGCACGACTTTTCCTCTCGAATCGATATTGGATTTGGGCAGTTTTCGGATCGGCCCAGACTAGGCCAATTCCTGCCCACGGGATAATGCTCGCCGCGCGCATAACAGCTTTGCCAAGGGCCAGCCAAACGCTTGTCAACGGCTTCGATGTGTCCCAAACTCTTGCCTTCGTTGCATCCCAACGGAAATCGCTCTTCCGCGTTGTGCGACGAGGCAAAGTCCATGTTCGATCTAAGGCAGCTACAACTGTTCACGGCAGTGGCGGAATTCGGCAGCTTTTCGCGGGCCGCCGTTGCCCTGTCGGTCAGCCAGCCGGTTCTCAGCAGGCAAATCAAGTCGCTGGAGGAGAGCGTCGGGATCGCGCTTCTTTACCGCAACGGTCGTGGAATTGTCCTGACGGAGGCGGGCAAGCTTCTGCAGAGCTATGCGACAGCAATCCTCGAGCAGTCCTCGCGCGCGGCGAGCGAACTCGGAGCGCTGCGATCGAACCCGCGCGGTGCGATCGTGCTTGGCATGCCTCCATCCGTGGGAGTTGTCCTGACCGCACCGCTCGTCCAGCACTTTCGCGAGCAGTTCCCGCAGGTAAGCATGCGGGTGGTCGAGGGATTTAGCGGCCATCTTCTCGAATGGCTTGTCATGGGAAAGATCGACGTGGCGGTGCTTTACAATGCGCCGCGCATGAACAACCTTCTTGCGGAGCCTATCCTGCGCGACGAATTGTTCCTGCTCGGCGCCAAGGACGATCCCTGCAAGCTCGGTTCGTCGCCGGTCGATGCTGCCGTCGTCTCGAAGATACCGATGATCCTTCCAGCCCGACCGCATGGACTGCGGGTGCTGCTGGACCAAATCTTCGGCTCGGTCGGCATCGAGCCCAAGATCGAGGTCGAGGTCGAGGCGATGCCTTCGACGCTGCGCCTCGTGGAGGCAGGAATGGGCTATACGATCCTGTCCTATTCGAGCTGCCACAATCTGGTTGCGGAAGGCAGGATCAGCTACTGGCGCATCCAGAATCCGTCGATAGAAAGGGAGTTGTTGCTCGCAACATCCAGTCAGCGGCCTACCACCACCGTTATCCGGGCACTGACGACCATGATAAGGGACGAGGTGCGCGCTCTGCGCAAAATGGGAATCTGGGAGCCGAAAGCGTAAGCGCGGCCAACCGTCTCCTGGTCATCGGTCGCTCTTCATGCCGGAACCGATATATCTGTTATCCCGAACGCGAACAGTGAGTTCGCTTCACTTGGTCGTGGCTGAGCGTCACATTGTGGCAAAGCGCGAGCGCGAGGAGGATCCGCGTGCGCACCTTGCCTGCTGGAGGAGTACAACCATGACCGAAGAGCCAAGAAAGCAGACTCCGGGCGTCTACCGACGAAGAGTGGGCGACGCGATGGTGACCGTGATCAACGATGGCTTTCTCGATATCCCGCTGGCCATTCTGCGCGGGACCGAGCGTGGCGATATGGAAGGATTGATGCGGGAGCACTTCCACGAAGGCGGACCCCGTCTTACGGTCAATGCATTTGTCATCGAGACCGGCAGCAACACGATCCTCGTCGACGCCGGCGGCGGGTCGACGACGGTGTATTCGATGGGGCAACTGCCGCGCAACTTGTCCGCTGCGGGCTTCGATCCCTCGGATTTCGACACTGTTCTCCTGACACATATCCACCCTGATCACTCGAGCGGACTGATGGACGAATCCGGCAAGCCGCTCTTCCCGCGCGCCGATATCATCGTCCACAAGGATGACTTCGACTTCTGGTCCGATCCCGAACGACGCGGCCGCTCGGCTGCGGCGGTACCCTACACGGGTTCCGCCGACGCCCTGCTTTCAAGCCATCACGGTCGCTTCCGCCCCACGGAGGGAGGCGAAGTCATACCGGGCATCACCCAGTTGCCGCTTCCCGGCCACACGCCGGGCCATAGCGGCTATCAGCTCGATTCTGCCGGCGAGACACTCGTTATGTGGGGCGACACAGTGCATGTTCCGGAGCTCCAAATTCCTCGACCGCAGATCACCAGCGAGTTCGATGTCGACGAGGCGCTCGCGGCGGCCAACCGTCGCAAGATTTTCAACCATGTAGCGAGCGAACGGCTGCTCGTAACCGGCGGCCACCTGCATCTGCCGGGCTTTGCCCATATCGTGAAAGCTGGCGACGGCTTCCGACTTGTCCCGGAGACCTGGCGGGTCGAACTCTAGACCGGCGATTTTTGAAAATGCCGAGGGCCGGCCCCAATGGGGCCGGCCCTCTTCTGTACGCGCTTGGGAGGGGCGACAGAACGATCAGTCGGTGACTTCGACCCAGGTCTTGCTTTTGGCGTCGTGCTTGACGAGCGTGACCTGAGCCGCGGTGATGGTGATGTGGCTCGTCTCCGAGAAGCCGATGTTGCCCGTCATGCCTTTGAAGTCCTTCACGGCGTTGAAGCCTTTCTGCAAGTCTTCCGGCTTCGTCGACTTCACGTCCTTGATCACCTGCGCCAGCATTTTGATGCTGTCATAGGCGCCTGCCGAGAACGGCGTGGCATCGACGCTGAACTTCTTCTTGTAGGCGTCGCGGAAAGCCAGGAGTTCCGGGCTGGGATGAAGCTCGGTGGTCAGCATCGCCGTGATCATGCCGTCCGACAGGTCGCCCGCCAGGCTTGAAAAGGTGTCGTCGGCATTCGTCTCGTCATTGCCGTAGACGATCGCTTCATAGCCTATCGAGTGAAGGTCCTGCATGAAGGCGGCCTGGTCCTGCGGGGTCAGCCACACATCCACGCATTTGATGCCGGCCGCCTTGATGGCGTTGACCTCGGGCATCAGGCCGGCGGTGGCGCCTGTCGACCAGTTCTCGGTGATGGTGTGATCCATCGCGATCTTCTTGCCAGCCTTGTCATAGGCCAGCTGTATGCCGAAAAGCCCGCCCTGTCCGTAGGTCGATGGATCGTGCAGCACGGCAAGCCCGTCGGGGCAATGTTTCAGGGCATGCTCGCCGATCTTCTCTCCCCAGGCAAAGGTGTTGAGCCCGAAGTCGAACACCCACGGATTGGGCGGGCTCGTCGGTCCGTTCGGGTTGACGGTAAGGCCGCCGTCGTCGACGACGCCGATGGTCGGGAACTTGTGGCGCTCGGCAAGCTGCGCGGTCACCGGACCCGTATCGGGCGAACCCGCGATGACGATGGCGCCGGCCGACATCAGCTTTTGGTAGAGCTGACCGGACAGTGTCGCCGACGCGTTGTCGTTGTGCGCGTCGAGCTTGAGCATGTGGCCGTCGACACCTCCGGCGGCATTGACTTCATCGACCGCCATCTGCGAGCCGTTGACGGTGGCAACACCTGTCGATCCATAGGCACCAGTTGTGCCGGCAATCAGGCCGACAAGATAGTCGTCGGCAGCATTCGTCTGGATGGTCGCACCGCACAAGGCCGTTGCCGCCAGCAGCAAGGTGGACGTCGTCGCGAGCTTTCTCATATTCGTTCCCTCCCTGCGATCGGGGGCTTATCTTCGACAATCCGATCGCTGCTTTTTCAGCCCTGCGCCTCACTGGGACGCGCGTGTCTTCGTTCTGAATTTGCCACCCACGACCCCCTTCTTGTCAACGCGAGGTCAGCCCCCCGAGGGCATGCCCAACAGCTCTCTCAAATGCGGTCACGAAGTGGATTTGCGGACGCCATCGCAAGCGCAGACGTTCCGTCGCAACATCTCTGCCTATCGATTAAACTATTGATATAAAAGGAATTTTTATTCCAGTCCGGCCGGGTTTTAGAGAGCTCGCCTCGCGGTGCCGATGGGTTTGTGGCTGGCGCCACGGGTTAAGCCAGAGCGCCGTTCGTCGCGTTCCTCATAGCTGTTATGTCACCCGCATAAGCTATTTCCCCACGGGCTTTTTCGACTAGGTGTTCGGTATTGGCGCAACGTGCCAAATCCGGATGTTGCGACAGGAAAGCCCGGCCAAACAGTTCCCGCGAACATGCTAGGTTCGACCGGATTCCGCGGAGCTGTTGAAGCCGCAAAAAATACCCGGCGACGGCCGGATGATGGGGGAAGCCAACAGTGCTGCAGTTCCTGCTGAGTGGCATTGCCATAGGATCGATATACGGTCTCATCGGTATGGCATTGGCGATTTCGTTCTATGTCACCCGCATCATCAATTTCGCTCAGGGACAGCTGATGATGGTGACGGTGATGATCACCGCCGAGTTGGTATCGTCCGGCTATTCTGTCTGGCTGGCCGCGGCTGCCGGCTTGGCCTCGTCATGTGTGATCGGCATTCTGTCCTACCTGATCGCCGTGCGGCCAATCCTGCTGTCAAACCGTTTCAGCTTCGGTTGGCTGGTATCAACGCTGGGTTTCGCGGTGATCGTCGAGAACGCGGCCGCCTACATATGGGGCCCGACTTCGCAGGCCTTCCCACCAATCCTGAACAATATCAGCGTGCCGATCGGCAGTGCCGTACTCACAGGCCAGCAGCTTCTCTCGATCGTCACTGCCACCATTCTTGCGGCTGGCTTCGAAATCGTGCGACGCCACACGCTGTTCGGCAAGCTCGGTATGGCGACGGCGGCTGATCCAGAAATGGCATCCGCTATCGGCGCCAACACCACCGTGGTCGCCATCGTCGCTTTCGCGGTCTCGGCCGCTTTTGCCGGCGTTGCCGGATTGCTTATCGGGCCGACGACCTTTGCCAACCCCTATCTGGGCGACACGTTCGGCACCTACGGCTTCATCGCCATGATGATTGGCGGCGGCACGGAACGGCCGATCGCCGCCATGTTCGGCGGTCTGGTGCTGGGCGTCTGTGCCGAAGGCGCAAACGGGCTCATCAACTCGCAGGCTTCGGATTGGTTTCCCTTCATCGTGCTCGTCGTCATCCTGATCGTCTCGCCCAAGGGATTGTTCAGCGCCAGCAATCCGCTCTTCCGCCCGCGCCGCCCGGCCGCGGCGAGCCGCTGAGGTCGGGGTATGAAGTCCACGACCGATCACCAGGCATCGGCAGCCATCCCGGGGTCGCGAGCCGGCGGCTGGCGCGCGGTGGCGTTTCTTGTCGTCGTTCTCGCTTACCTGGCGGCGACGGGCTATGTGGCACAATCCGATCTCGGCCTTCAGAACCTCGTGCTGGTGGCCGCCGTCTTCGGTATCCTCGCTATCAGCCTCGACCTCGTCGCCGGCATGCTAGGGCTGTATTCCCTTGGCCAAGGCGGCTTTTTCGGGATCGGCGCCTATGTGACGACAATCCTCGCCAATGACTATGGCTGGAATGTCTTCGGACTGCTTGTCTTCGTTCTTGTCGCGACCGGCCTCGTCGGCGTGGCGGTGGGCGCCATGTCCTTGCGCGTCAGCGGCCTTTACTTCGCCATCACCACCTTCATCTTCACGCTGGTGCTGACTGTCCTCGCGACCGACATGGTCAATGTCACAGGCGGCCTCCAGGGCTTGCTTGGCCCCGCCTTTCCGGACTTTCCGGACGGCTTGCAATGGCTCGGCACGCCGCTGGTCTGGTGCACCATGGCCGGGCTTTTCCTCAGTCTCGCGCTGGTCTGGAACGTCAGGCATTCGCCATTCTATCCGATCCTCCTCTCGATCCGCGATGCCGAGCCGTTTGCAGAGGCCGCAGGCGTGCGGACAGCCGCGATCAAGGTCGGCGTCTTCGGCGTCTCGGCCGCGATGGCCGGAGGAGCGGGTTGGCTGTTTTCTTTCCTTGGCGTCGTATCTCCGGGCCAGTTCGACTGGTCGGTGTCGCTCAACGTGCTGGTGATGGTGCTTATAGGCGGCATCAACACCACCATCGGCCCTGTAATCGGCGCGATGTTCGTCTCGATGTTCCCCAACGTCGTCAACATCAATCCATGGCTACAGGAGATTGTGTATGGAGCACTCTCCATCCTCGCCATCACTCTTTTGCCGGACGGCGTCGTCGGAATCGCCAAGCGCGTTTTGGCGCCCCTCACTGGAAGTTTCGCTGCGGCGACCGATATCGTTGCCGTCAACGAAACGTCCGCTGCGGCAATCGTCCCCCCCGCAGCGGTCCCAAGCGCAGGGTCCGACATCATCGTCGAATGTCGCGGCATCGAATTCGGCTACGGGCTCGGACCAAAGGTACTGCGCAATGTCGATCTCGCGGTCCAGCGCGGCCACATCCACGGCCTCATAGGTCCGAACGGCTCCGGAAAGAGCACGCTCGCCAACGTCATTTCAGGCCGTCTAACGCCTCATGCCGGCCAGGTTCTGGTCAAGGGGACACGTGCCGACGGCATGCCTGCGAGCAGCCGCTCGAAACTCGGGCTTCGGCGAACCTTCCAGGCCGCGCAACTGGTCAAGGAACTGACACTGACGCAGAACGTGATGGTCGGCCTGTTCGATCGGGTGCCGCGCATTGTGAGCCGTGCCGCGCTCTGGCCGATGCTTGCCTCAGGGCGCCGCGATCTGGCGGCGATGCATCGACGCTCCGCCGAAACACTTGCCCTTGTCGGGGCAGGCGAATGGACGTCCCGGCAGGTCGGAGACGTTCCGCATGGCATCGAGCAACTCACCCAACTCGCGTCGGTCTGTGTGGCGGGGCCGGATGTCATCGTTCTCGATGAACCGGCAACTGGCCTGTCCGCGAAGGAGGTGAGGCATCTGGCAACGATCCTTGCCAATCTCAAGACCCAGGGCGTCACGATGATCATCATCGAGCATCAGACGCGCTTTCTGTTTCCGCTGTGCGATCGCGTCACCGTGCTCAACGCCGGCGAAGTGATCCTAACCGGTTCGGCCGACGAGGTGCGTGCCGACCCCGTGGTCAGACAGGTTTATCTCGGCGAATGAACGAACAATCGTCCCCCGTACTTGAGATCAGCTCGCTGAGCGCAGGCTACGGCCGCTTCGACGTCGTGCGCGACATCGGGCTGTCGGTTGGCAAGGGTGAGGCCGTCGCATTGCTTGGCCCTAACGGCGCAGGCAAGACCACGGTGTTGCGCGCGATCATGGGCCTGGTCAAACAGCGGCGCGGCCTGATCCGCATCGGCGAGACCGACGTATCCAGTCTGCCAACCCATCGCATAGCGCGCGGCCTCGCCGCCATTGCGCCGGAGGGACGGCGCCTGTTTCTCGACCAGTCGGTGGAAGACAATCTGCTGTTGGGCGCGCTGCATTTGCGGCATGACCGGACCAGAGTCGAGAGGCTGCTGACCTCGGTCTACGATCTTTTCCCGGTGCTCAGGAACTATCGTCATCGGCTGTCGTCATTCCTCAGCGGGGGAGAGCAGCAGATGGTTGCCATCGGCCGCATGCTGATGAGCGATCCCGAGATCATGCTGCTCGACGAACCCTCCGTCGCGCTTTCGCCTGTCGCAGTCGACATCGTGGTCAAAGCGATGCTGGAGTTGCGCAAGCGCGGCGCATCGCTGCTGCTCGTCGAACAGCGCATCGATGTGGCGACCCGGGTCTGCGACCGGCTCTATGTCATGGCGCACGGCGAGATCGTCGAGGAAATGACGCCGGAAATCGTCCGTTCCGGCGGCATGTCGATACTCAACAAATATCTCGGCTAGAATCCGGGCGCAGTCTGGAAAGTCGCGCCGCCGGGCTTTCGGTCAGGCCGAAGCGGCATAGCGCCGCGCAAGCGCGGACATCCCCACTGCGAGCACGAGTATCCCGCCCTTGAAGATTGGCTGGAAATGGGTGGGCGCGCCGAAGATACTGAGCCCGTTAAATCCCACAGCCAGGATGAGCACGCCGACCAAAGTCCCGGAGATATGGAATTCGCCTTCCCTTAACGTGGCGGAGCCCAGGAAGACGGCGGCGAAGGCGTCGAGGAGATAGCCGTCGGCCGCCGCCAACGTGCCGCTGCCAAGCAGCGAGGACAGCAGTGTTCCGGTCAATGCGGCGCAGAAGCCGGCAGTGGCAAAGGCAAAGATCTTGATGCGGTCCACCCGGATGCCGGAGAGCCTCGCTGCCTCCAGATTGCCGCCGACAGCCTGCATCTTCTGGCCGATGTCGGTCTTGTTCAGGATGACCCAAAGCGCAATCAGCACGATCACCATGATGATTACCGGATTGGGAAGGCCGAAGACGAGGCGACCGAGGGCAATATCGGTGAAGGCGCGAGGAATTCCGGTCGCGATCGGGAAGGAACTGTAGGTGAAGCCGATTCCCGTCAGCATCGTTCCGACGCCCAGTGTCGAGATGACCGCGTTGATCCTCACCTTCGTCACGAGCACGCCGTTGAAGGCGCCTATCGCGGCCCCGAGCAGCAGCGCACAGACAATGCTGAGCCAGATCGGAAAACCCTGGTAAGCCATCAGCCCGGTAACGATCAGGCCAACAAAGCTCGCCACATAGCCAATGCTCAGGTCGAACTCGCCCACAACGAGCGTATAGGTCAGCCCGGAGGCAATGATCGCGGTCAGGGACGCCTGGCTGAGGATATTGAGGAAGTTGGCGCGGGAAAGGAAGATTCCCGGTGCGTTCGCCGAGAAAAAAATCACCATCAGCAGGAGCCCGACGATCGTGCCGTAGCGAGAGAGCCAGATCAACGCGGTCCGCTTCCACGAGGACTTTCGCAGCGATGCCGCGTCCTTCGCCGCGGTTCCGGCCTGGGCCATCATGCGATGTCTCCTTCTTCGTCGTTGCTATCATGGTAGCTGAGTTCGATGATCCGGGCCTCGGTGACGTCGGCGCCAGCCAGCTCGCCGGTAACGCGGCCTTCGCGCATGACAAGGACGCGGTCGGCGAGAAGCGTGAGTTCCTCGACGTCCGATGAGATCGCAAGGATGCCGACGCCTGACCGGGCGAGTGCGCGGATCGCATCGTGTATCTCCTCACGCGCGCCCACATCGACCCCTCGCGACGGCTCGTCGAGAATGAGGAGCTTGGTTCCGGCATTGAGCCAGCGGCCGATCAGCGCCTTTTGCTGGTTGCCGCCTGAAAGGCCGCCGATCTTCGCCTCGACGCTGGGTGTCTTGATCCCCAACCGGGCCACGAGTCCCTCCGCCTGCCGGCGGGCCTTCTTGTCGGAGACAAACGGGAGACCTGGAATGGCACGCAGCTTCTTCAAGGTGGATATGTTGATGTTGAAGGCTACCGACTGCTGCAGTATCACCCCCTGAGAGCGGCGTTCCTCTGGAACCAGCGCTATACCGGCGCGGACCGCCTGAGCCTCGTTGGCGATATCGAGCCGTTTGCCGCCGAGCTCGAAATGGCCGGCATCCGGCCGCGTCACACCGGCCATGAGATGGGCAAGTTCGGTCCGTCCGGCCCCGACAAGGCCGCCGAGTGCAAGGACTTCACCTTGGTAGAGATCGAAGCTCACGCCCTTCACAGCGCTCTTCCAGGCAATGTCGCGGACAGAGAAGATCGGCTGCTGGCTACGGTCGGTCGCGAAGCGGTCGCGCTCATCCGGTGGGCGCACGTCATGGCCGATGATGGCTCTGACCAGGCCCTTCTTGTTGAGCGCTCCGCGCTCCGCGGCATCGACGATCCGCCCGTCACGCAACACGGTGATCCTGTCGCACAGCTGAAGCACCTCTTCCAGCCGGTGAGAGACATAGAGGATGGCGACGCCCTGGGTGGAGAGATCGCGGATGATGGCGAAGAGTTGCTCGCTCTCCGGACCAGAGAGCGACGCCGTGGGTTCATCCATCGCGATCATGCTGGCGTCGCGCACGAGCGCCTTGCTGATCATGACGAGCCAGCGCTGAGCCACCGAGAGTTCGGAGACCTTCGTCTCGAGTGGAAAGCGAATGCCGACACGTTCGGCGGCGGCGCGGGCGGCGACGCCGGAACGCTGCCAGTCGATCATGCCGAAACGAGTGACCTTGGGTGCGCCGAGCAATATGTTCTGCAGCGCGTTGAAATGCGGGATCAGGTTCAATTCCTGGTGGATGAAGGCGAGACCGGCCTGCTCTGAAGCCCGCGGCGACCCCTTTTGCAGATCTTCGCCGGCAATCGTCACGCTGCCCTCGTCAGCCACCGTTACCCCGGCCAGACAGCGTATCAGCGTGGACTTGCCGGCGCCGTTGGCGCCGACCAGGCCATGCACCTTGCCTCGCTCGATGTCGAGATCGGCGTGGTCGAGAGCGAGTTCTCCAGCGAAGGATTTGGTCAGGCCGCGGATACGCATCCAGGGCCCGACTGGCGCGGTGGACGGCATCTAGCAGTGCCACCCCGCCCGGCGCCTCAAACTGGTCTCACATTCCATTGGGATGTTCGGCCATGAATTTGTCGACGTTGTCCTTGGTGACGACGATCCCTGGGATCTGGATATCCTTCGGCTGCCAGGAGGAGCCGGCCTTGATCGAGTCGAGGACCGCCTGGAAGACTTCCTTGCCCTCCTGGAAGGCCGGCTGCCAGACGGTCGCCGTCAGGTCTCCTTCCTTGACCAGTTGCAGCGCTTGCGGGCTGCCGTTGATCGAGACGGTGGTGACGTCGGTGCGACCGGCCTGACGCATCGCAGCCACGGCTCCCTGCATCGGCTCGTCCCAGCAGGCCCAGATGGCCAGTGGCTTATCCCCGCCGGCGGGATGTGCGGTGAGCCAGGCCGCGGCGGTCGCGTTTCCAAACTGGACCTGTCCCGGCGCCGTCACTTCGCTGTAGTCCACCTTGACGTCGGACTTGCCCTTCACGCCCTCATCGAAGGCAATACCACGATCGATGCAGAGCTTTCCCGGGTGGAAGGTCATCGCCAGCACGTTGGCCTTCTCGCCAACTTTGTCGGTCAAGAACTTGACCGAGTCGTCGCCGACCTGGCGACCGCTGGTCGTCACCACGATGCCGGGAACGATCTCGCCGCCCCAGGTGGCGACGGGAATGCCTGCGTCGCGCGCTGCGGCGAGACCGGAGCCAATGGAACTGCTGGCAAAGGCAAGCACGAAGATCGCGTCGACGTGTTGTGCGGCGAAAGAATTCATTGCCGCGTTGGCCTGGTCGGCGCTGGCCTGGGTATCGGTCACCTTGACATCCCAGCCGGCAGCCTTGGCGGCTTCGGTCGCACCGCCAATGACGGCTATGTTGAGGGCGTCGTTGGCCAGAAGTGCAACCACGCCAAGCGTTTTCGCCTCGGCGACGGTGGCAACCATCATGGCGCTGGCCGTCAAAGCGGCAAGCAGCAGTTTGTACATTTGGAAACTCCTCCCTTTCGTTTCAGACCGTCCCCACGACGGGGCCGGCGCCTTCCTTGCACGAGGTTCAGTGAATTCGTTTGCCCTCGCATCCCAAAGACCCGCCCAGCGGCCAAAGAGCCTCGAACGGGTAGCCTATCCAGAGGTCGAGCAGCGCCAGCAGATCGGGTTCTACGGTCTTGCTCAGGGTTTGGTCCCTCGTATCTGATAGCGGTATCACGTTTACATTCGGAAGTTCGGCAACCGGATAGCCATAAATTGCCCGAAAACCCATCTTTTGCTCAAAAACGAACAGCCATTGTCGTCTTCTTTGCGTCTCTCCTTATTTTTGCTTGTTAGCGGTATCACGTCAAGGCTATGGATGGCGAGGGCGCAGATGAATTTTGCCGCGAATATCTTGCGGTCGTGACTACAGGAGGACCAACCATGCAAGTGAAGTACGATTTCTCCGGCAAGAACGTCATCTTGATCGGCGCAACCACCGGCATTGGCCGTGCCACCGCGCTGGCCTTCGCCGGGGCGGGCGCAAATCTCTATGTTTCGGGCATCGGCGCCGAACTCGGAGAGAGCCTCAAAAAAGAGGTGAGGCCGCTGGGCGTCGAGATCGAGTTCCTGGAAACCGATGTACGCGACAGCAAGGCGATGGCCGTGCTGCACCAGAAAGCCTTCGATCGCTTTGGCAGGATCGATGTCGCCTTCAACAACGCCGGCGTGCCAGGCAAGACCGCGCCCGTGCACGAACTCGACGACGCGGACTACGATCTGCTGATGGACGTCAATTTGCGGGGGATTTTCAACGGGCTAAGGCATCAGATCCCGCATATGACTGCAAAGGGTGGCGGCGCAATCGTCAACACGTCTTCGCTGTTCGGCGTCATGGGTTTCGCCACCACCGCCGTCTACTGCGCAAGCAAGTGGGGCGTGATCGGGCTGACAAACTCGGTCGCGCTGGAAGTGGCTCGCAAGAACATCCGTGTCAATGCCATCGCGCCCGGCTCGGTGATGACGCCGCTGCTGAGTGGCATGTTCGGCAGCGAACAGGGCGCGAAAGACACCGTCTTGCCGATGATTCCCATGGGGCGTATCAGCGATCCGTCGGAGATCGCCCAGCTTGTGCTGTTCCTCGCCTCGGACGCGGCCTCATTCATCACCGGCCAGGCCATCGTGATAGATGGCGGCGGCTTCGTCGCTGGCGCGGACCAACTTTGAGTATTGCAAGCAAGGATCCAGTTCGAGGCTGCGCAACTGCCGGATTTCAGGCCACATACATGGCTCCCAGGCTCTGGCCGCGCTGCCTCGCTTGAGATCTGGCACTGGTGGGGCAGGAGGCCTGAGCGGCCCCCCCCAAGGCTCAGTCGACCCTACTTTTCTCGCCCTTTGCAAGCGCGATCTCCACCACCTGCAAACCCTTGTCGGTAAGCCGTGAAGGAAATGTGGTGCGCAACCGATCCTCGTGTACAGGAATCACCCGCCGCACCTCGCCGCCCACCGACTTCAGCATTTGCGCGCTGGAGAATATCAAGTTGTGCTGGCTTCCGACGGCCAGGCCAATCGGCACGATCTGCGGCGCCTCGGGATCAAGGCCAGTCAGATTGTCGTATGTGTAGATGAGGTCGCCAGCGAAGATCCACTTGTCCTCGCCTTCCGCGGCACCGTCGTTGCGCACGGTGACGTACATGCTGCCGTAGGTGTGGGTATCTGCCGCCAGATGGACGTCGATGCCCGGCAGGACATCCGCCTGGTCGCCGTCGATGCAGATCATCCGCCCTTCCTTCGCCGCCTCGACGGCGCGAACGATATCCGCCGGATCGCCGCCGCCGGTCAGGAAACGATATTCCGGGCTCAACGTCAGAGCCCAGACCCATTTGTCCAGTTCGCTCTTCTGAACATAGAATTTTGCGTTTGGAAACAGATGTATGGCACCCATGTGGTCGAAATGGGCATGCGTAATGAACACGCTGGTCACGTCTTCCGGGCTGACGCCGCACTCGGCCAGCACCTCGCGCGGCCCGTGATAGTTCGACACACCATAGGCGGTCGCCAATTGTTCGCCATAGGCAACGTGGTCGTAGCCTGTGTCGATCAGGATCGTCTCGCCTTTTCCCTTTAGCAACACGTAGGCATAAGGCAGCTTGCGTGTGCCCTGGTGCTGGGGTCCATACATCATGACGCTGAAGGGAAACTTCTCCACCGCCGCGTATTCGAGCACCCAAATCGAGTAATCCGCCATACTGTCCTCCCTGATACCGTTGGCCTAAGTGACGTCCTGCAGCAGGCGCTGCGGCGCGTGGGCCGCGCAGCACGCCTGCCCGAAATCGACAAGTTCGAATCCCGGCAACAGGCGCGCCGTCGTTCGAAGGTGATCGCTCGACGACCGCAGCGTCCGCACGAGTGCATCGCTTTGCCCGGAGGCATCGTCCCGGAGGCAATCCAAGGTCGCGACGCAGGCCTGGAGGAGTGCGGCGGCGGCAGCGCGCAGGTGATGATGATGATGTGCAGCAATCTCAGGGACCGCAATCGCGCGCACCTCTTCGGATGCTCGCATTGCTGCCTCCCGCGCACTGGCGAGCGCGCCCTCGGCGAGCGAGGCACGGTTGCGCGAGGTCATCAGAAGCAGCGCAAAGCCAGCGAGCTGCGTCAGTGTATCGCTGACAAGCTGCTGAACCGGTCGGGCGGCCGCCACATAGCGCAGCACCACCTGGTCCGCTCGGCTGTTCGCGATTTTGTCCATTGCGATCTCCGCAGCATTCTGAAGGCACGCGCCTGTTAGCAATACCTGTTTTTGGTAGCGGTAACAATAGAATCTCAGAATTCTGTGGTGAAGGCTTGTTTGTGGGCGCGCGCAATGATTTGATTTCTGCCGCCACGTCGGACTGTGACAGGAATGCCGAAAAAATCATCTGGAGACGGAAACACGCACGGTGGGAGCGCGAGGATGCGCGACGTGGCGGTCCGCGCCGGCGTCTCCACCATGACCGTTTCACGAGTGCTGAACGAGCCCGGCAAAGTCTCCGAGGAGATGCGCGAAAGGGTGCTTCGGGTGGTTCGCGAGATCGGCTATCTGCCGAACCACCTGGCAGGCAACCTCTCGTCGAGCCGCTCCACGACGATCGGCCTTATCGTCCCGAGCATCGACAACTCTATCTATACGCAAACGGTCAAAGGCCTTTCGGAAGTGCTCAAGCGCTCGGGCTTCCAGCTGATGATCGCAGAATCAGGGTATGATCCCAACGAAGAGGAAGAACTGATTACGATCTTCCTCAGCCAGCGTGTGAGTGGCTTGGTCTTGCACAGCACCGAGCATACGCCGCAAGCTGCGGAGAAGATCCGGAAATCTGGCATTCCCGTCGTCGAAAACGGCAATATACCGGAAGAACCATTGGACATGGTGGTCAGTTTTTCCAACCACGATGCATCCTACGCGATGACGATGCATCTCGGCCGGCTTGGATACCGCAAGATTGCTTTCGCCAGTCTTTACTCGGTGCATAACGACCGCTCGAAAGACCGGCTGAAAGGTTATCAAGCCGCGCTGAAGCAGCTTGGACTGGATCCCGACCCCCGTATCGTGCTGGAGACCGAGCGAGGCCTCGCCGCCGGGGCAGAAGTGGTGGCCCGCGTGATGCAGAGCGTACCAGAAGTCGACGCCTTGTTTTGTGCGGGAGACGTGCTGGCGGTTGGCGCCCTCTTTGAATGCCAGAAACGCGGCTGGCCGGTCCCCGGCCGGATTGCTCTGGCAAGCTTCGATGATGTGGACCTGCTGCGCCACGTCAGCCCATCCGTCAGCACCCTAAGGCTCCCGCGCTATGACATCGGCGAGCGGACGGCGCGAATCCTGCTGAGTCGAATCATGGACGGCGCCGAGCATCTGCGCGGCAGTGTGATCGACCTGAAATTCGAATTGATCCAGCGCGAAAGCACCTGACCTCAGATATCCGGTATCACCCGTTGCATCGCTGACGTCGCTGCTCTAAACTTAATATCTGTTACCGGTAACAGAACGGGAGTCGCCGCACAGCCCGACATTCGGGCCAGGGCGAGGACTTTCGTGATGCTCACAAAGCAGCGGGGCAAGGTATGAGCGTGTCGACGGAAACAGCACAACCGATGCTTCCTGTCCCGACAAAAGTTCTGAGCGAACGCCGCGCGCTGATCACCGGCTCCACTGCGGGGCTGGGACAAGCGATCGCCGCTCGGCTTGCCGAGGCCGGCTGCAGCGTCATGCTGCATGGGCTCGAAGCGCCCGAGGCGGTCGAGTCACAGCGTCAAGCACTGGCCCAAAGGACAGGCGCGCAGGTTGCCTATCACAGGGCTGATCTGTCCACGCCCGCGGGTGTCGAGACGCTGGTTGCAGCCGCAAGCGCCGAACTTGGCGGGGTGGATATTCTTATCAACAACGCGGTCGTACGGCATTTTGCGTCGATCATGGATTTTCCACCCGAACAATGGGATTTGGCGCTGGCCGTGAACCTTTCGGCCATTTTCCATGCCGTCCGGTTGTTGCTGCCGCGGATGCGGGCGCAGAACTTCGGGCGCATCTTCAACATAACCTCCGTCTACGGCATGCGCGGCACACCAGGCCGAGTCGGCTATGTGACGACGAAATCGGCCATACTGGGCCTTACCCGGGCCGTGGCGTTGGAGAACCTGGACGTTGACGTCACCTGCCATAGTCTCTGTCCGGGTTCGGTTCTGACACCCGGTACCGAGAGCCGGGTGGAAGAATTGATGGCGGATCGAGGCATTGACCGCGGCGCGGCGGAGCGCCTCTTTCTCGAGGGCAAGCAGCCCGGCGGCAGCTTCGTCTCGCCACAGAGCGTCTCCGATCTCCTGGTTTTTCTCTGCGGGCCGATTGCCCGTGACATGACGGGAGCCATGCTTCCGGTCGAGGGAGGGTGGCTTGCGAGCTAAGCGGATCCGATCGACGTGATTTGGCGCCATACCGGCTTGGCAGCGAAAGGAGCCACGCATGGATGATACTTATGAGCTCTACGCGGTTCGCTACGGTCACCACGACCGCAATGCAGCCGCGAATTTTATCGGCGGCGATCCGCATGATGGTCCGATGCCTCTCGACTACTTTGTCTGGGCCATCGTCGGCAAGACGCGGACCTTTGTGTTCGACACCGGCTTTGACGCCAAGGTGGCGCAGAAGCGGCAACGGAATTTGCTGCGGCCGGTCGGCGAGGGTCTGAAGATGATCGGGATCGAACCTGACAAGGTCGAGGACGTCATCCTGTCGCATATGCATTTCGATCATGCGGGTAACCACGACCTGTTTCCGAATGCCCGCTACCACGTCCAGGACGTGGAGATGGCCTATTGCACCGGGCGTTGCATGTGCCACGACTATCTGCGCCACCCCTTCGCCTACGAGGACGTGGCCAACATGGTCGCCAAGCTCTTCGCCGGGCGGGTAGCGTTCCATGACGGGATCAGCGAGATCGCTCCTAATCTCACAGTGCATCGCGTCGGCGGCCACTCGAAGGGATTGCAGGTGGTTCGGGTGAAGACAGCGCGCGGCTGGGTGGTGCTCGGCTCCGACGCCTCGCACTTCTATGCCAATTTCGAGCAGAACCGACCCTTCCCGGTGCTGGAGAGCGCCACTGATATGCTGGAAGGCTACGCCACGATGCGCAAGCTCGCGAGTTCGCCCAAGCATGTCATTCCCGGCCATGACCCGCTCGTCCTGACGCGCTATCCGGCCGCATTGCCGGGGGTCGACGATATTGTGCGTCTGGACCTCAATCCGATTGCGGAAGCGCCGTGAGCGCACGGAACCGGGCAGCACTCGACTTTAACGGAGTTTACGATGACCAACCTCAGACTGGGCTTTGCCGGTATTGGACGCATGGGAACGCCGATGGTGAAACGGCTCATGGCGGCCGGGTACACCGTAAGCGTTTACGACACCAACGACGTCGCTGCTTCGGCGTTGATGAAAGAGGGAGCGGGAAGGGCCAAGACCCCGGCGGAGCTGATGGGTCTCTCCGACGTGGTCCTTTTATCGCTTCCAACGCCTGAGATTGTGCACGCCGTGGCGCTCGGCCCCGATGGGCTTGTCTCGGGCAAGGGAGCAAAAATCGTTATCGATCTGTCGACCACCGGCCCGCGCACCGAGCGGCAAGTGGCGGAAGGCTTGAGGGCCGCTGGCATTACGACGGTCGACTGTCCGGTGAGCGGTGGTGTCGGCGGCGCCGAGAAGGGCACGCTCGCCATGATGGTTGCGTGCGACGTTTCGACGATGGAGACGGTGCGACCGATCATCGAGACGCTCGGGAAACCTATCCACGTCGGCGCCGAGCCGGGCATGGGTCAAATGGTCAAGGTGATCAACAACCTCATGTCGGTCACGGCGCTGTCCATTGCCTCCGAAGCGCTGGTGCTCGCCACCAAGGCTGGGCTCGATCCCGATATCCTGATCGAGATTGTCAATTCGGGCAGCGGAAGCTCCAATGCGACGATGACCAAAATTCCGAAATTTGTCCTGACCCGCAGCTTCGATTTCGGCTTCTCGATTGGCCTGTCGGCGAAGGATATCCGTCTCTGCCTCGAGGAGAGCGACGCGCTCGGCGTGCCCATGATCGTGGGCGGCGCGGTACGGCAACTTCTGACGGTAGCAAAGAGCGATCTTGGTGCGGACGCGGACCTTACCGAAATCATCAAGCCGATAGAGGACTGGGCCGGCGTGACGGTCGCCGGCGGGAAGGCGAGGGGCTGATCCGTGGCAATTTGCAGATCGGAGGTTCGCTTGTGACCGGCGACATCTCACAGCCTTTCGCCGCAGGCCTCTCGCGCCGGCTCGCCGCCTTTGTGCATCGCTCCCGCTGGGAGGACGTCCCGGAGCCGGTCCGCGCGCACGCGATGAGGGCAGTTTTCAATGGCTTCGGAACAGCACTCGGCGGGTCGTCCGATCAGGCAGTGCTGCGGCTGACCAAAAGCCTCGCGCCCTTTTCGGCTGGCGAGAACGCGACCGTGATCGGCCATACGCAGCGGCGGGACGCATTGACGGCCGCTTTCCTGAATGCCGCGGCCATGAATGTCTTCGACTTCGACGATACCCATGCCGGTACGATCATCCATCCCACCGCGCCCGTTGCGCCCGTCGTGCTTGCCCTGGCTGAAACGCGACCGGTCAGTGGTGCGGAACTCCTTCACGCTTTCACTCTTGGGGTGGAGGTCGCTTGCCGCATTGGCAACGCAGTCTCCCCTAACCACTACGACCGCGGCTGGCATATCACCTCCACATGTGGAATCTTCGGTGCCGCCGTGGCCGCCGCGAAGCTCCTCAAGCTGGGCGAGAACGAGATACTCTGGGCGCTCGGCAATGCTTCCGCGCAAGCTTCAGGTCTCGTCGAGACGCTCGGCTTCATGGCCAAGAGCACTGGCGTCGGCAATGCGGCCCGCGGCGGTCTCGTCTCGGCCCTGATGGCGCAGTGCGGCGTCGAAGGCCCCCCACAGCCTCTTGAGGGACCGCGTGGCTTTCTCAAAGTTTGCTCGGGCCAGCCCAAGCCTGAATTGATCGAGGGCGGGCTGGGCAGCGAGTGGGAAATCTTGCGCAATATGTTCAAGCCCTATCCCTGCGGGGTGGTGCTGAACCCTGTTATCGATGCTTGCCTCGCTGCTCGTGCCACCCCCAACTTCTCCGCCAACCAGATTGTCGAGGTTGTCGTGCGGGGTGCACCCTTGCTCAAGGCTCGTGCCGACCGGCCGGAAGTCACCACGGGGCGCGAGGCGCAGGTGAGCGCCCAGCATGCGGTGGCGGTCAGCCTGCTGCGCGGTCATGCTGGTGCCGAAGACTTCAGTGATGCGGCGGTGAACGATCCCGAGGTCAGTATCCTGCGCGCCAAGGTTCGCCCTGTTGAGATCGATGCCAGCACGCCGGTTGAAGCCGCTCATGTCTCGATCCGATATGCGGATGGCTCTTCGGTTGTCGTGTCCGAAAAAGTCGCGACCGGCAGCCTCGCTCGACCCATGTCTGACTCAGCACTCCGAGAAAAATTTGCCGCCCTGGCGAGATACGGTTGCCCCACACTCGCCGTGGCTCCGCTTGCCGACGCGCTTTGGACGCTTGTCGATCAAAAAAACGCCGGCGATCTCATGAAGCTTGCTCGGCCACGCTCCGAGGTTGTGCGCGAATAAGCGTCCATCGATGCGGATATCTGTCCATGCTTGACATCGCGGAGTTAGCATTGAACCAAACGTAAGGCCCACCATGACCGTTGATTTCGCAACGAAAAATGCCCTGGTTGAGAGCGATTTTCCCTTTAAAATCAGGAGCGTGACTTTTTCACAGCTTGATGTCGGAATCTGCGCGACGTTGTAGGATACTCTACAATGATTTCGAGCCCTTCGTTCTTGGCTAGGCGTGGGGCGGGAGTTGAGACCCGCTCGTCTTTGCACGCAGCCAGTCCGAGACGCGATAGTATCGCAACATTGCGGCTGGAGCGAACGACATGAAGAAGGGCGCCCGCCGAAGTGGCTCGAGCTTCAGCGATAGGTCTTTTTCCGGGACCCCCTTCGCCCATTCGCCGAGTATGCCGCCGAGCATGCTTCCGGTCGGCACGCCGCGCCCGGATAGCCCTGTCAGCGCGACGACGCCTGGCGCGAGTTGATAGAATCGCGGGATGGTGCGCTTCTGCATGTCCAGTTCGCCGAACCAGAAGTACTCCCATCTCAAGTCGCTGCCGAGCTGCGGATGGAGCCAGCGCAGGCGATCGGACATGAGGCGGTGTGTGAAGGCCATGTCCCGTCCGCGGCGGCCCATCGGGAACATCGAGGCGACGATGCGTCCCTCGGCGTTATACTTGTAGACGAAGATGTCGCCGCGACCGTCATGCATCGTGGTATTGCGCGGCAGGATGGTTTGGCGCTCGCTGGCGGTCAGCGGTTGGGTGGCGGCCACGAACACCCTCTGGATCTTGTAAGTCTGGTCGAGGCCGGGCCATCCGTCGACGGTGTAGGCGCCAGTCGCAAAGATGACCTTGTCGGCGACAACGGTTCCTTCGCCGGCGTGCACTGCCCAGGCACCATCCTGCCGCATGACATCGCGGACCGGAGACCCCGTGTGGACTGTGCCACCTTCCTGCATGACGGCGCGGGCCAGGCCTCTTGCGTATCCCAGTGGATTGAGGTGACCGGCCTCGGAATGAAACCAGCCGCCATGGTATCGCGGGCTGCCGGTGATTTCCTCGGTCGCCTGTTTGTCGAGCACCCGCGTGTTGGCGCCGACCGCATTGTACTGCTGCGCCTTTGCCTCCAGCTTGGCGACCGCGCCTGGCGTCAGTGCGCCCATGACGTAGCCGTTCTGTTGCCATTCGCAATCGATGCCGTAGCGCTCGATCATCCCCGCGACTTGTCTGTTTGCCCCTGTCTGCCGGGCGATCAGCCTTTCGGCCCACGGTTCGCCCAGCATGGCCCGCAGTTCGGGCAGGCTGTAGTGGGTGAAGGTTGGCGTGCAGTGGCCCGCATTGCGGCCCGAGCCGCCGAAGCCGATCTCCTGGGCTTCGAGCAGAACCACATCTATGCCGTCACGGGCGAGATCGAGCGCGGTGGTCAACCCGGTGTAGCCGCCGCCGACGATGCAGACGTCCGCCCGCCTGCGGCCTTGCAATGGGCTGGTCTCTGGCGGCGGCGGCGCGGTCGCATACCAGAGCGAGACTTCAAACGGTGAAAACCTTGCCATTCCGGGCGACCTCACAGCATGTCGCTTCGTGCGTCGAGCGCATCACGCAACCCATCGCCGATAAAGTTGAAACTGGTGACCGCCAGGGTGATGGCGGCACCAGGAACGATTGCCAGCCACGGCGCGCTGTCGAGATATTGCTGGGCGCCGTTCAGCATGTTGCCCCAGCTCGGCAGCGGAGGCTGGATGCCGTAGCCGAGGAAGCTGACATAGGCTTCCAGAAGGATGGCGCGGGCAACGGTAAGCGTGGCCGCGACGATGATTGGACCGATCGCATTGGGCAACAGCTCGCGAAACATGATGTGGCTGTTGCTGAGCCCGAGCATGCGGGCGGCGACGATGAAGTCGCGTTCGCGCAGCGAACGCACTTCCGCCTCGACGATGCGAGCGATTTCCATCCAGCTCGTTGCCGCGATGATCAGCGTGATCATGATCGGGCTGGGTTTGATGAAGGCCGCCATCGCCAGCAGCAGGAAGATGTTGGGGAAGGACAGCGTCGCGTCGACGAAACGCATCAGCACGGTGCCGATGCGGCCGCCGAAGAAGCCGGCGGCGATCCCCAGCACTGTGCCGAAGACCGTGCTGATAACCATCGCGGCGAAGCCGACCAGGAGTGAAATGCGGCCGGCCATGAAGAGGCGCGCCGCGATGTCGCGGCCAAGCGGATCGGTGCCGAAGAAATGATAGCCCGTGAACGGTGGCGAGAAGCGGCCACGCAGGTCGATGTAGAGATCGTCAAAGGGTAGCAGCAAGGGCCCGAAGACGCAGGCCAGCACCAGCACGATGATCATCACCAGGCCGAACATCGCCAGTCGATGACGGGCAAATCGGCGCACGGCGCGGCCATGCCACCAGCGTTGCCTGGCGTGGGTGGGGACAAGGAAATCCGACTGGGTCATCGCTTCGTCCTCAGCTCAATCGAATGCGTGGATCGACGAATGCTACGGTGAGGTCGGCGGCCAGATTGCCGGCCAGGACGAGGACCGCTGACATCATCAGCAGACCCATCACGACGGGATAGTCGCTGTAGCCGAGACTATCGAGGAACAGCCGTCCCATGCCGGGCCAGGTAAAGACCGTCTCGGTCACCAGCGCGCCACCCAGTATTGTCGGCAGTTGCAGCCCCAGCAGGGTGATCATCGGCAGCAGGGCGTTTCCGAGGATGTGGCGGATCAACACGCGTCGGGAACTCAGCCCCTTGGCCCGGGCCGTTCGCACGAAATCCTGACTGATGACGTCGAGCGTAGCGGTGCGCATGTAGCGGCTCCACACGGCGACATTGACCAGCGCAAGAACGATGCTCGGCATGATGAGATGGATCGCGTAGTCGCCGAACGAGCCATTGCCGATGGTGTACATGTTGCCGGCCGGCAGCCATCTGAGCCGCAGCGAGAAGATGTAGATCGCGATCAACCCGAACCAGAAGGTTGGGATCGACAGCGCTATCATCGCGCCGACCGTCGCCGCGTAGTCGAAGATCGAGTATCGCCTGAGCGCGCCCAGGACACCGATCCAGGTGCCGACAAGGATGGCGATCGCGGTCGAGACCCCCATCAGCAGCAATGTCGCGACAAGGTGCTCCCAGATGATGTCGAGCACAGGCCTGCCGTCCCGGTAGGAACGGCCCCAGTCGCCGCGAAGCAGATGTGCCAGCCAGTCGAGGTACTGGACAGGAAGAGGTCGATCGAGCCCCATTTGCGAGGCGATGCGGTCGAGATCGGCCTGCGTCATCCCCGGCGTCAAGCTGAACTGCGACAGCGGTCCGCCCGGTGCCAGGTTCAGGACGGCAAAGCCAATCACCGAAACCAGCAGGAGCAGGACGAGACTTTGCCAGAAGCGTCCCAGCAGATAGCGAAGCATGCCGGTTGTCTCCGTTTTGGGTGTCCGTCGGATACAGTCGCGCCAGAGGCGCCTTGTCGGCCATGCGGGCCGAGCCGGTCATTGCCGGCCCGGCCTCGTTTGCGCGGCTATGCCCAGTACCAGACGGCCACGTCCCAGGAGTCGATGCGCACATTGATGTTAGGCTCGACGCCTTCGACACCGGACTTGTGTCCGCGGACCGTCGCGTATTGGAACATCGGCAGGAATGGCAGGTCGTTGCGGACGGTCTCCTGGATTTTCAGGTAGGCCTGCTTGCGTTTCTCCGGCACGAATTCGACACCGCCGGCCTCGAGCAGCTTGTCCACCTCCGGGCTGGCATACTGCCAGGTGTTCTGGCCGGCGCCACCCTTGGCGGGAATCGACTTCGAGCTGAGGTAGTCCGAAGTGTCGGGATCGGAGCCCGTCAGGAAGTTGATGCCGACGACGACGGAATCGAATTCCGACTTCATCCAGTAGTCGCCCCACATCACGGCCGGCGGCAGGTTGGAGATCACCACCTCGACGCCGATATCGCGATACGATTGCTGGATGAACTGCTGCGCCTGTTCGCGGATGTGATTGCCCGCCGTGGTCGAGTTCTTGAAGGAGAGGCGGACACCGTCCTTGACGCGGATGCCGTCCGCGCCGGGAAGCCACCCCGCGTCGTCCAGCAGTTTCTTTGCCTTGTCCTGGTCGTACTCCTGCTTCGGCAAATCCGGATTGTAGTAGAAGGACTGCTGCGGCATGTAGGTTTCGGTCGGGGCCGGCAGCCCATAGTAGAGGGCGTCGATGATCGTCTTCTTGTCCAGCGCATGGTACAGCGCCTGGCGGACGGCGAGTTCCTTGAACTGGGGGCGCTCCATGTTGAAGCTGAGCGACTCGACCGTGGCGGCGGGGATGACGGCGACCGACGTTCCGCTCAATGCCTTGGCTTCCTCATAGTGGTCGGCCGTAATCCACTGCAGTCCGATGACGTCGATATCACCGGTCTTGAACTGGGTGTAGAGAACGGTCAGATCCGGAATATACTTGTAGATCAAGCTCTTCAGATAGGGGCCGTCGGCGAAGTAGTCGGTATTGGCGGCCAGTTCGATATGATCGCCGGCCATGCGTTCCACCCATTTGAACGGGCCGGTCCCGATCGGGGCGTTGTTGAACGGCGCGGTGTTCTTGTCCTCGGCCGCGCCGAGCACATGCTTGGGAACGATGAAGGTCGCGGCCAGGATCGACGGGTAGGGCGCGTAAGGCTCCTTCATCTTCCACTTGATCTCGGTTGGCGAGACGACAGTCAGGTCCTGGACAAGTTCGTGGCCGGCGCGCCGCCAGCTGCGAAACTTCGGATCGACCAGCAGTTCGAGCGTGAACTTGACGTCCTCCGCGGTGAACGGCTGTCCGTCATGCCACTTCACGTCGTCGCGCAGCTTGACGTGCCACTCGAGTCCGTCGGCCGAGATGCCACCGTTTTCGACGGTCGGCACCTCCTTGGCCAGCGCGGGGAAGAAATTGCCCTTGGGATCGACACCAAACAGAGGATCGAAGACGCTGAAATGAATGCCTTCGTCGACCTCGATGTGGGGCAAATGCGGGTTGAAGACGGTGGGTTCCTGGGAAAAGCCAACGATCACCTGTCCCTTGGGTTCGCTCGGCGGGGTTGCCGCATGGGCCCTGCCTGCTCCCGTCAGGCTGGGCATGGTGAGGCCGGCGGCACCGGCGATTGCCATTCCAAGCGCCTGACGACGCGTCGGTCGAAAGATAGTGCTGCTGCTCTTGTCTGACATTGGAGGCTCCTCTTGATAGTGTTCCACTTTCGCTGCGTCACGCTCTCTTGTCGGAGCGCTTATAATCCTGAGATCGGCGCGACCTTCGATCCGTCCGAAAACCGCGACCATCGAAAATCCGTGGCATCGACGATCGGCGGCCGCCCGGTGACGATATCCGCCATCAGCCTGCCTGCCGCGGGGCCGATGCCGAAACCATGGCCGGAGAAACCCGTCGCCACATGAAAGCCGGGCACGCCGTCGACGGCGGAAATGACGGGAACGGCGTCGGGCGTGACGTCGATATAGCCGGCCCAGCGCTGTGCCACCTGTGCCTTTTCCAGAACCGGAAATGCCTTGCGGGCATTTGCAAGGACGCGTTCCGAGCTCTTCCTGGAAGGCTTGGGATCGAGCACGCGGCAGTATTCGAAGGGGCTGGCCTCATCCATCGCCCAGCGGCTCGGCATCTTTGCCTCGTCAAGAAAACGACCACCCAGGCGGAATTGAAGCGATCGCCACTCTGTCTTCCAGGCCGGAAGAAAATCGCGCGCATAGCGAAAGGAGTTGGGTACGATGTCAACGAGATTGCTCATGCTGGAGGCGACGGTGTAGCCACCGTCCTGGCGCTTGCGGATGGCGAAGTTGTTTGCCCACACGGCTTGGTCCGGCCCGTTCTCGACAGGGGTCGTGCGAAGAACCGTGTTCATGACCTTCAACTGCGGCAGGTCGAGGCCAAGCGCTCCGCAAAACAGGTTCGACCAGGCCCCTCCGGCAAGGACGACCGCCTTGCAGGCAATGAAGCCACGTTCGGTCACCACGCCCGAGACGGCGCCGTTCGTCGTCTCCACGCCGCGCACGGCACATTCCGTGAGTATGGCGGCGCCGCGGTCGCGTGCGGCTTCGGCAATCGCGGGCGCCGCCTTCTGCGGTTCGGCGCGACCGTCGGCGGGCGTGTAGAGCGCTCCTTTGACATCGAGATTGGAGCCGGGGAGGAGGTCACGCAATTCGCCCGCGCTTATCATTCGCGACTCGAGCTGATAGCCTTCGAGGTGTCGTCCCCAGCGCTCGTGCTGTTCGTATTCCTTGTCGTCCGCGCAGGTGAACACGATTCCGGCCCGGGCATAACCGGTGTCTCGTCCCGTCCGTTCGGAAAGCCTCGCCCATATCCGCAAAGCCTCCGCCATCAGCGGAACCTCGCGTGGATCCCGCCGGGAAATGCGAACCCAGCCCCAGTTGCGGCTAGACTGTTCCTGTCCGATCCCGCCCTTTTCGCACAGGGCGACCCGCAAGCCTCTCTCGGCCAGTTCCAGTGCCGTCGAGGTGCCGATGATGCCGCCGCCGATGACGACGCAATCCACCTCCCTTGGCAGCTCGATATCTCCATGAACGGGGACGACGAACGGTCCGGGCATGCTCAGTAGGACTCCTCAAGCTGGCAATTGATGGAAAATTCCGCGACGCTCGCATGGTCGGGCAGATCGAGAAGCAAGCCGATGATGCGCGCGAGGTCGTCCGGATCGGTCATCAGCGCATCGGCGCGATCGGTGATGCCGCGGGCCATGTCGGTGGCGACGAAACCGGGACAGACTGCCGTTGCCCGAATTCCGAGGTCCCACCCCGCCTGCCGGATGCCGTGGGAGAGCGCGACGGCGGCAAACTTGGAGATCGAGTAGGAACCTGCCGCCACGGACTTGACCCGCTTGCCCGACAGCGAGGCGAGGATGATCACCCGGCCCGCGCGGCTCGCCGCAAGTGATGCCCACGACGCACGGACCAGACGGCGCGGAGCCTTGACATTGATCTCGAACATGCGATCGAGATCCGTGTCGTCGATGTCTATGACCGACTTTGGAATCATGATGCCGGCGCTAGCGATAACCGCGTCGATACGCTTGAAGGCCTCGATAGTGCCGTCGACCCACGTCTGTTCGCTGCCGGCCTCCGTGGCATCGTAGGCAAACACGCGGACGCGCTCACTATCGGCCCAGTCGGGCCGCACCGGTTCGCGCATGCCCAGCGACAACGTCCAGCCCGTTTCGAACAGGTGCCGGGCGCAAGCCGCACCGATGCCGCGGCTGGCACCGGACACGAGTGCCACACGCTGGCCGGCTGGGCGTCCTGCGGGTTTCGTCATTGGTCGAGTCCCGCGGTGCGGCGGTAGACGCGCCGCAATATGTCCAGCAGACGCTTCTGGTCTTTCTCGGGCACATCAGCGAAGAAATCGCTGGATTGCTTGGTGGCGATCTTGCGCACCTTGCGGGCGAGGTCTGCCCCCTTCGGGGTGATGTGGAGTTCCTGCGCGCGTCCGTCGTCCGGCGCCGCCTGACGCGTGATCAGTTCGTGCTCGATCATCTGGTCGACCAGCCTGCCCATGGCGGATCGATCGCGCATGATGAGCTGCGCGATGACCGAGGGCCGTATTCCTGGATGGCTGTCGACAAGGAGCAGGGTGGTGATCTTGCCCGTCCCCCGGGCAACATCGAGACCTTCCAAGCGGTCATCGAGATCGCGCGAAAGCGCTATGTTGATGCTGCGGATATAGAAGCTCAACGTGTCTTCAAGAACATCCAGCCCGACTGTCTCGACGGGATAAGGCGGACCTTTTTTCTTCACCGGCATCGAACACTCTCCAGAGGCTGTCGTGGACAGCCTTCATCGAGATCGCCGCAGCCCCATCCGGGGTTGTCGAGGGTCTTTCCAGGGCATGATTGAGCGGATAGTGGATAAATGCAACTACTTTTAGTGGACAAACGCAACTATTCTGCTCGGCAGCAAGCCTGGCGCGGCTCGCATCAGCGGACTGATCTAGGAACAGGCGTGCGGCCGCGCCCTTGGGCACGATCATTCATCGTTCAGGGAAGGGATCTTCAGCGTCGCCGGCGGCTCAAGCGGCCGGCACCCATGCCTTGCCGGGAATGGCGGAGATCAGTTGCCTCGTATAGGGGTGATGTGGCGAACGGAATATCTGCGAAGGCGGGCCGCACTCCACGACTTCGCCGCGGTTCATCACCAGGATCTCGTCGCAGATGCGGCTTGCCACCCTCAGGTCGTGAGTGATGAAGATCATGGCGATCTTCATTTCCTTCTGGATGCTGGCCAGCAGATCGAGGATCTGCGCCTGGATGGAGACATCGAGGGCTGAGACCGCTTCGTCGGCGACCAGGACCTTGGGATCCATCATCAGAGCCCGTGCGATGCCGATCCGCTGACGTTGGCCGCCAGAGAATTCGTGCGGAAAGCGGTCATAGGCACCCTCGTCGAGGCCGACCAGACGCAGCAGTTGCAGCGCTTTCGCGCGCGCTTCCTGGGCGGACAGACCATGTGCCATCGGGCCGACGGTGAGGATCTTGGCGATCGTCTGGCGCGGATTGAGCGAAGCGAACGGATCCTGGAAGATCATCTGGATGTGCGGCCGCATCGGCCGGAACTGGGAGGCCGAAAGTGCAGCGATATCCTTGCCGTCGAACAGGATGCTGCCTCCGTCGCTGTCCAGGAGTTTCAGCAGGACGCGGCCCAGCGACGATTTCCCCGAGCCAGACTCGCCGACGATGCCGAGGGTCCTGCCCTGGCGAACCTCGAAGCTGACCTGCTTGACGGCATGCACGATGCGGGACCGCGAGAAGAAGCCGATGCCCGGCCGATATGTCTTGTCGAGTTTCTGCACCTCCAGCACGATCGGAGTATCCTCACGCGCCTTCGTTTCGCTCTCGATCATATGCGGGACGGCGGCGATCAGCCGCTTGGTGTAGGGGTGGCTTGGATTGCCCAGCACGTCGGCGACGGCGCCTTGTTCGACCATCGCGCCCTTCTCCATGACGATGACGCGATCGGCGATTTCCGCGACAACGCCAAAATCGTGCGTGATGAACATGACGCTCATGTTCTTTTCGCGTTGCAGCCGCCGGATCAGGGCGAGGATCTGCGCCTGGGTGGTGACGTCGAGAGCCGTCGTCGGCTCGTCGGCGATCAAAAGATCGGGCTCGAGTGCGAGCGCCATGGCGATCATGACGCGCTGGCGTTGCCCGCCAGAGAGCTGGAACGGATACTGGTGGCGCAGAACCTCCGGCTCCGGCAGGCCGACTTCGCCGAGCAGATCGACAACCGCCTTGGCGCGGGTCGCGGAGGTGCCGGACCGGTGTGCTTCCATGACCTCCGCCACCTGCTGGCCGACAGTCATCAGCGGATTGAGCGCCGAAAGCGGATCCTGGAAGATGATGGAGACCGAACGGCCACGCAGGCTGCGCATCACGTCTTCCCCGGCGCTGGCGAGATCGTGGCCCTTGAACCGTATGCTTCCCTGCGCAATCCGCACCGAAGACGGCAGCAGGCCCATGATGGCATTCGCGGTGACCGACTTGCCGGAGCCGGACTCGCCGACGATGCAGAGCATCTCGCCCTTCCTCATGTCGAAGGATATGTTTTCGACTGCGTTCTCTCGCTCCATGTTCTTTGGCAGACAGATGGTCAGATTTCGAACAGAGAGAACAGTCTGCTCGCTGGGCTCGAGGGGTGTCGTTTCGCTCGGCGCCATGGCTCGGCCTTTCGAAATCCAATGATCTGACCGGGCATACTAGTCGCACATCCTACCTTCAGCACAAGCCCCGACGACTATTTCATTCGTCGGCTGGCCGGCGAACCATTGGCGTCCGGGGTCGCGCAATATGCGGTTTCGGACTAGGGACCGGTTCCCTCAACCTAGACGAACATCATCACGACGATCGCGCCGATGATGATCAGGACAAGGCCGCCGATCAGCATCGGCAACAGACTATTGTCCGGGTCGATACCAGACTCAAACTGCCTTGCTATCGACTTGTCGGTCTTCTTTGCTTCAACCATGGTTCGTCTCCGTGCGGGAAAAATCTGCAGCTTGCGGCAACAGGGGCCGCGCGTGCGCAGGTGATTGTGACGGCTATCTGTTCCGCCCAAATCGCGGATGTGATGCCGTGCTTGATTTTTCGCTGCGCGACATTTTGTAAGGAGATCTTACGCGCCGCTTCGCGCCAGGCGGGAAGGTTGGGGCGGCGGCAGCCCGCCGAGGAAATCCTGGGGCATGAGTGTCACGTCGGCCAGCGTGTAACGGTCAAGGATGCTCTGGAAGGAGGCCATCGCTTCGCCAAACATGCTCGAAAGCTTGCAGGAGCGGGTGAGCACGCATTGGTTTCCAGTGGCAAAGCACTCCACAACCGCGAAATCCGGCTCGGTCAGTCGTATGACATCGCCGATCCGGATCATCTCGGGCCGGAGCCCCAGAGCAAGGCCGCCGGAACGGCCTCGGACTGCTTTCAGGTAGCCGCTACGCGTCAGGGTATTGGCGACCTTGTTGAGGTGTGTTTTCGACACACCGAAGGTGCGTGCAGTCTCCTCGATCGTAATCAGGCGGTCGCCAGCGGAGGCCGCGTACATCAGCATCCTCAAAGCATAGTCCGAGAAGTTGGTCAGCCTCACGGGCGGTTCCTTTCTTGGATCGGCGTGCTGCTATGGAACCTCCTGCAAACCAATTCGGCCTCACAGGTCTTTGTCGGCAATCGGCTCGATGCCAATCGTGGTTTCGCCACGGTTGAAGGCGACCGCAAGACGAAAGCTGTGAGCGATGCGCAACGCGCGATCCATGAAAAGCGCCGCCACCTCGGGCGGGCAGATGCGGCGCACCGTGGCGCGAAACAATTTCAACCAACGCCGGAAATGCACCTCGCCAAGGCCGGCTATCGCCAGATGTGGCGGCAGGGGCCGCCCTTCATAGCGGGTCGTTCGCAGGAGTGTCGCGGACCAGAAGTCACACATCTTTGACAGATGACGCGGCCACTCGTCGGGCTGTATCTTCTGGTGGAAGAGGGGCCCGAGAAGCTCATCGCGGCGAATTTCATCATAGAAGCCGTGAACCACGCCATGGATCATGGTCTCGTCAAGCACATCCGGCAACGGGACGCCGTCCAGGATGATGGTGCTCTTGCTGCGGCGATTTCCGCTCATATGTGCTCCTGGTTCACAAGGCCGAGGCGGCATTGGGTATCCTTGCTCGCACATGCGGCGCTCTGACGGTCGAACGGCCGATACGAAGCATCGCCTCGTTTGCGTTGCCCGCTATGTCCTGGCGTGGAATGGAACCAGCATTTCAGTTAAAACATATATTGTCAATGTATGTTATATCTGCGGCGACCATGGAGTGCCAGGGATGCGGCCGAAGCGGGCTCGATCTCGCCATCGCGCGCAATCCTCACCTTTTCGCGAAGTCCACAGCCTGTCCACGGCTTGCGTAAAATCTTACCATTCGCATTCAGGCATCATTGGGCGTGATTTGGTAGCGTGCCGTGACAACAATCAGGAAAGCGAAGGTAAGGTCTCAACAAGGGAAAGAATGACTCAGTCCCCGTCAACGATCGCAATGTCCTTGATCGCCCCAGGGATGTTTCTTGTGTTTTCCTTTGTTTTTTGCTGCGCTTGGCTGGTCGAGCGAAAACGGCACTACCTGCTGCTTCTTGCCCTCTCTTGCATACTGTTCTGCGCGGGCGCTTCGGTGCAGATCTTCCATCTTCCGGACTCGGCGTATCCTAACGCGGTTATATCAAGCGTGTTTTACACATCGGCTGTCATTGCGGCCACCGAAGGGATCCTCGGGCGATCGCAAAAACAACTCGGGCTGCGCGTCGAGCTGGCGATGCTGCTGGTCATCACGGGCCTGATCTGGTTTTTCTGCTATGTCACGCCGCATGTGCTTGCGCGCATTTATATCCAGAATTTTGGATATGGCGCGATCCTGCTGATCGCATCGCTTCGGCTCGTTCCCGGACCACGGACAAGGCCGGTGGATCGTGCTCTTTTCTGGATCATGTTCGTCTTTGCGGTTCAGTTCTTTCCGAGGACCGCGCTCACGGCCGGGCCGAACGCTTTGTTCTCGGCGCGCGACTTCGGCCAATCGCCGTTCTGGCAGGCGCTGCAGGTGTCATTGGCCGTCCTTGGTGCCGCGCTCGCTTTCGCGATCCTGGCGGCTGCGCTATCCGATCTTCTGGATGATCTTCGTCGCGAGCGTGACAACGATCCGCTCACGGGTGTGCTCAATCGGCGAGGATTCGAGGAGCGATCTGGCGTTTTGGTCACTCGAGCCGGCGGAGCCTCCGTTTCTCTCGTCCTTTGTGACCTCGATCACTTCAAGTCGATCAACGACACCTATGGTCATCCCGCCGGCGACGACGTCCTTCGACAGGTAGGTGCGATTTTAGTCAGCGAGCTGCAATCATCCGACATCGCCGGCCGGATTGGTGGGGAGGAGTTCGCTATTCTGATGCCTGACACGCCGGAGGAAGACGCCGCCGCCGTCGCGGAGCGGATTCGAAAACGGATAGAACGCCAGGCCTTTGATCGAATACCCACTTCGCGTCGCGTTTCTGGAAGTTTCGGGGTTGTCGAGCGTCGATCCGCGGAGAGCCTCCATGACGTGATGGTGAGAGCCGATCAACTGCTTTACAAAGCCAAATCTGACGGTCGCAACCGGCTGGCACGAGCGGTGGAAGAAGAGAGGCCGCCGGCCAGTATTTCGTCACTAAAGCTCGCCGCCGTTCACGTGGTTCCGTGAAGGGCCACGCGCGTCCCGCTGCGCCGAGCCGGTCCCGATTTCACAATCCCATGGTCTCAGGACGTGCTGAGTTCGGCGCCCTGTCTCGTACATCGCGGCTGGCGGGAATTGCGAGCGTGCCAGCTTGCCAAGGCACCTCCTCTGCCTGCTTGGTATGCCACGCAAACGGGCGAACGCACCCTTATTGCGAGGTACCAGAAATCTGACACCCCGTGCTAGGGCCTGGCCTAGGTTTCGGTTTTATTTGTCATCGGGCGCCCGAAGCCCGGACCACATGTCCCTGACCGCGCGATAATGCTCGTCGGGCTTGTACTCCGTGACCCGCAGCCCAAGGCGGGAAGCGGAAAGATGGCCGATCGCAGAAAGGATTGCATAGCTTGCGAGAACCTCGTCGCGCTCGCTCGACACACGATTTATCTGCGTCGTGATCAATGACGCCTGCGCATTGAGGACATCGAGCGTGGAGCGCTGGCCGACGTTGCGTTCTTCGATAACGCCCTGCAAAGCCAGCTGTGCCGCAGAGATGGCTTGTCGATTTGCCTGAACCGCCACCCCGGCAGCCTGATATTGGCTCCACTGTGACGCTAACGCGCTGCGAACCTGATCCCGATTGACATCAACTTCTATCCGCGCCTTCGCCAGCGCCGCCTTGGCCTGCCTGATCTCGGCCGAGGCTTTACCGCCTTGATATATTGGAACGTTCAAGGTCGCGCCGATCTCCGCCGAGTTATAGTAGCCGTTGGGAGAGTACGAAATCTCAGGCGAGTAGTTCTGATAGAGCCGGGTGATGCTGACTTCAGCCGAGGCCCTCGGAAGAAGTGCCCCCTCGGAAGACTTCACCGAGAACTCTGCTGCATCGACGAGATGCTCTGGACTGAGAATGGCTGGGTGATCGGTCTGCGCGACCGCGAATGCGGCCTTGAGCGTTGAAGGCAGCAATTTGGCAATCGGCTTGGTTGGCTGCAGCTTCCCCGGCGCTTCACCTACAACCTGGCGGTACGTTGCTTCACTGGACAAGACCGACGCCTCGGCACTGGCCAGCTGCGATAGCGCCTCGGCTTGGCTGGCCTGCGCCTGAGCGACATCGGTGCGCGCGCCATCTCCAACTCGAAATCGATCCTCGGCTGCACGTAATTGTTCGTTCAGAAAGGCTAAGTTCTTTCTTCGCAAGATGACAATCTGGCGATTTGCAAATACATCGGTGTAAGCACTTACGGCTGCATACAGGGTGTCCTGTTCAGCGCTGCGCAGATCTTCATTCGAGGCTTTCACCTTCGCCTCGGCGACGTGTACGTTGTTAGGCGTCTGGAATCCGTCGAACAGAGTCTGGTCCAACGTTATCCCGAAGGAACCTGTCGACAAGCGACTGCCCGGGGAAATAAACCCCCCTGTTGAAAGCTTCGTCTTGGATTGAGAAAGATATCCAACGCTGGCGGAGCCATTCACTGTCGGCCTCAAGCCGGACTTCGCTATCGCAACATTTTCATCGGTGATCCGCACACCGGCGCGGGATGAATTCAACGTCGAATTCAGCGCATACGCCTTCGACATTGCGTCGAAGACAGTCTCGGCCCGTCCGAGTGCCGGCGTGAAAATGCATGTCAGAAAAACCGCCGCGGACTGAAGCTTGCTAACCATTCACCTGACTTTCGAAATCGCAGCATCCGCCTTGGGCCGAATAAATAGATGTTTCGTCACACCGACAAATCATCAGATTTTGAGAAGCTTGAAAAATTTCAGAATTTTGACAAGGAAGTTTGTTTTAACAAATGCACTTTCATCAATTTCGCCAGGAATTCGCCGCTTTATACCAAGTCTGTTTTTTGAGTATTTCTTCCGTCTCAAAGGTGCAGTAATGTACGGAGATTTTGTTTGTTTTTTGTCAGTATCTATCTTTCCAAATTTTTCCACTTTGGTTTACACCTGTAAAATTGGCGTCATTTGCGTCTGTGCAGCAATGGCAACAGCCAAGCTATCACTGTATAGAGATGAGATGTCATACCTATAAACTTCGACAGGCGGGCGCCGAAGCTGATTTTTGTAAAGAATTGTTTCTGGACATTTCTGATTTTTGCTATCATGCGCGCCGCATGATGCTCATGCTTCGTTCGACTTTCCGGGAGCCTCACCAGCTAGGAGCGCCCCGTTTTTTATGGCTAGGGACAGGTTGGTAGCGGACGCAGCTCACGACACTGACCCCCCGATCAAGCGCAGCGGAAAGTGCAGTTCGGTCGAGGGTGGTGCAAAAGCAGTTTCGGTTGAGCCGGGTCGACATGGCCGGCTCGCTTCCGATCCGTTGGGGACTGCGTGCTCGACTATGTCTCCTCGCTGCCGGGCGCGGGGCTGTCCCGCTCCATCGCAGCGATGATTGCGGCCTGAACGGACTTGTCCTGCGTCATTACGGCCGCGCTCAGCGATCGCAGGCGCTGCCGCGTTTCGTGGAGCTGATCGATCAGTGACAAGACGACCGGCAGCGTGTCGGCGTCGATCTCCAATTCATAGCGAAGCGTGCAGATCAGACGGACGCGTGCGAATTCCATGTCGTTGAAGACCATGGTCCCGGCGTCCTGCCGCGGCACGACAAGTTCGTCCCGGATCCAGGCCTCGAGATCGCTGCGCTGGAGCGCGGTTATGCGCTCGACAAGGTCATCGATGCGCATCATGCCAGCATCTCCTTGCGGGGGTGATCAGGATGTTTCGGCTGCCAGTTTTCGAGGAACGCAACCAGTTCGTGCTCTTCGGCCGAGGGCAGAACAGCCTTCAGGGTGATCAGCTGGTGTCCGCGTTGTCCGGTCTTGCGGTTCCGAATGCCCTTGTCGCGCAGTCGCAGCGTCTGGCCGGTGTTCGACCCTTTCGGGATAGTCATCGCAACAGGACCGCTTATGGTCGGAACCTCGATGCGTGCGCCAAGCATCGCCTCCTTCAGGGTAACGGGAACCTCGACATGAATGTTGTCGTCCTTGCGATGGAAGAACGGGTGCGGCTCGACATGCAGTTCAACGTAAGCGTCTCCTGCCATTCCGCCGCCGAATCCGGCCATGCCCTGGCCCTTCAGTCGCAGCATTTGCCGGTCCTCGGCTCCTTCGGGGATCGTCACCTGTAGCGTCTTGCCTTCAGGCAGCGTGATCGTGCGCTGGGCGCCATTGACCGCGTCCATGAATTCCACCGGCAGCACATAGCTCACATCCTGGCCGCGCGCCTGAAAAGTCTCGTGTCCCCGCTGACCGCCGCCTGCAAACGCCCGCCTGAGGAATTCTTCCAGATCCTCGTTGCTGGCGAATCCTTCGTTGGCTGCGTGCGAGGCGTCGACACCGCCGTCGGCGAAGTCGCGATAGAACCGCTCCCGTGGCCGTTCCGCTCCGGAGGCGTCTATCTCGCCCGCGTCGAAGCGGCGCCGCTTCTCCTTGTCCTTGAGCAGATCGTTGGCTGCGGAGATGTCCTTGAACTTCCCTTCCGCTGCCTTGTCGTCCGGATGCAGGTCGGGATGGAACTTGCGCGCCAGTTTCTTGAACGCCTCCTTGATCTCCTTGTCGGTGGCAGTGCGGGCTACGCCGAGCGTCTCGTAAGGGTCTTTCATTCACCTGATCCCATAGCAATCTCCCCGCTCAGCCATGAAAGGATCGGCACGCGTCACGCGCTGCTTTTCTTCACGCCATGCCGGACAGCTCGCGAAGCGCATGCCGAACCTACGCCCGAAGAATGACGTGCTCCACGGGGCGGCGGAGCGATCTGGGCAATTTGGGACCATAGCCGAACCTCATCACGAGATCCGGTCGACGGTCACCGATACCCAGATAGGTTGCGAATTGGCCTCGCACGACGGGAACCTCGACCGGTTGATTGATGAAAGCATGCCGCAGTTGGAGAGCCGTCGCCTGGAGGGCGAATCGCTGGCAGCAACGGCCGGCTTCGGCCCAAGAGGCCGGTTCATTCTTGTCGGAGACGAACACGGCAACGCCGGCCGAACTCCTGAGCTGGCTCTCGTATTTCCTGTTCTCGGCACCCTTGGTGAACACCTGGCTGAATATCAAGCGGCCGATCCAGCCTGGCAGGACTGGACTGCCGGAGGATTTCGAAAACAAGCCGTCTCGCGTCGAAAGGGCTTCGCCATAGCTGAATCGAATCCACGATTCCAATTCCTTTACGAACGCGACATCGTCCAACTGCGCACTGTTGCCTGCGACGAGATAGGAGAGGATGTCTTCACGTTGCTGCCGCTCGGTGAAAAGCAGCATCCGCACACCGTCGCCGTTCCCGGCGGCTTCCAGAAGCCGCAGATGCCCGGGCGGGACAGACCGCCCATCATAGAGAGCGCGCGTCGATTGACGATGCGGGATGGCGTCGAACAGGTCCGTCCGTTCGGGCAGCGCGGCCTCCAGGTCGACCCGTATTCCGCGCGCAACTGGGTCGTAGCTCGGAACCGCCCGAAGTCCGAACGCGCGAGCCGCTTGAACCATATTCTCGACGGCGCAGCCGAGGCTGGCGAACACGTGATGGTCATCGGGATCGACGGCGGGCAAGCGACGCCCGGGATCGGGCAGCACAAGGACGGAGCGGTCCGAGAGCCGGAATTGCCAAGGCTGGGTGTTGTGGCTGTTTGCCGCCAGGGTGGCGTAACGGACAAGTTCTCGTCGGGCCGATGACAGTGGCAGATCGGTGCTGTCGCTATGGCGCCACGTGGCGTTGATAGCGCCCTCATAACCGGAAAGACCCCGGGCGTTCATAACAAGCGCGGATCCGCCACCAATCGCGGCAAGCCCTGCTCCGACGGTAAGCGCGGCCAGGAACCGGCGACGGCCTTGATGAACCTCAGACATGATGGCTGCATATTACAACCAGACCCCGCCTGGCTTTGATTTGAATCATTGCCTACTGTGGCGGTGGCCTCGACTTTGCGTCTTCGTCAGGCGCGACCCTGAGCGACCAGCAGCTGCAATAGCTCGTTCGTTGTTTCGAACAGCTCTGGCAGCAGATCGCTGTCGCGGAAGCGGCCATCACGATTCTTAGGTCGGTTCTTCACGCCTATTTCATTCGCTGCCGGAGAGGTTGTGAAGAGGCAGGGGAGGTCAACTCCTGATTCCTGCACCCATCAGCCTGCCATCCAGCCGCCATCCACCATCAGGTTGATGCCGGTGACATAGCTCGCCATGTCGCTGGCGAGGAACAGGGCAGCGCCCGCGACATCGCTCGGGGCACCAAGCCGTGGCCACGGCGTGCGCCGCCGTGAATAGTCGAGTGCGTCGGGATCGTTGGCCACGCCCGGCTTGCCGGTGATGATCTTGCCGGGCGCGATGGCGTTGCACACGATGAGGTCGCCGGCGTGGTCGACGGCGATCTGCCGCGTCATCTGTACGATGCCGCCCTTGGTCACCGAATAGGGAAAATCGCCAGGGCAAGCGACCATGCCGTGCTGCGAGGAAATGTTGATGATGCGGCCGCGCACATCGTTGACCGGCGCTTGGGCCCGCATCTGCATCACCGCCCGTTTGCAGCAGTGGAAGAAGCCGGTCAGGTTGACGCCGATGACGCGGCTCCATTGCTCGGGCGATGTCTCGATCAGGTTGGTGCTGGTGTAGACCGCCGCGTTGTTGACCATCACATTGAGCCGCCCGAAGCGCGCGACGGTTGCCGCGACCAGCGCATCGACCGCATTCCACTGCGCAATGTCGGTCTTGACATACATCGCCGTTCCGCCGGCCTGCCCGATCAGGCTGGCGGTGCTCTCGCCGCCCTCGATCGGCAGTTCGACCGTATCGGCGATGACGATGCTGGCGCCTTCCGCCGCGAGCTTCAGGGCGATGGCGCGGCCGATGCCGGAGCTTGCGCCGGTGACGATCGCGACCTTGTCGGTGAGCAGCGGCATATTGTCCTTCAGCTTTCTCGACGAACAGGCTTGCCCTGCGCCGGATCGATCAACACCTGGTCGCGCACGATCTCTTTTCCGCCCAGGAAAACATTCGTCAGCCATGCCTTGACGGTCCAGCCATTGAACGGCGTGTAAGCCGCACGCGACAGCTGATCGGCATTGGCGACGGTACTGGATTGCCTGGGATTGACGATCAGCATGTCGGCGTCCCACCCGGCTGCGATCCGTCCCTTGCGCCGGCCAAGGCCGAAGCGCTCTGCAGGATTGCGAGCGCATAGGCGCACCAGATCGGGCAGCGTGATCAGACCCTCGTCGACCAGTTTCAGCATCGCCTGAAGCAGCGTCTGCAGCCCTGGCATGCCGCCCGGAATGTCGGCGAAGGCCGCGTAGGATGCTGCCTTTTCGGCTGGCGCGTGCGGCGCATGATCGGTGGCGACGATGTCGATCAGTCCAGCGCCGAGAGCCGCGCGCAAGGCATCGACATCCCGCAGCGATCGCAAGGGTGGCGACCCCTTCAGCCGGGCGCCTTGCGTCTCGTAGTCGTCGGCGCTGAAGAACAGATTCTGCGGCGTGGTCTCGACACTGGCATCCGCCAGGTCGCGCAGCCTGCTCCAGACCTTTGTGCCGAGTTCCGAATTGATCTGCCGGACATGGATGCGGGCTCCCGTCGCGGCGGCGGCCAGCACGGCGCGTGAGATGCCGCCGGCTTCCGCCAAAGGCGGGCGGCTGTCGAGAAAGTCGGCAATCGTCCCGGCTTTGTTACGCTCCACACTGCCGGTCAGGATCGATTGATCGCCCGGTGAAATGCCGATCAGCGTATCGGCCCGGTCGAAATTCGCCAGAGCCCGGGCAATTTCATCGAAAGTCGAAAACAGGAAGGCTTCCGGTACATCGGCGGTGAACAGCTCGAATGACACCGGCGCCAACTCGAGCAGGCGAGGGGTGAACGACAGGTCGCGGCTGACCACGGCCTGGAAGCCGACATCGACATGGATGCGGCCTTCGGCCATCGCCATCTTGTCGGCAAGCTGTTCGGCCGTAGCCGTCCAAGGTTCGTCGGTGGGCATGTCGAGCACCGTCGTCACGCCGCCAAGGGCGGCTGCATGCGTGCCGGAGGAGAAATCTTCCTTGTGCGTCAGTCCAGGCTCGCGCAGATGCGCATGCGCATCGACCAGGCCGGGCAGCAGGAAACAGCTCCTGGCTTCGACGACGGTTCCGGCTACAGCCGTTTCGCCGGGTGCGACGAGCGCTGCGATCCGGCCCCCGATGATGCCGACGTCGCGCCGGTCGAGCCCTTCGGCGTTGACGATGGTGGCTCCCCGGATCAGCGTTTCGAACATGCCGCCATTCCCGTTGTTCTGGTCAGCCGCGCCGCTCGAAACTGGCGTGGTTGGCGAGCCAGAAGCGGGCGATGTCTTCGCGCCGCATGAAAGCAGCGGCCGGGTTCGTCTTCACATGCTCGATCACCTCACGCAGCCCGGATGCCCGGTTGGGCTGGCCCATCCATCTCGCATGGATGCCGATCGTCAGCATGCGGCCGCCGGTCTCATCCGCCTCGCCGAGCATGTAGTCGATCGCCGAGCGGCAATCCTCGGCGAAGTCGCGCGGATTGCTGTAGCCAGGCGCCACCAGATAGCGGCTGTCGTTGAGGGTCTTGGAATAGGGCACGACCAATATCTCCGTGCCCTGGTGATCGACGAAGTAGGGCAGGTCGTCGTTGCAGGGATCGGAGTGATAGAGAAAGCCGCCCTCCCGCACCAGCAGGTCGCGCGTGTTCACGCTCGGAAACGAGCGGCAGTTCCAGCCGGAGGGGCGCCTGCCCGTCAGCTTCTGGTAAAGGGCGACTGCTTCGTGCAACTGGCGCTCTTCCTCGCTCCGCTCCATCGTCGTGTAGTCGACCCAGCGCAACCCGTGGCCGAGCAGGTCATGCCCGCGCGCGTTCATCCACTCGACGACCGCCGGATTGCGTTCCAGCGCCACGGCGCAGGCGGAGATGGTGACTGGAATACTGTATCGGTCGAACAGTCGCGCGAGGCGCCACACACCGGCGCGGCTGCCATATTCGAAATGGGTCTCGGTGCCGAGGTCGCGCACCGGCGGGCTGCTGGCGAGATTGTATTCGCCCCAATTGTCGTTGCGGCCGTCCTCTGCCCAGGAATATTCCGATCCTTCCTCGTAGTTGAGCACCAGGTTGATGGCGAGCTTGGCGCCGCCTGGCCAGGTGACGAAGGGCGGGCGCGGGCCATAGCCGACGAAGTCGCGCGGCTGCGGCGCTGGCGGCGGATCGGTCGGCATCGGCTTTCTCCTCAAAGACCCTCGTTGGCGGCGATCCAATCCATGTAGTCGTGGAAGGCCTGCCTGGCTGGCCTTGGCCGCCAGTCCGTGTCCCGCTCGATGCGGGCAAGGTCGTATTCGCCCCACATGCCCGTCTTCAGCGCCGCGTTCATCACAATGTTCGCCGTCTCGGTCGGGGCGAGCTCGGCCTTCAGGCAGGGAACGCGCTCGGTGGCCCAAGCGATGAAATCGCCGACGGTCTGCGTACCGCCGCTGCCGATATTGTAGTGGCGGTAGCGCAGGTGCTTTGCGTCGAGCAGCGCCATGACCGCCTTGGCGACATCGCTCGACAGCACATAGTCGCCAAGGGGTTCGAGACTGTTCGGCCGGATCGTCTCGCCGGCCAGCGCCATATGCGCGACGCGGTTGGGCAGATGGCGGACGTTGCGGCTGCCGGTGACGCGGTCCATCGGACCGTAGACCGAAGACAACCGGACCGAGACGGCGGAAAGGCCGAACAGGTCCGCGTAGCGGTTGGTGACCATTTCGGCCGCAAATTTCGAGATGCCGTAGAGCGTCAGCGGCGCCACATAGCCGTCCTCGGGCAGCGGTTCGCCGTTCCAGTCCGGCCCGTTGTGACGATAGACCGACCCGGAGCTGACATAGACGAAGCGTTTGATGCCCGGTCGCCCGCGCGCCCATTCCAGCATGCGCACCGTGCCCATCAGATTGACGTCGACGATATCGGCCGGATTGTGGGCCTCCGGCTGCATCTGCGGGTCGCTCGGGCGCGAATTCGGCGTCACCGTCGCGCCGTGCACGATCGCGGTGATGTCGTGCGCATCAAGCGCTGCCGTCCAGGCGGAGGGCTCCAATATGTTCGCCGTCAGCACGGTGAGGCGGTCGCGCACCGGGGCGAAGAATTTCTCGGCGATCGCATCGAGCCCCGAGCGATCCAGAATCACGGCGCGGGCTTGCGGATCACGGTCCAGCCATTCGCGCGCGACCACGCTCATGACAAAGCCGGTGCCACCGGTGACGAGCAGCGTCATGTGAACTCCTGTGAAAACGAGTGAGCGATATCAGCGTGTCGCATAGCCGCCGTCCACGAGCACGTCGGAGCCGGTGACGAAGGATGCGTCCGACGACAGCAGGAACGCCGCCGCCGCCGCGATCTCGTCGGGCTCGGCGATCCGGCCAAGCAGATGCGCCGGTCCGAGGCCGGCATTGGCCGCCTCGAAGTCTGGAAATCTGCGCAGCAGGCGCGTGGTCGCCACCGCTCCCGGCGACAGGCTGTTGACGCGGATTTTGTCGGGCGCGTGGTCGACCGCCATCGCCTTGGCGAGGTGGATGAGCCCTGCCTTGGCGGCGCAATAGGCGACGGCCCTGGTGGTTGCGACGCGTCCGAACTGCGAGCCGATGAACACCACCGAACCGCCGCCGCCTGCCGCGATCAATGGCACCGCGAACTTGCTCATCAGGAACGCGCCGGTCAGGCTGACGTCGATCTCATGCCGCCAGGAGCTTTCGTCGAGATTGACGACCGTGGCGTTCGTCGAAGGTGCGGCGGCGTTGTGCACCAGCCCGTCCAGCCGGCCGAAGTGTTTTTCGGCAATGTCGACCGCGCTCCTGGCGGAGACGGCGTCGGTGACGTCGCATTGGCAAGCGACCGCCGAGGTGCCGAGCTCGTCGGCAAGTGTCTGCGCCGCCGCACCGTCGTAGTCGGCGCAGACTATCCAGGCGCCTTCGGCGGCGCAGCGGCGGGCAATGGCCGCGCCAATGCCGCTTGCGGCACCTGCGATCAGGATGACGCGGCCTTTCAGCCGGTTCGTCGCGGGGTTGTCCGTCATCAAACCTGTTCCTCGACAGTTTGCGCGGTCGGTGCCGAGGCCGGCCGGCGCACAAGATTGTAGCAGGCTGCGAGCGTAACCAGCACCGCTCCACCGCCGAGCAAAAGGAACATGGCCGGCGGACCGAGATGCGCCATCAACCCGGCAGCGACGCCCGGCGTCGCCACATTGCCGATCGAATAGAGCAGGAGAAGCGTACCAGAGGCGGCGACCATGTGCCGGACCGGCAGCTGCGAGGCGGCGAATGCCATCGCCACCGGATAGATCGTCAGCGCGGTCACGCCATAGAGGAAGAACAGGACGAACAGCAGCGGCACGGAGAGCGTGCCGAACCAGGCGATCGATGCGCAGGCCGCCACCGCCACGAGCCCTTGCACCAAGAGCATCACGCGTCGGTCAAACCGGTCCGACAGCCAGCCGACCGGCGTCTGCGCCAGCATGCCGGCGATGCTTATCGTGGTGACCAGCCAGACCGTGGTCGATGCCGACAATCCGATCTGCGTCCCGTAGATCGGCGTCAGCACGAAGATGTTCATGTTGGTGATGCCGGCCTGGAAGATGGCGACGACCGTCACTGGCGCCAGTTTGAAAAGTGCCAGCGGCCCCAGCCGCGCGGCCCTTGTTCCGATCGCCGGCGTCGGATCGGCCGGAACCGAAGGCAGCGCGGGCCAGCGCAGTCCGGCGACTTTTGGCAAGAACGCCAGCAGCACCATAACCGCGGCGACGGAAAACAGATGCGGCGACTTTGGGCCGACCAGCGCGACCAGCACCTGTCCGAGCAGCACCGCTATCGCCGTCGTCAGCATGTAGATCGAAAACATCGCGCCGCGATTGTGCTGTTCGGCATAGAGATTGATCCAGCTTTCGCAGACGACGAACATCGAGGCCATCGACATGCCGCCGAGCAGCCGGAAGCAGAACCAGCTCGGCACGAAGTCGGTGAGGACGAAGCCCGCGGCCGCCAGCAGTGCGGTTGCCAGGATCACGACGAATGTTCGCTCATGGCCGTACCGGGCGACCAGCGGACGCGTCATCAGGCACCCGATCAGGAAGCCGACTGGATAGGCTGTCAGCACGATCTGGACCACGTCCGGGGCGATACCGGGTTTTCCAAGGTAGAACGACACGGCGGTGGTCAGCATGGCGCTGCCGATGCAGGCGAGACAGATGCTGGCCATGATCGGCAGCAAGGCGCGCGAGCGTTCCGCGTTCCGCCAGAAGCCCCTCGGATATCGAGCGATCGGCCCCATGGATGCCGCCGTCAGCCGGCTACGAGACGCATCGGGAATCGGAAGCGGGGCCGATGACCGACGCGGGACTTTCATGCATTGCGACGGCTCCCCTTGGCAGTGCCGTTGATCAGCGGCTGCTGCTCGCCCTCACGGAAGCTACACCGAGCCAAGCGTGTCACAAACGAAGATTGACACGGCTATGGCGTCAATTTTTTTGGCCATCCGAATTGCGGAAAGCAGCGCCTCGCCGTCTGTCGGGCTTTACAGTCGTTTTGTCTGCTCCATACCATGGCCAAACTGCCGAAAACCGAAATCCGCCAACGGGAGAACCTGCATGACGATCGAACGTCTCGAGAACGGCCAACGCTTCTGCCGTGTGCTGCGCTACAACGGCACCGTCTACCTGGCCGGTCTGACCGCCGACGATCTTTCCGGCGACACTACGGAACAAACGAAGCAAATCCTTGCCAAGATCGATGCCTGTCTGGCCAAGGCCGGCAGTGACAAGACCAAGCTCTTGAGCGCCCAGATCTGGCTGCGCGACATCGCCGATTTCGACATGATGAACACGGCGTGGGACGCGTGGATCGACAGGAGTGCCATGCCCGTCCGCGCGACCGTGGAGGCGCGGCTTGCCGGCGACCAGTATCGCGTAGAGATCATGGTGACGGCGGCTGTTGGCTAGGAGCCGGATCCGCAAAGGGGGCGGCAAAACCGATGCATGAGCTGGTGATCAGAGGTGGACGCGTTGCCCTCGACGACGGCTGGGCCGAATGCGACATCGGCATCGACGAAGGCCGTATCGCAGCCATTGGCAGCGGGCTGACGGGGGCGACGCTGCTCGACGCAGGCGGCCGTTGGGTCATGACCGGCGGTATCGACGCCCATTGCCATCTTGACCAGCCGGTCTGGGGTGGCGCGGGCAATGCCGACGATTTCGAGTCCGGCACCATATCGGCCGCGTTCGGTGGCACCACCTGCATCGTTCCGTTCGGCATGCCGGGCCCCGATATGTCGAGCGTCGATGCGGTGGATCGTGCGTTAGATCGCGCCGCGGGCCGCGCGGTGATCGACTATGGACTGCACGCCGTGGTGACCATGGGCACGGGCGCCGACGTCAAGGCGCAGCTTTCCTCGCTGGCGATGCGCGGCATCGCCTCGGTCAAGCTTTTCATGACCTATCAGGGTTTCGCGGTCGACGACGATCTCTTCTTCGACATACTGGACGCTGCGCGCGGCCTTGGCTGGATCGTCATGGTCCATGCCGAGAACGACGCTGCCATCCGCCGCACGCGCCAGCGCCTGATCGATCTCGGCCGCACCGACATCCGCTACCATGTCGTTGCCCACAGCGAGACGATGGAGCGGGAGGCGACGCATCGCGCCTTGGCCTTCGCGGAAATGACTGGTGCGCGCATGACCATCGTCCACGTCTCCTCCTGGCAATCGGCCGAGGAGATCGCACGGGCACGCACCCGGGGCGTCGATGTGGTCGCCGAGACCTGTCCGCAATATCTGTTTCTCGGTGCGGCTGATCTCGACCGTCCGGCCAGGGATGCGGCACGCTTCGTCTTTTCGCCGCCGCCTCGTTCGCCCCGCAGCCGAGAGCATCTGTGGCAGGCGCTGATCGATGGCGGCATCGATCTTTGGTCCTCCGATCACTCCCCCTATTTTTTCGCCGACAAGATAGGCAGGGCGGAAACGCCCGGCTTCAACACCACGCTGAGCGGCATCCCCGGCATTGAAACGCGGCTGCCGCTGCTGTTCTCGGAGGGGTTGCTGACCGGCCGGCTGACGCTTGGCCGCTATCTCGATCTCACCTCGCGCAATGCCGCAACGGTTTATGGGCTCGCGCATGCCAAGGGCAGGATCGCCGTTGGCCTCGACGCCGACCTGGCGCTGTGGGACCCCACGGCACGTTGGACGCTTGGCCATGCGGCCCTGCATTCGCGCGTCGACTTCACGCCCTACGAGGGCCGGAGCGTGACCGGCAAGCCGACCACCGTCCTGGTGCGCGGCGTGCCGGTGATTGCCGACGGCGTGCTGCGGGCGCAGCCGGGTTTCGGACAGTTCCTGCCACGCACCGCCGCCGATCCGGCCCGATCCGGAAAACCTGTCGAGGAGACGACCCCATGGCTAGATGCCTGACCATCGCGGTCTGCCAGACCGGGCCTATCCAGCGCAGCGCCTCGCGCGCCGAGACGGTAGGCCGCCTTGTCCATTTGCTGGAAGAGGCGGCAGTTGCCGGAGCCGAGCTCGCGGTGTTCCCTGAAATGTCGCTGACGACGTTCTTTCCGCGCTGGCGCATCGACGATACCGCCGAGATCGAGGCCTTTTTCGAACGCGCCATGCCGGGGTCGGAAACACAGCGGCTCTACGACGCCGCTGCCCGCCTGAAGATCGGCTTCGCACTCGGCTACTGCGAACTCGTGCGCGAAGACGGCCGCACACGCCGCTTCAACACCATGGACCTCGTCGGCCCCGATGGCGATTTCATCGGCCGCTACCGCAAGATGCATGTGCCGGGGTCGAGCGAACCGGAAGAGGGCACGACCACGCATCTGGAGCGGCGCTATTTCGAGCCCGGCAATCTCGGCTTTCCCGTCTTCGACTATCGCGGCGTCCGTGTGGGTCTCGCTATCTGCAACGATCGCCGCTGGCCGGAAACCTACCGGATGCTTTGCCTGAATGGCGCCGAGGTCGTGCTCATCGGCTACAACACGCCGCTGCTGCTCGACGAGGCGCCGGCGCTGGCGCATCTGCGCATGTTCCACAACCATCTGCCGATGCAGGCCGGCGCCTATCAGAACACGCTGTGGGTGGCGGCCGCCGCCAAGGCTGGATTCGAAGACGGCCAGGCGCTGATTGGTGGCTCCTGCATCATCGCACCGACCGGCGAGATCGCCGCGCAGGCGCTTTCGCTCGGTGACGAGGTCATCGTCCATCGCGCCGATCTGGACTTGATCGCGACATGCCGGAAGGTGAACTTCGACTTCGCCCTCTATCGCCGCCCGGACCAGTATCGCCTGATCGCCGAGCAGGTCTGATGTTGAGATTCAAATGGGCCGCGACCCAGCCAGTCGAATGCAAGGTATGAGGGTGCATCCGGCCATTCCCCTGTCGCTGGGCGAAATCGTCGAGAACGGACTGTGCATCGGCTGTGGGCTGTGCCCGTCGCTTGCCGGCCCCGGCGTAGTCGAGATGGTCATGACACCTGAAGGTCGCCTCCGTCCGCTTGTCCGGCAGACACTCGACCGGCCGACACTGACGCGCATCAACGCCGTTTGCCCGGGGACGCGGATCGCCGGTCCGGATCAGGCGCAAACAAACGATGCGGCTGTGCAAGACACCATCTGGGGATCCGCCGAACGGCTGGTCCTCGGCCATGCGGTGGACCCGACGGTGCGGTTTCAGGCGTCGAGCGGTGGCGTGCTGACGGCACTCGGCCAGTTCTTGCTGGACTCCGACCGCGTCAGCTTTGTCTTGCACGTCGCCGCATCGCAGTCAGCGCCGATGCGCAGCGAGCAGCGCCTGAGCTTCGACGCGGCTTCGGTCCTCGAAGGCGCCGGGTCGCGCTATGGCCCGGTGGCGCCGCTGGCGGATTTCGGCGAGATCCTCGACCGCGGCGAGCCCTTTGCGCTGATTGCCAAGCCTTGCGACATCACCGCCGTGCGCAACCTGGCGCGGCTCGATCCGCGCGTCGATGATTTGATGCGCTATGCCCTGGCCTTCGTCTGCGGCGGCGCCTCGGACCTGTCGAAATCGGAGCAGGTGCTGCAGCGCTTCGGTCTCGGCGAGGAAGAGCTTGCCCTGTTCCGCTACAGAGGGCATGGCAATCCCGGGCTCAACCGGGTCGAGACCAGGGACGGCCGCGCTTTCGAACTCACCTACCGGCAGCTGTGGGAAGACGAGGACAAGTGGATGATCCAGCCGCGCTGCAAGATCTGCACCGACGCGATCGGCCAGGTGGCCGACATCGTCGCCTCGGATGCCTGGTTGAATGGCGGGCCAGCGCTCGACGACGAAGCGCTCAACGGCATCATCGTGCGCACCCGGCGTGGGCTGGAACTGTTCGATGCCGCCGTTGCCGCCGGCGCACTGGCCATCAAGCGCGAGACCAGCTTTGCCGAGCTCGGCGAACTGCAGTCGCATCAGGTTCGCAAGCGCCGTGCCGTGTGGGCGCGGCTGAAAGGCATTGAGATGGCCGGCAAACCGGTCCCTGCGGTGATCGACCTGGCCCTGGAGGACTGTGCGCTGCAGAATTCGCTGGCCGATAATCTCGCCGAGGGGCGCGGCGCTCGCGACCGCGCCCGCCGCGGACGCCTGGGGGAACCGCCTCCGGTGCCGCGTAGCGGAGCCGGTGCAGCCACGTTGAAGGATGAGCCTGTATGAGTGCCGCCGAGGAAACCGACGTGATCATCATTGGCGGCGGCATTGCCGGCGCCGGCGCCGCCTTTGAGATCTCCCGTTCGGCCAAGGTGGTCCTGCTCGAGCGGGAAAGCCATTGCGGCTACCATACCACCGGCCGCTCGGCGGCGAGTTTCACCGAAAATTACGGCAACGGCGTCATCCGCCGGATCGTGCTGGCAAGCCGGGCGTTCATGATGGAACCGCCCACCGGCTTCTCGGACTATCCGCTGCTCAGCAAGCGCGGCATGATCACGGTGGCGCGCGCCGATCAACTCGAGCTCTTGGCTCAGGATCTGGAGGCCGCCCAGGCCCTGGTTCCCTCGATCGTCGCCATGACGCCCGCCGAGGCGATCGCGCGCGTGCCGGTGCTGCGCGCTGATTATCTCGCCGGCGCTTACATCGAACCGCATTCGATGGATATCGACGTCAACGGCCTGCACCAGGGCTATCTGCGCGGTGCTCGTGCGCGCGGCGCCCGGGTCGTCACCAATGCCGGCGTCAAGGGTATCGGCCGGCAAGGCGGCCAATGGCGTGTCGAGACGCAGGCGGGAACGTTCCTTGCACCAACGCTCGTCAATGCCGCCGGCGCCTGGGGCGACGAGATCGCTGTCATGGCCGGCGTGCGCCCGATCGGCCTGCAACCCAAGCGCCGCACCGCCTTCAACATTCCAGCACCCGCCGGTGTCGACATCACCGACTGGCCGCTGGTCAACGATGTCGGTGCCGAATTCTATTTCAAGCCGGATGCGGGCCAATTGTTCGTCTCGCCGGCGGATGCGACGCCGTCGGCGCCGATGGATGCCTATGCCGACGATATGGATGTCGCCATCGGCGCCGAGCGTCTCGAAAAGGCGACGACGATCGAAGTGCAGCGCGTGTCGCGTTCATGGGCGGGCCTCAGGACCTTCGTCGCCGACGGCTCGCCGGTCGTCGGGCCCGATGACGCGGTTCCGGATTTCATCTGGGTGGTCGGGCAGGGCGGCTACGGCATCAAGACCTCGCCAGCGCTGTCGCGCGTCTGCGCCAGCTTGATCGGCGGCGGTGGCCTTCCCGACGACGTCGCCAGGCAAGGTGTTGAGCTGTCGGATCTCACCCCGCAAAGGCTGCGGAGCGCTCGCCAGGTTTCGGCGTCGTGACAGCCACCGGCCTGACGATAGGTGGCGCTCTTGCCGGGCGCGTGCTGGACGCGCTGGCGGAGGCCACCACCGACGCACCGGGCATAACGCGGGTGGCCTACGGCCCCGGCGAGCGTTTCGCCCATCAACTGATCCGCGAGGAAGCAGAAAGACGTGGCGCCATGGCGCGTGTCGATGCCGCCGGCAATCTCTATTTGACGCTGAAAGGCCTCAACGCCGACCTGCCGGCGATCATTATCGGCTCGCATCTCGACAGCGTGCCGCATGGCGGTAATTTCGACGGCGCCGCCGGTGTCGTGGCGGGACTTGCGGTGATCGCCGAGTTTGTCGCTCAGGGCAAGCGCCCGTCACGCGATCTCACCTTGCTGGCGACGCGCGCCGAGGAGGCGGTGTGGTTTCCTCTGTCCTATCCCGGCAGCCAGGCCGCTCTCGGCCTGCTCGAACCGCAGGCGCTCGAAGCCAGGCGATCCGACAACGGCCGGACCCTGGCCGAGCATATGCGCGAGGAAGGCTTCGATCCCGACGCGGTCAGGCGCGGCGTTGCCGGCATCGAAGCCAGCCGCATCGCAGCCTTCGTCGAAGTCCATATCGAGCAAGGCCCGCGCCTGGTGGCCGCCGGCGTGCCGGTCGGCATCGTGACCGGGATTGCCGGCGGCTTTCGCTATGTCGATGCCGCCTGCTTCGGCGCCTACGGCCATTCCGGCGCCGAGCCGCGCTTTGCCCGCCATGACAGCGTGCTCGGCTTTGCCGATCTGGTCGCCGGTCTCGAAGCGGAGTGGGACGCGCTCGAGCGCGAAGGCCACGAGGCCACCATCACCTTTGGGCGGGTGGAATCCGATCCGAGCCAGCATGGCGGCAGCCGGGTGCTGGGCGAACTTCGCTTCACGCTCGATGTGCGCAGCGCCGATGCCGCCGTATTGGAGAGGATCGAAACGCGGCTTCATGCGCTTTTCGCCGAGGTCGGGGCTAGGCGTGGCGTCACTTTTGAGGCCGGGCCACGCTTCACCTGGGAGCCGGCAACCATGTCGCCGGCACTGATCGCCGCATTCGACCGTGCCGCCGGCGATCTGCAGATGCGTGCACCCCATGTGCCGAGTGGGGCCGGGCATGACGCCGCCACCTTCGCCGCGGCGAATATCCCGAGCGCGATGCTCTTCGTGCGCAACGAGAATGGCAGCCACAATCCTCATGAAAGCATGGACATCGCCGATCTCGACCAGGCGATCCGTCTGCTTTTCCGTTTCGTCACCGACTTTGATAATCCCCGAGAACAGCCATGAACCTTGCCGCGACCGCATTGCTCGCCATCGATCTGCAGAACGAATACCGCCCCGGCGCCGCCTGGCCGGTTGTCGGCTATGACGCGGTGCTCGCCAACGCCGCCCGCTTGATCGCCGCGGCACGCGCGGTAGGCATGCCGGTCATCCACGCCCAGGCCTGGGTCAAGCCTGAGGAACGCAACGGCTATGCACGGCAGGAGGAAATCCTGACCGAGGAATTCCGTTCGGCCGTGGCCGGCAGCGCTGGCGCCGATATCTGCGCCGAGGTCGCGCCGCTGGCTGGCGATATCGTGATCCACAAGCATTGGCCGAGCGTCTTCCGCAGGACGCATCTTGCGCAACGTCTTGCCTCACTCAAGGTCGAAAACCTGATGGTTGCCGGCGTGCTGACCGACAGCTGCGTCACCGAGAGCGTTTTCGACGCGGTCTATCAGGGGTTCAGGGTCTGGCTGGTCAAGGATGCCTGCGGCAGTATGACCGAGGCCATGCACCGCACCGGCATGCTCGACATGGCGAACCGCCTATACGGCGGCGGCATCATGCGCGTGCCCGAAGCGCTGAAGGCGCTGGCCGGACAGCCGTTCGACGGCTGGCGCTGCACAAGGCCGGTGGAGTTCACCTACACGCTGGAAACCGTCGACCGGCTCTACGAAGCACTGTGATCAGCACCGCATTTGCACCCGCCCTTGATGATTTTGGATGACGCCGGCGGCTTGAGAACCGTGCCCGGCAGTGCGCCGGTCGCCTTGCCATCGCGCCAGACGGATATGCCGTTGACGAAAACATGCTCGATACCGGCGGCGGGCTGACGCGGCTGCTCGAAGGTAGCGGTGTCGATGATCGTCGCGGGGTCGAAGATGACGAGATCGGCGAAATTGCCTTCGGCCAAAACACCGCGCCGGTCGATACCGAACTCCCGCGCCGGCAGGCCTGTCATGCGATGCACGGCCTCTTCCAGGCTGAACAGCCCGACGTCGCGGGCATAATGGCCGAGCACGCGCGGAAAAGTGCCCCACAGGCGCGGGTGTGGATGAATGTCATGGGGCAGGCCATCGGAGCCGATCATGGTGCGCGGATGTGCGATGATGTTTCGCACATCCGTCTCGTCGAGCTGGAAATAGACGGCACCCGCCGGCAGCAATCGCTGGCCTGCCTCGCGTTCGCTGCAATTCCATTCGCGCGCTATGTCGCTCAGCTCGCGCCTTGCCATTTCCGGATGCGGATCGGACCAGGTGACGAGGATCTTCAGGCCTGTATCGCAGCGTTCCAGCCGCAGCACGGTCGAGCTCGCGGCATAGGGATAGACATCCATGCCGATGTCCATTGTCTCGCGCGCCCGGTCGATCCGTTTCAGCGAAGGGCCGCTTTTGCCAAAATTGGCGCGGCCGGTGCATTGGTGATGCGAGATGAACAGCTTGCCGCCGGCATGGTCGGCGATGTCGATGGCTTCTTCGATCGCCTCGTCCATCGTCTCGAAATAGTTGCGCGTATGGGTGACATAAGGCCCGCCAAGACGTGCCGCCGTTGCCGCGAGCGTCTTGACCTCCTCGGTCGATGAGTTGACCGCCGGCGGATAGTCGAGGCCGGTGCTGAGCCCGAACGCACCTTCGGCCATCGCCTGCGCCACCGCTTCCTGCATCAGCACCGTCTCTGCGTCATTGGCAGGGCGGTCGGTGATCGGCATGACGCGCTGGCGCAAGGTGGTGTGGCCGACGAGCAGCGCCGCATTGGTGGCGATGCCGCGCTGCCTGAGTTCCGCGACATAGTCGGCAAAGCGGTCGAAGCGGAAATTCTCCTGGCCGCCGACCAGCGTGAAGGGCGGCGGTGGCGTCCTGTCGAGCAGCAAGGGGGCGAGGCTCACGCCGCAATTACCGGCGATCACCGTGGTCACGCCCTGACTGATCTTCGGGTCCATGCCATGCGGCGCCAGCAGCGCGCCGTCGTCATGCGTGTGCACGTCGATGAAGCCCGGCGCCACGATCTTGCCCGAGGCGTCGATCTCCAGCGCGCCGCGCACGTCATCCAGTACGCCGATGGCGGCGATCCTGTCGCCGGCAACCGCCAGATCGGCTTCGAAACGCGCCGAACCGTCACCGGAAATCAACGTCGCATGGCGGATGACGAGGTCGTATGGCATCAGTTTTTCCCTTTGCGGCAGGTCCGGCCATCAACCTTCGGGGTTGGCGGTGATCTCCTCGCGACGGTGTGCGACATAGGCGTCGAGCTCCTCGCGGACCGCAACGTCCATGACTGGCTCCTCGTAATCGTGAAGCGCCTGCTGCCAAAGCTCGGTGGCGCGTTCGAGCGCATCCTTGCCGCCCGCTTCCTGCCAGGCGCCATGATTCTGCCAGTTGGATAGCATCGGCTGGTAGAAGGCGGTCGTGTAGCGCGACATCGTGTGCTCGGCGCCGAAGAAATGGCCGCCGGCCGGTACGGACTTGATCGCCTCGAAACCGAGATCGTCCTCCTGGAATGGTAGTGGCCGCAGGAACTCCATCATGTTCTGCAGGATCTCGACATCGAGGACGAGCTTCTCATAGGAAGCGGTCAGCCCGCCCTCCAGCCAGCCCACCGCATGGTAGATCAGATTGGCGCCGCCGAGCACCGCGCCCCAGGTCGCCATCTCGGTTTCGTAGGCGGCCTGCAGGTCGACCACGTTCGACGCATTGGCGTTGGAAGTGCGGTAGGGCAGATGATAGCGCCGCGCCAACTGGCCGGCGATGATGTTGGCCTTGGCGTTCTCCGGCGTCCCGAAGGCCGGCGCGCCCGACTTCATGTCGACGTTGGACGTGAAGGCGCCGTACATCACCGGCGTGCCCGGGTTGACGAGTTGCGTCAGCACCACACCGAACAGCGCTTCCGCATTCTGCTGGCAAAGGGCCGCCGCCAGCGTGACCGGCGTCATCGCGCCCATCAGCGTGAAGGGGGTGACCGTCACCGGCTGGCCGTGCTCGGCCATCGCGATCAGGCCTTCTGCCATGGCGTCGTCGAACAGGCGCGGCGAGTTGATCGATATGATGGTCGTCACGCCAGGCGAGGCGCGCATTTCCTCGACGCTGATGCCGCGTGCGATCGCCATCATGTTTATGCCGTCCATTGCTCTGGCTCGGCCGATTGCCGTGCAATGGAAGCTGAGATCACTGAGCGTCAGGTTGGCGTAGTAGGTGTCGAGATGGCGCGAATTGGCCGGCAGCTCCATCGGCGCCACGACCTGGTTGCCGATGATGTGGATGGCGTTGAAGTGGTGCGCCAGCCGGATGAAGTTCTGGTAGTCGGCAAGGTTGCCCTGGCGGCGGCCATTGATGCGGTCATGGACGTTGGGCGGGCCGGCGACCAGCCCGAAGACCAGCGAGTTGCCGCCAAGATGCACCTGCTTGTCGGGATTGCGGCTGGTCAGCGTGAAGGAAGATGGAACCTTCCGCAGCGCTTCGGTCACCAGGCTTTCGTCGATGCGGATGGTCTTGTTCTCGCGGTCGACGATGGCGCCCGCCGCCGCAAACAGGTCCATCACCCGCTCGCTCATGACGCGGATGCCGAGTTCCGACAGGATGCGCATCGACGTGTCGTGCAGCCGCTGCATCCGCTCCTCGTCGAGGAGCTGCATGGGCGGATAGGGGTTCTCCACGTGCTGCCAGGGCAGTTGCGCGATGCCGCCGCCGCCGCGTCCGACCTTCGCTCTGCGGCCACCGCCGCGCCTGTCCTGTGTCATGAGATTGCTTTCCTCTCGGCTTCAGTAACCGCGTTCCGGACTGACGACGTTTTCAAGCGGCGCGCCGCTGCGGTAGCGCTTCAGATTGTCGGCGAACATGCGCACCGACTTGATGTCCCAGCCGTCGTAGACCGCCGCGCAGTGCGGGGTGATGGCGACGTTGTCGTAGCTCCATAGAGGATGGTCCGCCGGCAGCGGCTCGGTCGCGAAGACATCCAGCGCCGCGCCCTTGATCTGCTTGCCGTCAAGGGCGGCGAGCAACGCCGCCTCGTCGACGACGCCGCCGCGCGAGATGTCGATGAGCACGGCGGAACGCTTCATCGCGGCGAACGCGGCCACGCCGAGCAGACCGCGCGTGCTGGGCAGCAGCGGGACGCAGCAGACGATGAAATCGGCGCGCCCGAGCAAGGCCAGCAGAGCATCCGGCCCATGCACCTCGTCGAGGCAAGGCATCGGTTTCGGCCGCGCGCGGATGCCGAGCGTGCGCACGCCCATCGCCTGTGCGCGGCTGGCGACGGCTGTCCCCGTCTTGCCAAGGCCAATGATGAGAACCGTCTTGCCTTCGATCGGCTCGACGCGGCCGCCGCCCCAGAGGCGCGCCTGCTGGCGGCGTTCGAAACCGCGCAGATCGAGCGAGAAGGACAGCATGGCGCCGAGCACGTATTCCGCCAGCATGCCGGCGGCAACGCCTGCCGCATTCGTCACCATGAGCCGCTCCGGGTCCCAGCGCCCGAGATGATCGGTGCCGGAGCCGCCGACCGATACCCATTTCACCGTCGGGCTTTCGACCAAGGCCCGGCGCGGATATCGCGGCGTGCCGTCGAAGCGGACGGAATAAACCACCTCCGCCGCCACGCGCCCGATCAACTCGGGCAGGGCGGCATAGCTGTCGCAGCCATGGACGGTCAGATCCGGATGGGTCTCCTTGAGCACGGCCAGCGCCGCGACCGGCCTGTCGGTGTGCAGGATGACGGATGGATCAGCCGACATGATGCCGCTCTCAGCTCCGGCCAATGTGGTCGGCCGAAGGACCGAGCGCGGCAAGCAGCTTTTCGCCGCTTTCGAGCGTTGCATTCTCATGCGGCGCTCGCAGGTTCAGCCAACGCTTGTCGCCGGAACGCACCGCCAGCACGGCTTTCATCGCCGGGATGAGACCGGCATCCTGGATGATCTTGCGGAACGCCTTGATCGCCGCATCCGCCTCGGCAACGTCCTCTCCGGCCATCGTACGATCGTAGAGGGCCCGGATGGCCGCGGCATTGAGGTTGACGGTCGCCGAGATGCAGCCCGCCGCGCCGCTGGCAAGCCCCTTGGTCAGCTGCGCTTCCGAGCTCGGGAAGACCGCGACCTTGGGCGCCGCGGCAATCACTGCCGCCGTGTTGTTCCAGTCGCCGGCGCTGTCCTTGTAAGCCACGACGGTGTCGGGAAACGCCTCGTTCAGCCGGGCGGTCAGGGCCGGGCTCACCGGCACGCCTGAATTTTGCGGGATGTGGTAGAGGATCACGCGCATTGCCGGGTTCGCCACCCGTTCGATCAGTTCGCTGTAGTAGCGGGCCTGGCCGTTGTCGCCGACAGCGGTGTAGAAGAACGACGGCAGCACCATCACTCCGGCGCAACCGAGCCCGACCGCATGGGTCGACAGCTCGACGGTTTCGGGCAGCGCGGTGACGCCGGTTCCAGGCATCAGCCGGCTGGGCGAAATGCCGCCCTCGATCAGCCATTCCAGCGCCTGCATACGCTCGCGCAGCGAGACTGACAGCGCCTCGCCCGTGGTGCCGAACGGCGACAGGAAATGCGCTCCCTGGTCCAGCACCCATTTGGCGTGGGATACCCAGAGGTCGCGTGCGATGCGGCCGTCGTCTTCGAAGGGCGTCAGGATCGGTGCGATGGTTCCTTGCGGGCGGGTCATGTGTGTCCTTCCGTATCGATCAGCAAATCTGTGCAGTGCCTGGCCGCCGCCGCTACCGTCCTGGCGAAGTATGCCGACGCGGTGACGTCGAACAGTACATCGAAACCCGTCTGCGAGCGGACCATAACGGCCTCGATGTGGCCAACGCGCGTCTGCGCAATGTCCTCGGCGCTGAATTTATCGGCTCTGAGATCAAGCGCGCATAGCCGCTCCATCGCTCGCGGCACCTGCGGGCCCGAGACGCGCATCCACGCCCAGCCCTCCTCACGCCACGATGAATAGCCCTTTGGCGCAGTTGCGCCATGCCAAGTGCTTGCAAGCTCGGCGAGCGCGTTGTCGGCTCCTTCGGCCAGCAACAGGATATCTTCGTTGCCGAGGCGCAGCACGCGTGTGCCGCGCCAACTGCCGATGCGATTGACGGCAGGCAAGGGCACGCCTTGCGACGCGAGCCAGCCGGCGCTGCCGCCGCCTTTGAGGCCGAAGCGAAGGCTGCCCGTGAGATCTGTCAGCATCACCGCGCCCGAAGCCAGCCTCGTTCCGTCCGCGGCACCACCCGGCATGAATGGAAAAACAGGGAATGCTGCCATTTACATCTCCTGCCGTGCATTTGCAGGATCGAAGAAGGCATGGGCGACCACCGGTACTTCGACCAGCTGGCCATTCCGGCACTTCACCGTCACCCGGCTCCCTTCCGTGGAGTCGTCGACATGGGCGTAGGCGAGCGCGATGGCACAGCCGAGCGTCGGCGAGAAGCCGACCGAGGTGATCTGTCCGACGGGAGTAGTGCCGCGCAGCACCAGGCAGCTTTCACCGGGTATGTTCCTGGCATCGGCCGGAAATCGCAGGCCGACGAGCTTGCGCGACTGGCCCAGCCTTGCGCGCATTTCGATCGACCGTTTGCCGACGAAGAACGGCTTCTTCTTCGAGACCGCCCAGCCGAAACCGAGTTCGTCCGGCGTGGTGATCGCATCGGTGTCCTGGCCGATCAGGATGTGGCCTTTCTCCAGGCGAAGGATGCGCGATGCCTCCAGACCGTAGGGCTTGAGGTCATGCGGCTTGCCGACGGCGATCACCGCGTCCCATAGGGCGGGCGCGAGGCTCGACGGACAGTGCAGTTCGTAGCTCAGCTCGCCGGTGAAGCCGATCCGCATCACCCGCACCGGCACGCCGGCGACGACGCCTTCGCGGCCGCTAAGATAGGGGAAGGCCTCGCGGCCGAAATCGATGTCGCTTTCCAGCGCTTGAAGCACGGACCTGGCCTTGGGTCCGGTCACATTCAAGCCGGAGAACGCGCCGGTGAGGTTGAGGACATCGACCCGCAAGCGCCATTGCGCGTTCCAGAACAGCATGTCGGCATAGACGCGCGCGACCGCACCGGTGGTGGCGGTCACATAGAACCGGTCCTCCGCCATGCGGTAGGCGACACCATCATCGACCACCGACCCCATCTCGTTGAGCATCAGGCAATAGCGGACGCGCCCGACCGGCTGGTTGGCATGCGCCATGGTGTAGAGGCGGTCGAGGAATGCGCCGGCATCCGGCCCACGCAGTTCCAGCTTGCCGAGCGTCGAGACGTCGAGCAGGCCGACGCCTTCTCGCACGGCCATGATCTCGTCGCGGATCGCCTTTTCCGCCTCACTGGCCTCGCCATAGAAATACGGCCGCCACCAGGCGCCGACCGGCTTCATCACGGCGTTGAGTGCGAGGTGCCTTGCATGCAGCGCCGTGCGCCGTTCGAGCGGCTCATGATGGCCGGCAAGCACACCCAGCGTCTCCGGCCCGACCGGTGGTCGCGCGGTGGTGACGCCGACCTCGCCAACCGTCCGGCTGGTCGCCTCGGCGACGATCCTTGCCGTCGCCAGGGCCGAATGGCGGCCCTGGCTCGGACCCATGCCGACGGTGGTGAAGCGCTTGACGAGCTCGATCTCGCGATAACCCTCCTTGACCGCGTTCTGCAGATCCTTGACCTGCAGGTCCTCGTCGAAATCGACGAAATCGCGCCCCTTTGGATGGGCGATGATCGGCTGCACATGGACCGGGCTGGTGGCCGTCGGCCTGGTGGAGGTTCTGTCCTCCACGACCGCCTGGCCGAGCCGCGAAAGCGCGGCGGCCGCCACCCGGTGACCGCCGGCAATCGCGCCCCGCAGATCGTTATCTCCGGCAACGGAACCGGCGAAGTGGACCGGCGCTTTCGGGAGAGTGAGCGTCATCGATCCGGTAGCGGCGTCATAGCCGACCTTCGCTCCCGCCTGGCAAGGCAGCTGCCAGGCCGGCACCTGGCCGGCCGAGACGGCGAGCAGATCGCACTCGATCCAGCGCCCGTCGACACGAACGCGGGCAAGGTGGCGATTTCCCGCCGTCCCCTCGGCGGCTTCGATCGTCGCGGCCTTCTGGATGGCCACACCCTTGCCGTGCAACTCGGCTTCGAAGGCGCCGGCCTCGCCGCCGGATCTCGGATCGGCGACCAGCATGACCGAGACGCCGGCCTCGACCAGATCGAGCGCCACGCAATAGCCTTCGTCGCCAGTGGCCAGCACCACTGCCTTTTGTCCGGGGCGCACGCCATAGTGGCGGATCAGCCGCTGCGCGGCACTGCCCAGCATGATCCCCGGCAGGTCGTTGTTGCGGAAGATGGCGGGCTGCTCGATGGAGCCGGTGGCCAGGATTACCGCGCGCGCCCGTGTGCGAAAGAGACGGTCGCCCTGGATCAGCGGCAGCCAGTTGTCCTCATACCATCCGTTGCAGACGGTCCCGGTCAGCAGGCGCAAATTGGGCAGCGCTCGAAGCCTGGAGGACAGGCCTGCAAGCGTTGCCGGATCATGCCGGCCATAGGTCAGCGATCCGCCGATCTCCGGGTTCTCGTCGCAGAGCACGACATCCGCGCCACCCTCGGCGGCAGTGATCGCGGCGTTCAGTCCGGCCGGACCGGCGCCGACCACGAGGATGTCGCAGTGCAGGTGCGTCTTGTCGAAATGCCGGTACGGGGCCGTGGAGTCGACCACACCCAGCCCGGCCTTGCGGCGGATCATCGGCTCCCAGAATTTCAGCCAGCTGTCGCGGCGTGGTCCCATGAAGGTGCGGTAGTAGAAACCGACCGGCAGAAAACGCCCGAGCCTGTCGATGATCGCGTCGCGGTCATGTTCGAGCGAGCCGTTGACGTTCTGCGCGCTGACCCGCAGCCCCGCGCTGATCGGCGTGCGGTCGGCGGCGACGTTCGGCTCGAACGGCAGTTGCACCAGCGCATTGGCGTCCGCGCCCGTCATTGAGAGGATGCCGCGTGGCCGATGATATTTGAAGGAACGCGACAGCACCCATTGTCCGGAGGCGGCGAGCGCGCTGGCGATGCTGTCGCCGGCATAGCCTTCAAAGTTCTTGCCCTCGAACGTGAAGCGGATGGGACGGCTTCGGTCGATCCGGCTCCCCCAGGGTTCAGCCAGCCGGTTCATGGTTGAGCCCGACGTTCGGAAGCGTCGAAAGTGCGGATGACCTCGTTGGTGACGATGTCGCGCTCGGCCAGGAAGAAATAATTGCTCGGCACGTGCCGCCACCACTCGACGACGATGCCCTTGCGGTTCTCGGCGCGGAACAGGTGTCGCGACCAGTCCGCATCGGCGGTCCGATCCGGGTCCGGCTCAGCGCGGACGGGTCCGAAGGATTGGAACTCGTCTATGTTGCGCGGGCCGTTCATCGGGCAGGTCAGGATCTTCATGGTCAGTGGCGTTTCATGGTCAGTGACTGGCCGCCGTAGCGCCCATTTCGTTGAGCAGCCGGAAGGTCTCGAAACGCTCCAGCGCGAACGGCTTCAGCATGTCGGGCACGCGGCCATTGGCGATGGTCTCCGCCATCCGCTTGCCGGCGACCGGCGTTGCCTTGAAGCCCCATGTGCCCCAGCCGCAATCGAGCCACAGATTTTCGAGTGGGCTGGCACCCATGATCGGGCTGTAGTCTGGCGTCATGTCGGTGATCCCTGCCCATTGCCTGAGCAGCCGCACGCCCTGCAGGAACGGGAAGAGATGCACGGCGCCTTCGGCGAGGTGCTCCTTCATGTCGAGCGTCGAACGGGTGGAATAGAGCTGGTAGGGATCGGAGCCGCCACCGATGACCACCTCGCCGCGCGAGGACTGCACCAGATAGGTGTGCAGCGAGACGGAAGAGACCAGCGTGTGCAGCCAGGGTTTCAGCGGCTGCGTCACCATCGCCTGCAGTGGATAGCAGCGGATGGGAAGCTCGACGCCGGCCATCAGCGCCACGTCGTAGTTCATCCCGCCGGTCGCGATCAGCACATGTCCGCAGGCGATGCGGCCGCGGTTGGTCTTGACGGCCTGGACCCGGTCGCCGACGACCTCGAAGCCTTCCACTTCGGTCCGCTGGTGGATCTCGACACCGCGCCGCGCCGCCTGCGCGGCATAACCCCAGGCAACCGCATCGTGCCGCGCGGTGCCGCCGTCGGCATGCCAGAGCCCGCCAAGGATCTCGAGCGCGCCGCCATAGTCCATGTTGAGGGACGGCACGAACTCCTCGACCGCCTTCTGGTCGACCACTTCGGTCCGTGTGCCCAGATGCTTGCCCATCTCGGCGCGCGCATGGAAGCTGCGAAGCGTCGCTTCCGTATGCGCAAGCGTCAGCTGGCCGCGCTGCGAGAACATGACGTTGAAGTCGAGTTCCTGCGACAGGCCCTCGAACAGCTCGACGGCTTCCTTGTAGAAGGCGATGCCTTCCGGTGTGATGTAGTTCGAGCGGATCGTGGTCGTGTTGCGCGCCGTGTTGCCGCCGGCGAGGTAGCCCTTCTCGATCACCGCGACGCTGCTTATGCCGTGGTATTTCGACAGGTGATGCGCGCACGACAATCCGTGGCCGCCGCCCCCGACAATGACGACATCGTAGGATGGCTTGAGGTCTGGCGTTGCGGGAATGTCGCCGCTGACCGGATAGTCCCTGCTGAGACCGTATTTCAGAAGCCTTAGCGGCATCTAGCCTACCACGCTGGCCGCTGGAGCATCGTACTGATCACCGGAGGATCGTAGAGCAACACCGAAAGATCGGAAAAACGGCTGTCATGATCCGCAAGCGACAGGACTGCGTTGCGGATCGCGCTGGCGCGGCCCTGTCCCAGCACCGGCGCCGCGAACTCCATGTACTTGGCCTCGATTTCAGCGTGTGTCAGCGGCGCCTCCGGTCCGCCGCGCGCGTGGACGTCGCCGGAAGCAAGCATCCGCCCATCGCTGGTCGTGATCGTCACGTCGGCCCAGCGGCCTGCCGGGAAGCGGGCGCTGTGGCGCTCCGATTCCGAGACCGTGATGCGGCCCAGCATGTCGGCGACGGCGGCATCCTCGAGCCCGCTGCCGGAAATATGTTCCAGTCCGATGCGGCCATGGACGATGAAGGTCGCGACGGCGAAGCGCAGGCTGTACTGCGCCTTCGAGGTGGTGTCCGGCATGCCGTCGAACAGCGTTGCGGCGTAGTGGAAACTGTTGATCTCGACGTGGTCGATGTCGGACGGCGCCAGATGATGTGCCGCGCAGAGCCCGCGCGTCGCGTCGATGGCCGCATGCGCCCAGCGGCAGATCGGGTAGGGCTTCACATACTGGTGCAGCACCTGCCAGAAGGCGCCGAGGTCCTGCCAATGCGGGGCGACGTCGGGTGCCTCGACCGTGATCGCCGGCGCGCCGGTAAAGCCGCGCTCGGCCAGCACCGCCGCCGACAGGCCGATCAGCGCGCCGATGCCCGAGCCGTCGTGGAGCATCGTGGGGTTGGCGATCTCGCGCATCATCTGGCTGCGCGGGCCATGATATTCGGCAATGCCAAGCGCCTCTCGGAACTGCTCGTCGCTGAGCCGCCGCAACCTTGCCGCCACTGCCGCGACACCCAGCGCGTTCCAGGCGCCCGACGTGTGGTAGTCCGACACTGTCGCATGCAGCGCGATGCCTGCCCGGCCGGCGACTTCGTAGCCGACGACGAGGGATGCCAGCGCTTCTGGCCCGCTGAGGTCCGGGTGCGCCTCGGCCAGCGCTGCCAGGGCGGGCACGACGGCGACGCCGATATGGCCCTTGGTCGGGCTGTATCCGTCGTGGCCGTCGAGATTGTCGATCTGCGTCGCGGCCGCATAGGCGGCTCCAGCGATGCTGGCGCGGCGACCGTCGAAAAGCATGCGCGCCGAATACAGCGGATCGGCCGAGCCGTAGAGAAGGGCGGCGGTGTCGCGGGCGATCCGGCCGGCTTCCATCGGACCTGCCGCAATGGCAATTCCGAGCGTGTCGAGCAGGAGATAGCGCGCCTGTTCCAGGACAGGCACCGGGAATACGGCCGCCGGCCGCCGCAACACGAAATCGGCCAGGCGAATGGCAACGCTGGTACTCGCGTCAGGCCCTTCACGCCGATGCGACGGCACAGCCACTTGCATTACTCCCCTCTGCGTCACGACATCATTAATTTGGGTCCATCGTGCTTTCACGCAATTAGTTCGGCGGCTTTGGCCAAAAATATTCACGTCTTGCCATCAGGCACGATTGAATGGCGGCGCGTCTGTGGGATAGCTAGCGCTGCGTGTTGCAGGAGTTAACGATGAAGCCGCCGCCCCCCTTGAACTATATCCGTTCCTTTGAGAGTTCGGCCCGGCATCTCAGCTTCACCATGGCCGCCAGGGAGCTCGGATACACGCAGGCGGCCGTCAGCACGCATGTCCGTGCGCTCGAACATTATATTGGCCGGCAATTGTTCATCCGTTATCCGCGCAGTCTCAAGCTCACCGAAATGGGCGAGGCGTTCCTGCCGACTTTGCGTCAGGCGCTCGATCAGATCGACCAGGCCACGGAGGCGATCGTGACCTCGTCGCGCAACCGCACGGTGGTCGTCTCCTGCCCGATGAGCCTGGCGGAGAACTGGCTGGCCGGCTGCATGGCAGCCTTCCGCAAGAAGCATCCCGAAATCGAGATCGTGCTTCACGGCACGATCTGGGAGGACCTCAGCGAGCAGATCGCCGATATCACCATTTCCACACGGCGTTTCGACGACCGTCCGCCCGCCGGCATCCCACTGTGGAACGACGAACTGGTTCTGCTGTGCGCTCCGGCGCTGCTGGAGGGCGAGGATGCGCTGAAGGCGCCCGAAGATATCCTCAAGGTCGACTGGATCTTCGTGCATGGCCGCCAGGAATACTGGCAGGTCGTCACGTCGGCGCTGGGCGTCGACATGGAAGATTACGACAAGGGCCTGACGACCAACGCTTCCAACATCGCGCTCGAACTGGCCGCGATGGGGGCAGGGCTCGTCGCGACCCAGCGCTCGCTCGCCCACGCCTATCTCCGGCGGGGACTGCTCGTCGAACCGTTCCCCGTCCGGCCGGCGAGCCCGTGGAACTACTACCTCACCGAGAACCAGCTTTCGAAAGGAACCATCGCGCGCACGGTGCGGGAATGGATTCTTCTGCGGGCGCAGGAGGATAGCGCTTAGCGCTGTTTCCACGGCCGTTGAATTTTCCAAACTCAAAAATTTGACACGCCAATGGCATCGTTTTTTTAGGTCTTATCGGCCGGCTTTTGGCGGTTTGCTCGGGCTCGAGCCCTTCCGGGATTTTTGCATCGCCTCTAACATCTCCCATGCAAGGGGAATGTAACGGGCGGAAAGCCCAAACCGGAGAATCACAATGACGATTTTCAAGAGCAACGGTGACCGCGTCCCGGCAGCCATCGAAAGCTATGCAGACGAAGTCAGGAACGGCGGCATGGATCGCCGCGAGTTCCTTGCCATGGCGAGCGCGATGGGTGCCTCCACGGCGTTCGCCTATTCAATGATCGGCCTCTCGCCGGCCCAGGCCGCTGCCCAGGAGCCGGGCAAGAAGGGCGGCATCTTGAAGATGCAGATGATCATCAAGGACATGAAGGACCCACGCATGTGGGACTGGTCCGAAATGGCCAATGTGCTGCGCCAGTGCAACGACTACATGATCCGCTATACGACCGACTTCACTTTCGAGGGCCATCTGATCGAGAGCTGGGAAGTCAGCGACGATGCCACCGAATACACCCTGCATGTGCGCAAGGGCGTGAAGTGGTCGAACGGCGACGAGCTCAACGCCGACGACATCGTCTTCAACATCGAGCGCTGGTGCGACAAGGCGGCCGAGGGCAACTCGATGGCCGGCCGCATGGCCACGCTGATCGATCCCGCCACCAAGAAGGCCATTGCAGGCGCCATCACCAAGGTCGACGACCATACGGTGAAGCTGAAATGCGGCCAGTCGGACGTCACCATCATTCCGGGCTTCGCGGATTATCCCGCCATCATCGTCCACCGCAACTTCGACAAGGACGGTGCCGACATGACCAAGACGCCCGGCACCGGCCCATACGAGCTCATTTCATACAAGGTCGGCGAGTCCGCTTCCGTGAGGCGCCGCAAGGACTTCACCTGGTTCGGCGGCGAGCCCTATCTCGACGGAGTCGACTGGACCGACTACGGGACTGACGCTTCGAGCCCGGCCATCGCCAGCGCCTTCGAGGCCGGTGAGATCGACTGCAACTATCAGACGGTCGGCGGCACCGTGGACCTCTATGACGGCATGGGCCTGGTCAAGGAATCCGTCGTCACCGCGGGAACGATCGTGCTGCGCACCAATGTGACCAACAAGCCCTATGACGACAAAAGGGTGCGCAACGCCATCCAGCTCGCGGTCGACAACGAGACGGTGCTGAAGCTCGGCTACAGCGGCCTCGGACAGGTCGCGGAAAACCATCATGTCTGCCCGATCCATCCGGAATATTACGAGCTGCCGAAAGTGCCGCGCGACCTGGCTAAGGCCAAGGCGTTGATGACCGAGGCCGGCCAGATGGATCATGAGTTCGAGCTCATTTCCTACGATTCCGACTACGTCAAGGACCCGGCCGACGTCGTCGCCGCGCAGATGCGCGAGGCCGGCTTCAAGGTGAAGCGTACGATCATTCCCGGAACTTCATTCTGGAACGACTGGACGAAGTATCCGTGGTCGACCACGGAATGGGGTATGCGACCGCTTGGAGTCCAGGTGCTGGCGCTCGCCTACCGCAGCGGTGAAGCCTGGAACGAGTCGGGCTACGCGAACCCCGATTTCGACAAGAAGCTCAATGCCGCGCTTGCGGTCGCCGACCCCGCCAAGCGCAAGGAGCTGATGAAGGATGTCGAGTGGACGCTGCAGGATTCGGGCGTGCTGGTCCAGTCGTTCTGGCGTTCGCTTTACCGCCACCACGCCGCCTATGTGAAGAACCTCAAGATGCACCAGACATTCGAGCTGCAACTGGAGAAGGTCTGGCTCGACAAGGCATAGAACAGGTAAATCCATTGCAATAAGCCAGGGGCGCATCTTGTGCCCCTGGCTTCGCCAGGCGACTGCGATTGACCAGCCAGCCAAACAGATCTCCAAGGCGCTCTTCGAAAGCGCAAAAAACAAAAGTCGCCGAACCAAGGGAAGAAATCTCGATATGCGTACTCATGCACAAGCCGTTGTCATCGGCGGCGGCCTGATCGGTTGCTCGATCCTTTATCACCTCGCCAAATTCGGCTGGTCCGACGTGGTTCTTCTCGAGCGCAACGAGCTGACGTCCGGCTCTACCTGGCACGCGGCGGCCAACATCCACGGCCTGCACGATTCCACCAACATCAGCCGTCTGCAGCACTACACCATGGCGCTCTACAAGGAACTGGAGATCGAGACCGGGCAGGGCTGCGGCATCTTCCAGCCGGGCTCGCTCTACCTCGCCCAGACCGAAGCGCGTGAGCATCAGCTGAGGCTGCAGGAGGCCAAGGCGCGGCGCTACAAGATGAACTTCTACGAGGTCGCGCGCGACGAGGCGGAACGGCTGCACCCGCTGGTCGATTTCGACGGCATACGCTGCATCATGTACGAGCCGGAGGGCGGCAACGTCGACCCGTCCGGCGTCACCGCCGCCTATGCCGCCGGCGCCCGCCAGCGCGGCGCCGAGATCCATCGCTTCACCCCGGTCACCGCGACCGAAGCACAGCCGGACGGCAGCTGGATTGTGCGCACGCCGAAGGGCGATATCCGCACGCAATGGGTGATCAACGCCGCCGGCCTCTGGGGGCGCGAGGTCGCCGCGATGGCCGGGCTTCAACTGCCGCTAATCCCCACCGAGCATCAGTATTTCGTCACCGAGACCATTGCGGAAATCGCTGCCATGGGCCGCCGGCTGCCCTCGGTCGCCGATCGCGACGGCGAATACTATCTGCGCCAGGAGGGGCTTGGCCTGCTCATCGGTGCCTACGAGCGCAAGATGAAGTTCTGGGCCGAGGACGGTACGCCGCTGGACTTCGGCCACGAGCTGTTTCCCGACGATCTCGACCGCATCGAGGAGAATATGCTGCGCGCCATCGCGCGTGTTCCGGCAGTCGGCACCGCAGGGGTCAAGAAAGTGATCAACGGGCCGATGATCTGGTCGCCCGACAGCGCCGTGCTGTTCGGGCCTGTGCCCGAACTCAGCAACTATTTCTGCTGCAACGGCATCATTCCAGGGTTCTCGCAGTCGGGCGGAATGGGCAAGCTGGCGGCCGAGTGGATGATCGAGGGCGAGCCTTCGCTCGACATGTTCGCCTGGGACATGGCGCGCTTCGGGCACTGGGCCGGCAAGGCTTTCACCAAGGCCCGCGTGCAGGATCAGTACAGCCACCGTTTCAAGATCCATTTCCCCAACGAAGAGCGTGCCGCCGGGCGGCCGGTCCGCACCCGGCCCGCCTATGACATGCAAAAGCAGATGGGCGCCGTCTTCGGCCTCAATTTCGGCTGGGAGCATCCGCTCTGGTTCGCCGCCGAGGGCGAGCCGCGCGAGGAAACGATCGGCTTCAAGCGTCAGAACTGGTGGGGTCCGGTTGGACGTGAAGCGCGCATGCTGCGCGAGCATGCGGGCATCATCGACGTTTCGAATTTTGCCAAATACGAGGTCAGGGGACCCGGTGCGGAAGCTTGGCTCAACGCGCTGTTCGCCAACCGCATGCCGACGGAAATCGGGCGCTCCTGTCTCACGCCGCTGATCGGCAAGCGCGGCGGGATCGCCGGCGACTTCACCGTGACAAAGCTGGCCGACGATGAGTTCATGGTTTTCGGTTCCGGCATGGCCGAGCGCTTCCATCAAAGGTTCTTCAAGGCCGTCCCTTTGCCTGAAGGCACCACGTTCCGTTCGCGCACCGAGGAACTGGCCGGCTTCAATGTCGCTGGCCCGAAATCACGCGAATTGCTGCAGCGCTTGACCAATGCCGATCTGTCGACGGAGGCGTTTCCGTTCATGCGCTCGCGCCAGATCACGGTGGCTGGTGTCGACGTGGTGGCGCTGCGTGTCTCGTTCACCGGTGACCTTGGCTGGGAACTCTATTGCGCGGCCGCCAACCAGGTCGAGCTCTACAGTGCCCTGCTCGAGGCCGGCAGCGAAGTCGGCGCCGGGCCGGTTGGCTCGCGCGCGCTGATGTCGCTGCGGGTCGAAAAGGGATATGGCAGCTGGAGCCGGGAATATTCTCCCGAATACTGGCCGCAGGAGGTCAAGTTCGATCGGCTTGTCAAAATGGACAAGGGCGAATTCCTCAACCGCGATGCCTACGCTGCCGTCGCCGACAGGCCGGCGCGCGACGAACTGATCATGCTGTCGATCGACGCCAGGGATGCCGACGCGACCGGCGGCGAGCCGATCTTCCTGCCGGACGGCACGCCGATCGGCCAGGTGTCCTCGGGCGCCTACGGCTATTTCGTCGAGCAGTCGCTGGCACTTGGCTATGTCAAGGCCGGCTCGGCCAAGGCAGGCGATGCGGTCACGGTCGCGATACTCGGGAGGCCGCACGACGCGGTGCTGCTGAAGCAGCCGCCCTTCGACCCCGAAGGCAAGCGGCTGCGGGCATAGATCTGGACCGTCTGGCGATCGGCGGGCCGACCGACAGAACCATCGACGCGGGCGGATAACGCCAGCGAACCTGACGCAGGGAAGATTTCAACTGGCTGAAAAAGGGGAATCGCGTGATCAAATGGCATCTGCTGGGCACCATGTTTGCCCTGGTTCTCACATCCTCCGCGCACGCCGGAGACGTCAAGGTCATCAATGACGACGCGTGGTTCGCCGAAGGTCCGATCTGGTACCAGGACAAGCTCTTCTACGTCGAATATGGCCGCGGCACGGTGACCGTATGGGACGGCAAGAAGAACGAGATCTTCTGGAAGATGGACGGCTGCGGCCCGTCGGCCGTGCTGCCGACCACCACCGGCGAGTTCCTCGTCACCTGCTACGACAGCAACTCGATCGGCCGCATCTCGGCCGACGGCAAGACGCTGCCGGCCTATGACAAGGACACGGACGGCAAGCCGTTCAGCGGGCCCAACGACTTCGCGCCAGACAAGGATGGCGGCACCTATTTCACCGGTTCCGGCAAGGGCGGCCCGCTGATCGACGCCTCGGCCTACTACATCGGCAAGGACGGCAGCGTGAAGAAGGTTGCCGGTGACCTGCACAATGCCAACGGCCTCGTCATGTCGAACGATGGCAAGATCCTGTATCTGGTCGAGACCGAGGATAACAGGATCATCGAGTTCGACGTCCAGCCCGACCACAGCCTGAGCAACCGCCGCGTCTTCCTGCGCCTCGACGATCTGTTCCCGAACCAGCCGCACATCTGGCCTGACGGCATCAAGATGGACAAGGCCGGCGAGATGTATATCGGCCAGAGCCCGCGCTCGCTCGATGCGCCCGGCAAGATCATCGTCGTCGACAAGGATGCCAAGCTGCTGCGCACGCTTTCGGTGCCGTCGCCATCCATGCCGAACTTCGCTTTCGGGCCGGACGAGAAGGTGCTCTACGTCATGGCGCTCGACCAGATCGACGCCGCGCCCTGGCACGGCAAGGTCTACGAGGTTCCGAACAAGTAGAGATCCACGGCGGACGGGCGAAAGGTTCGCCCGCCCGGTAAGGGTAGATGGCCTCAGCCGCCGAACCGGTCCAGCCAATGTTGGGCAAGGTCGGAGCGGCGGCAGATCCAGATGTCCGGATTGGCCTTGATCTTGTCGAGGAAGCGGGCCAGCCCGACCATGCGGCCCGGCCTGGCCGCCAGCCGGCAGTGCAGCGACACCGTCATCATGCGTGGCGTCCGCTCGCCTTCGGCCAGAAGCCAGTCCACCCCATCGCTGACATATTCGAAGAACTGGCTGCCGGTTTCCAGGCCGGAGCCACGCGAGAACCGGCTGTCATTGTTGTCGAAACTGTGCGGCACGACCAGATGCCGCTTTGGGCCGACCTCGACGAAGTAGGGCAGGTCGTCATTGTAGTCGTCGCAATCGAACAGGAAGCCGCCATGCTGCGCCACCAGGCGGCGCGTGTTGAGGCTGGGCCGGCCGGTGTACCAGCCGAGCGGGCGAATGCCGGTCAGCCGCTGGACTGTGTCAAAGGTCATCGCGATGTGCTGGCGTTCCTCCTCCTCGCTCAGCGGGGCGTAGTCGATCCAGCGCCAGCCATGGCAGACGACATCGCTGCCGAGGCTTGCGATCGCCTTGCCCGCTTCCGGATTGAGTTCCAGCGCCCGCCCGACGACGTAGAAGGTCGGAATGATCTCCTTGTCCTGGAACAGTGACAACAGCCGCCAGACGCCGACGCGTGAGCCGTATTCGTAGAGCGATTCCATATTGCGGTTGCGCAGGCCCGGCACCGCTGGCGACACGGCAAGGTCCGACAGGATCGCCTCGGAGACGCCGTCGCCTTCGCCAATGCTGTACTCGGCGCCTTCCTCATAGTTGACGACGATGTTGAGCGCCAGTTTGGCGCCACCGGGCCACGCGGCCGAAGGTGGCTTGTCGCCATAGCCGATGAAGTCACGGACGGGCAGGTATGGCATCTCTCAACGCTCCCTCGAATGCGGTCGCCAAAACTATCCGCCGTGCATATCGATCAGTATGCGTAGCGCCTGATCCATTGTCTCTTGCGGGCCGACCGTCGCGCGCAAACAGTCCGTGAGGCCGTAACCGCCCAGGCCGCGCACAATGATATCGGCGCCGCGCAAGGCTCTCTCGGCTGCCTCCGCGGCGGCCACGTCGGGGAAGCGGATCAGCACGAAATTCGTCCGGCTTTCCGGCACACCATATCCGGCAGCCCTCAGGTCCTGCGCGAACCGGTCGCGAATCCTGGCCGTGCGGGCCACGATTTCGCGCATGTAGGCCTCGTCTTCCACCGCCGCGACCGCCATTGCCAGGCTTGCGGTGGTGACCTGGTTGGAGTTCTGCATCTTGCGCACCTCGGCGGCGACCGAAGGCGGAAACAGCCCCCAGCCGACGCGCGCGCCAGCCAGGCCATAGGCTTTGGAAAGCGTGCGCAGCACGACGGTATCGCCGCGTGCGACAAGCGCAAAGACAGGCCGTGGGTCCTGGTCGTCGAACTCGCCATAGGCCTGGTCGATCACCAGCAGCACATCCCCGCGCAACGCGGCGCGCAAGCGCAGCAGGTCGGCGTTGCGGATGCGGGTGCCGGTCGGATTGCCGGGATTGCAGACGAAGACGACCCGCGTTGCCGGCGTGACGGCGGCGAGGATGCCGTCGACCGAAACGACGAAATCCTGTTCCGCGGCCCTGACATAGGCAGCACCGGTGCGGGCCGCCGCGGAGGCCACGAAATTATAGGCATAGGAGGTGCCCAGCACCTCGTCGCCCGGCCCCGCGAACGCCGCGATGGTGCAACTGATCAGCTCCATTGAACCGGCGCCGCACAAGATCAGGTTGCGCTCGACCCCATGGGCTTGCGCGATCGCCTCGCGCAGCGCCGTCCAGTCCGGATCGGGATAGAGATGGCTGCGGGCAATCGCGTCCTGGCCAGCGACGACCGCCCTGGGGCTGGGCGGAAAGGCGCTTTCATTCTGAGCAAGGGTTGGCCGGTCATGGCCGCCGAAATTCGCGAGTGCGAAGGCAGACATGGCCTCGATATGGGCTGCGGCTTTCACGGCCACTGCGCATCCATGGGAATCTGGATGTAGGTCATCTCGCGAACTACCTTGGTCGGACGGGCACATGGCCAAGCTACAATCCGCCGGCGTGTTCACAAGCAAAAACTAACCGCGCAATGGCTCCGAAATTCTGGCCCTTGTTGGGGCACGGCACACCGTCGCTGGAAGCCTGGCGGGTGCGTCGGTCCGCACAACTGCGCCGGCGCTTTTTGACACTCATTGCGGATGATCCGGCTCTGAGGTAATTTAGACTTCACTCAGACGATGAATGTGCCCGCTGTAGCGACGGCCTCTTCACTCTGTTCGTGTCTCAGCGGATTGTGAGCTCTTTAACAGACCTTGATACCGCAAGCTGAGAGCTTGTGGTCGTCAGGTAGCGACGGTTAAGGCAGTTGTCATGCTCCGACTTTGCGGATTCATTGCGGTCGTCGTCGTAGCGGCCCTTACGACGTTTGATGCGTCGGCCGATCGACGGATCGCCCTGGTGATCGGCAATTCCGAGTACCGGGAAATCCCCGCTCTCAAGAATCCGGACAAGGATGCCGAGGACGTATCCAGGACGTTCCGGCTGGCCGGTTTCGAAGTGTTCGTCGCCAAGGATCTCACAAAACTGCAGTTCGAGGAGCAGTTCCGCAATTACCTCGCGGCGGCGGACGGCGCCGATCTGGCCGTCGTCTACTATTCGGGTCATGGCTTTCAGATCGGTGGCGAAAATTTCCTGATCCCCGTGGATGCCTCGCTGAAGAACGCGGCCGACATAGAGGTCCAGGCTGTCAAGCTGGACGATGTGCTCGAGCAGTTGCGTTCGAAATCGAAGATCCAGGTGATCATCCTCGATGCCTGCCGCAACAATCCGTTTCCGCGCAAGGACTATTGGCTGAGGGACCAGTTGATCGCCGCGGGCAACACCGGCCTTGCGCAGGTCAAAAGCTCGCTGAACACGCTGATTGCCTTCGCCACCGAACCGGGCGCGGTTGCCTATGACGGAGCGGGTGATCTCAGCCCCTTCTCATCCGCCTTCTCCCGCCGCGCGCTGGCGCCGAACCAGGAGATCCGCACGGTCATGGCCGCGGTGCGCCGCGACGTGGTCGAGGCCACCGACGGCAAGCAGGTTCCGTGGGAAAACTCCTCGCTCATCGACGAGGTCGTCCTGATGCGCCGCGCCAGCCGGCCCTCGCTGCCGCCGGTTCTGGAGAAGATCGTGCCGTCCGGGGTCGGCCCGGTCGCTCTGGATCTGCCGGAACCGGTCGACGTCGATGGCGGAGCCATAACCGTCAGCATCGAAAGGCCGCCTGCGCTCGGACGTCTGATGCTGGACGGCAAGCCTGTCGAGGTTGGCGAGCAGATCCAGGGCAAGGATCTGCCGCGTCTGCAGATGGATGTGCCCAAGGGGGACGCCGCGCAGGACGAGGTGGATATGCTGGCCTACGCCACGCATGACAATTGGGGCGGCCAAACCCAGGGCATCCTGGTGTTCCGCGTCAAGAGCGGCGAAGGCGCCCAGGGTGAACAGATTGTGGCCTCGCTCGAGGCCGAGCAGAAGCAACAGGTCCTGGAGCGCGGCATCCATATCACCGGCGCCGCCGAGGCGATCGAAAACCGCGAGATCAGCGTCCCGGTCGGAGTAGGCCCGGTTCCGCTGAAGCTGGATTTCCCGACAAAGGATCCCTCCGTCAGCCTGAAACTCGCGAGCTATCCGGCAACGGGAACGCTGTCCCTGCCGGACCGTGCCCTGTCGCCGGAGTCCAGCCTGATGGCGGATGAGGTCGACAATTTGCGCTACGAACCGCAGATCGGTGCCGCCAAGCCGGTCGAGGTCGGCTTCGAGATCCGGGCCGACAGCAGCTCGTCCAAGCCCGCCACCATGAAGCTGTCGCCAAGCGTCGATCCGTGCGACCAGGCTGCCGGCGAACCTCTCGACCTGCAAGGCGTCGTACCCGGCCTGCTGCCGAATGAAATCGGCGCCAGCGCCGTGGAAGTCTGCGAGACGGCGGTGAAGGCTTATCCGGATGTGCCGCGCTTCCGTTACGAACTCGGGCGCGCGCTGCTTGCGTCCGGCAAGGTGGCGAAAGCCAGGACGGCCATCGACGACGCCGCCAAAAAGGGGCACGTGCGCGCCGTCTTCGAACTCGGATATATTGCCTCGTCCGGAATAGGGATGGCCGTCGATCCCAAGAAGGCCAACGAATTCTACTCAGTGGCATCCAACAAAGGCGACCCCTACGGGATGACGGCATGGGGCCGCGCTTTATTCAACGGTCTCGGAGTCCAACGCGACACCGGCAAGGGGCTGGACCTGCTGCTCAAAGCGGCGGCGATGGGACACACCTATGCCATGAACGATCTCGCCGCGATCTTCACGGAAGGCCGCAACGGCGTGCCCGCCGATCCGGCCCGTGCCGTCGCTTTCCTCAAGGCAGGCGTCGAACGGCAAGACATGTATTCCATGAACCTTCTCGGTCGCAATTATATCACCGGGCGAGGGGTCGAGAAGGACCCGAAGGCGGCGATGGCGCTTTTCCAGAAGGCCATCGACCTTGGCCAACCTTACGCGCCGGGCAGCCTCGGGCGCATGTACCGGGACGGTGTCGGCGTGCAGCAAGATCTTGACGAAGCGCAGCGCCTGTTCGAGTTGGCAACCGCTCGGGGTGATCAATCCGGCGCGTATGATCGCGCGGCCATCGAGATGCAGAAGGGCGACAAGGCCGACCAAGCCATAGCTGTGCGCTATCTTGCGTTCGCTGCCGCGCTCGATCTCCGCAACGAAATTCCGGACGCAAAGAACACATTGGCGAAATTCGGGGCGAAGGCGAAAACCGCCGCACTCAAGCAACTGCGCGCGGAACTCAAGTCGAAGACTCCGGCGAGTGGTTCCGTCGACACGCAACTGATCAACGCGGCCAGAGGGGTCTGGGAACAAGCCAACCCGCGTCGGGATTTGTTTTGATCGACAAGGAGGCAATGGTGGGCAGGGCAGTCAAACATGTGATCATCGCAACAGTTTTAGCCGGCGCCCTGGCGGGCATGATGGGCTGTACTTCGATAGTGCCAAGAGCAGAGCCCACACTAACGACGAAACACCGGACGAAGGTCGTTCGCACGACGACCACACCAAAAGTAATCAAGCAGAAGAAGGTGACGGCCAGGAAAGTGGTAAAGCCGGTTGAAGACGAACCCCCTCCCGTTGTTGCGCCCCTGGGTGGTGGCAGCGGTGGCGGTGGCACCGGCGGCGGTGCTGGCGGCTGGTGATGAGTTTTTAATAGTAGCCAAGCGTGGCGCACTGCTATTGACTTGGCACTGCTTGCCGTGGCCACCCACCACCATTTGGCGCGCCGTTCCGGTCCGGACCTTGACTGGAGGCCGGCTGCAACCGCTCGCCAAGCAGTCGCAAGTGCTCTATGCTCCCGCCTGGTCTCGTGTCCTGGGCAGGGGCGTTTCATGTTGGAAGTCGTCGCATTCTGGTGGAAAACACGGTCTGGAGGCCTCACCGCAAAGGCTCCAGGCCTGATCGTCGCGTTGTTGCTGTTGCTTGGATCGCAAGCCGCCAGCGCCGCGCCGAACTGGACGCTCGATCCCACCGCTTCGGTGCTCACCTACCAGTCGGTCAAGAAGAACACGATCGTCGAAACCAACAAGATCAGGAACATCGCCGGCACCCTCAGTTCGGCGGGTGATGCCAAGGTCACATTCGACCTCAATTCAGTCGATACCGGCGTCGACCTGCGCAATGTCCGCATGCGCTTCCTGTTCTTCGAGACATTCAAGTACCCGACGGCCGAGCTGACGGCGAAGGTGGATCCCGCCGCATTCGCCGATCTCGCGACAAAGCGCAGGGTGAAGGCGACCTTGCCTTTCCGTCTCAATCTGCACGGCGTCGACAAGGACCTCGAGGCCAGCGTCGTCGTCACCATGATCAGCGACAACATGGTGTCGGTCGCCTCGGAGGCCCCGGTCGCTGTCCACGTGGAAGACTTCGGCCTGCTGCCGAACGTCGACAAGCTGCAGCAGGCGGCCAATGTCACCAACATCGTGCCCACCGCGTCGGTGTCGTTCGACTTCGTCTTCACCGCCGACGGCAGCAAGCCCGCCGCCACCCAGACCGCCGCGGCGAGTTCCGCCGAGGTGGGCCCGGTTGCCACCGATGCCGCCAAGGCGAATTTCAGCGACGAGGAATGCCTGAACAGGTTCGCCGTGCTCTCGCGCACCGGCGCCATTTATTTCCGGCCGGCAAGCGCGCGGCTCGATACCCAAAGCCGCCCGCTGCTTGCGGAGGTCGTCGGTGTCGTGAGCAAGTGTCCCGGCCTGAAGGTCGAGGTTTCCGGACACACTGATTCCGATGGGTCGCCTGTCGAGAACAAGCGTTTGTCGGAGCGCAGGGCCCAGGCGGTTGCCGACGCCATCGTTGCCGCGGGCATTCCTCGCACGCAGATCACGGCGACCGGCTACGGCGAGGAGCGGCCGGTTGCCGCCAACGACACGCCCAAGAACAAGGCGCTCAATCGGCGGATCGAGTTTTCCGCCAGCAAGCTCGTGAACTGAGGTTCCGGTGAGGTCCCATCTGATCGCCCGTTGCGGTGGCTTCTTTCGCGCGGCCGGCCTCGCGGCGCTCGCCTTGCTTCTGACTTTGACGATCGCCAATGCGGAGCGCCGCGTCGCGCTTGTCCTCGGCAACTCCCAGTACCAGCACGCGGTGCCGCTCACCAATCCGGTGCGCGACGCCCAGGCCATGGCTGAGCGCTTGAAGAAGCTCGACTTCGAGGTCGTTTCCGGCTTCGACCAGACCAAATCGCAGACGCAGGCAACGATTGCCCAGTTCGCAAAACAGGTGCGCGGTGCCGACATCGCGCTGTTCTTCTACGCCGGCCACGGCTTGCAGGCTTCGGGCAAGAACTATCTGCTTCCGGTCGACGCCGCGCTCGAGGATGAGACCTCCCTCGACTTCGAGGCCGTGTCGGTCGATTTTGTTTTGCGCCAGATGTCGCGGGAGACCAGCATAAGGCTGGTGTTCCTCGACGCTTGCCGCGACAATCCCCTGGCCGAGGTGCTGGCCAAGACCGCGGGCGTCAGCGGTGCAAGCAGCGGCCTTGCCGAGATACCGATAGAGAACGGCGGCGCCGGCACGCTCGTCGCCTTCGCCGCCAGCCCCAATCAACTCGCCTATGACGGGTCGGGCGAACATTCGCCTTTCACCGCGGCGCTGCTCCAGCGCATCGGCGAATCCAACGTCTCCATCACCGAGGCGATGAACAGGGTGACCAGCGACGTCTTCAAGGCAACCGCCGGCAAGCAGCGTCCCTGGATCAACGTCTCGCTGACCACGGAGGTCGTCCTGCACAGGATCGATCTCAACGCGCCATTGATCGTCGGCGAGGCGAGCCCACTTCCGGCCGAAGGCGCCTCCGGCGCGCGCAACACCGGCGCGGCAGGTGGATCAGGCCAAGGTGACGACCAGCTTGCGCTCGATGTGCTGCGCCAGAAGATCCCCAGGCTGGCGTCGGACGCCCCGATCCTTTTCGACCATCCGATCGATTTCGGCGATCCGGCAATCGACGGCAAGAGCATCGCCCAGCTGATCAAGGGCAAGCCCCTCTTCAGCCCGGTGGAGGGACTGGACAAGTCGGTGTGGGAGGGCAAGCACTGCGACGGCTGCCATGAATGGAACGAGGCCCGGCTGTGCGATCAGGCGAAGAATTTCGCCGCCAACGATGTCTCTGTCCTGCGCCTGCAACATCCGCTCGGAACACGCTTCAAGGTGGCGCTCGCCAAATGGGCTCAAGGCGGCTGCAAGTAGGGCAGGAAGGTGAGGGCATCCATCCGGTATCTGTCGGGATGGAGGCGCTAATACGCATCCGCTGATTGGCGCGCCTCGATCTCGGCCATCTGGATGCCCATCTCGACAAATGCGGAAAGAACGGCAAATCGGTCCGCGAGCGCGACACGCGCCAGCCCGGCCAGAACACCGGCACTGACCGCATGGGCGGCGGGAAATGGGGGCAAGGCCGATACCGTCGTCGCGGCCATGGCCGAACCATTGTCACGCCATCCGGCAGCCAGCGTTATCCAGCCGACCGGCGTCGTCGGCGGCGTCGCCGCGGCCGTGCTGACCGCGGCCCGATGGCGTGGGCTGTCCGGTTCACCCACCCAGTCGCGAACAAGCGCGAGCAACTCGTGATCGGTCCCATCGAGCAGTTCGCTCAGATGGCTCAGGCATTCATGCGCCCACCAGACCGCGGCCCGATCGGGAAGCAGGTAGGCACAGAACGTGATCGCCTCCTCGGGAACGCGCCCGGCGAGGAGGTCGCGACAAAACGCGATCGGGTGCTGTTCGGTTGGAAGGGTACTCATGTCCCGGGCAACAGCGGGACAAGCCATGAAAAGATCCCGTGCCGTTTTGAATCGGAGCCCATTGGCCATGATCGCCACGCTTTCATCGAGGAGCCTTGGCCACTCAAGCCTTAGGCGCGGCGCGGGTCAAGTCTCAACCGGTGACACGGCGACAACTGTCGGCATCGCCGTATCCCCCAGCGTTTATCGACAGACAATTGCCTCGGAATTTGGTAGCATCGACACCGGATGCTCAAACAGGAGGAGCCGCTATGCAGTGGGGCAGTTCAGCCTTTGTGTTGGCGGTCGTGTTTTTCTCGACCCACGCTTCCGCCGACCCTGTTCAGAAATCAGAAGACATCGTGAAGTTTTTTGCCGGCGCGGCCGATCTCGGCAAGTCGCGAGGAATTTGTGTCGGCACCGAGGAGGAGTGCAAAAGCAAGACCAAGGCAAAAGACGCGCCGGCAGAAAAAACCAGCCTCGACATGCTGATCAATTTCGGACTGGATTCGGCCGAACTCGACACCACTGCGCGGGCTGAACTCGACGAGTTCGCCAAGGCGCTTAAGGATAGCCGGCTGAGCACGTTCAACTTCGTCGTCGAAGGCTACACCGACGCCACCGGCACGGTGCACTACAACGAAGGCCTGTCGCAACGGCGAGCGCGATCGGTGGCTGCCTTCCTGACGGCCAGCGGTATCGAGCCCGCCCGCATCAACGCGATCGGCATGGGCGAAAAGAATCCGCGCAGCCCCAACCCGTATGACCCGGTCAACCGCCGCGTGGAAATGCGGATAAAGACGCAATAGCTTGCGTTGATGCGCGCCGCCCAAAGCCGCGCAGCGGTTGTGGCTAGAGCACCGAACGCAGAGGCTGCCACGAGCGTCGCAACGACTGCGTTTCCAGGTAGGGTTCAGGTCGAACAGGCCTGCAAACGCGGATCTGTCAGTTCTTGAGCACTCCGCCCACAGCCACACCGGTGCCGAAGATCAGCGCCTTGGTGAGGAAGTCGTTGTTTTCCTGGGGCGGCGGAGCATCCTCCCGCACCACGGTCTCGCGGTTGCGCCGCTTCTGAACGACCTGCTGTTGTTTGCGGGGTCTCTGTGCCACCGACCTCTGCGTGCGGACCTTCTGCGCCACCTGCTTTTTCGGCTGCGTCGCGCGGGCTTGATCGGCGGCATATCTGGCGCGCACGGCCTCCATCATCGGATCTGTCTGGATCACGAGGAATGCCAGTTGTTCGCGCGTCAGATAGGTGGTCTGCGGCAGGCCGTTCTCCACTTGCCACACACCGATCGCCTGCCGGGTCTGCGGACCTATGTTTCCGTCGATGCGTCCAAGCTCGTTGCCCAGCGCTTCGATGCGCAATTGCAGGTCGATACGCCCCTGACGATCGAGGCCGATCGCGCTTTCCGTCAACTCGGTGCCCGGCGTTTGCTTCACCTCGTCGGGAACTCCGACCGAGGTGCGCACGGCGGAACCGGAACTGGCGTTCGCCTGGTCCGTATCGAGTGCCGCGACCTGCCGGTTCTGGGCTTTGGGGTCGTTCAATTCGTCGATGTTCAGTCGCGCCACGGTGGCGAAGCGACCGTTCGGAAACTGGTCGAGATAGGCCTCGTAGAACGGAATTGAATTGCGCTTCGAAGCCTCATCCCAGAGGCGTTGCTCGACTTCCCAGGAAGGAGCATCACTGGCAACCGGCGCAGGAGCGGATGTTGCTGCCGCGTTCGATGCGTCGGCCACGGGTTTTGCAGGAGGCGCCGCCGCCGCGACGGGTTTTCCCAGGAAGACCTCGCGTCCCAGCGATGCGTTGTGCCAGGGCCTCTGGCGACCTTGCGTGGTTTCGGTCACTTCGCCGCGCACGCGCGTCAGCGCGCTCTGGATTTCGACGCCGGGTTCGGTCAGATGCCTGGCGAGCGCCGTCGAGTAGGGACTGTCGACCCCGTTGCCGTCGAACGCGATGGCGCCCGGATCCGTTGCATAGGCAATCAGGAGGCCGCCGGTTCCGACGCCGTCCGATTTTGCTTCGACCGGCGCCAGACCGGTGCCCAACGAGGTGGAGCGGCTCTTCGGCAACGAAGCGGCCAGCGTTCGTGCCAGCGGATTGTCGCGGCAGGCGTCGAGGATGATGACGCCAATCGCCGGGTCGGGCGGTAACGCAGCCATGAAGTCATCGATCTGGATGGTGCGGGTCTTGAGATAGGCCGGCGACGTCAATTCGGCATCGACCGGTATCAGGTAGTTCTTGCCGTCGACCTGCATGCCGTGACCGGCATAGAAAATCACCGCGAGGTCCGCGTCGTAGGATTGCTCGGTGAACCGGCTGATGAGGCTGTGCATGCCTGCATTGTCCTGATCGACCCCCTCGATCACCTCGAACCCGGCATTGCGCAGCGTCGATGCGATGAGGTGGGCATCGTTGGCGGGGTTGGGCAAGGTGACCGCATGGACGTATTTGCTGTTGCCGATGACCAGCGCGACGCGCTTGGTGCCGGACCCGGCAGCCTCGGCACCGAGCGCGGCAAGGAAGAACAGGATAATCCCGCTCAGAAAGACGGCAAACGCTTTCATGGACCAGCCCTCCGCCCACCAGGGCGCACTATTGATGTCTGCGCATGCTAAATTTCGTCAGCGACAAAGTCGCTTATGCCAAAAATGGCTCCTGGGCGTATGTGATCTTGACCACAGTCTTGGTTCACAAAGGGCCCGAAAAAAGTTGCCTATGGTAACACTTGGCAGCAGGAACACCAATGGTCCGAGAGGCTGATGCCGAGACGGGCAGGTTCAAATCGTATTCTGAATCGAGCTTATGAGGGCCGTGACGGCCTGCTTGTATTTTTCGAACTCAGGCGACGTCTGGCGGATCTCCGTGGTCGTTGTCTGCGGGCTCGCGTCGGTGACCACACCGCTCAGCTTTTGCCCCATCTTCCTTTCGGCCCAGTCCACCACATAGCTGGCCGTCTTGCCGGTGAGAAACGGGTTGGCCTGGATGACGGCCGATCCCAGCACGGCGCTCAGTTGCGCCGAACCCGGCGCCGACAGCACCTGGTGCGCGCCTTCCATTCCCAGGAAGTGGCAGAGATAGAGCCGGCCGGCCGTGATCTGGTGACCGCGCGCCCGAAGATAGGCCTCGCCTTCGCGCGCCAGATTGCGCACCATCTCACGCGAGATCGTGGCGTCGTAGCGCAGAGCCAGCAGGTCGGCGGTCGACAGCGTGCGCGCGAGGTCCGGGCGATACGTATTCATCATCCTGATCCAGGTCTTCGTTATGAACTGGCCGGCGCCGGTGGCTGAAGAATTCGGGTTCTTGGCGCGAGCGCTGCCACCACTTTCGACATGAACGATACGCTCGGTGAGCGTCTCGACAGCAACATCGCCGGAAGTGCCAGAATTGCCGGTATCATAGGTGGCGACCGCGGTGACCGTCCCCAGCGGATCGATCGCCTCGCCGTTCTGGTAGAGCTCGAAATGCAGGTGCGGGCCGGTCGAAAGGCCGGTGGTGCCGATATAGCCGATGACGTCACCGGCCTTCACCTTGGTGCCGACGCCGCTCGCAATGGCGAATTTCTGCATATGCGCATAGCGCGTCTCGCGCCCGTTTCCGTGCGAAATCTTCACCAGATTGCCATAGCTGCCGCCATCGCCCTGGAAGCTGATCTCGCCGTCGAAGGCCGCCATGATCGGCGTACCGACAGGGGCTGCCCAATCGACACCCTTGTGGATACGAACGACGCCGAGGATCGGGTGCTTGCGCGGGCCGAAGGTCGAGGTCATGACCCCGCTCACAGGCGTGACCATGCCGTTGGCGACAGTCAGCGAGCGCACCACGTCATTGCCTGTGACGCAGGCGAACTGGCCATCGCTCTGCTGGAAGACGAAACACTCGAGGCTTTTTTCGGTGCCCTGGACGCCCACATACAGCACCCGCCCGGCACCCTCGTCCTTGCCTCGCGGCGTCTGCGAATAGATCAGCACAAGACGCTGGTCCTCGCTTGCAAAGGCGTCCAGATCCTGTCCTCTCGAGAGATACATGATCGCTTCGCCGATCACACCGGTCGGAACATTGTTGCGGGCCGCCGTCGAATAGATCGCGTCGAGCAGACGATATTGCCTTTTGTGCGTGCCTTCCTCCTGCGCGCCCGAATAGTTGAACAGATCTTCGCGGACCCAGGGGTCAACACCCGACACGAACGCGCCCGCCGCGTTGCGCGTCAGTGTGCCGACAAACACGTTCTTGGCGTAGATCGAAACCTGCATGAGGGACATCGTGGTCGTCTCGCGGTTCGGCCGGTATCCGCGCATCGCAACGACATAACCCGCCTCCAGACCGTCCCGGTTGAAGAGCGCCTTCAGGGCTTCACCGGCCAGCTTGGCATCGTCGGCGGAGAAATGCGCATCGAGCGCAACGCTGTCCAGACTGCGGTCGTTGAGGATCTTCACGAACGTGTCCTGGGTCGCCTCGAACCGCTGATACTCATTCGTGACGACCGCGACACTCGTGTTGTTTTCGATCTGGGTCTTCTGGAATGCGGGAAGGGCTGCATCACCTGCATCGATTGTCTCGCCCCAGCCGGCTTCGGGATCGTCGGCGTCCGCCTGCGGGCCCGGAGCGACCGCGGGTTCCCCCGCGGCCGGCGGCGGCTGAAGATCGTTCTGCAGATCGCTGGACGGCACGGCAGCGGTCCTTCGTTGCGCCTGGAAGAATGCGAAATCCTCCTGCGTCGACGGTATCGTCGTCATGAATTTCTCGCTGGCGCTAAGCATGACGTCGGACAGGATTTCGATCTGGGGCGAAACCCCGGCCTGGTCGAGTTCCGCCGGGCGCGGGATCTCGCGGCCTTTGGTTGCGGCGCCGGCATCAGGTGCAAGCGTGATCCACATCGGGTCTCCGGCCAGGTCGATGATGGCGGGCACATAGACGGATGCATCAGCCGGCACATCGTCCACTCCTTCGACCGCGTGCAACTCCTCGTCTTCATCGCCGAACGACCAATAGTCCGCGGTGAGGTAGAAACCGGCAGCGATGGAAAGCAGGACAATCACGGCGAGACCGGCAAGGAGCCTGCGCCAAAGCGTGCGCCTGCGCAGCGCGGCGCGCGCCTGCTTTTTCTGCTTGAAGCTCGTGTCGATACTGTGCGTCACGGATTGCTTCCGGTCAGGAAGAAGGTCCACCGCACCTGTTCAAGCGTATCCACTTCGAGAAATTGCGCCGCGATGTGGCCGCGCTGCCAGCATTCGTCGATGCCGCGGATCGAGAAACGTCGCCGCTCGATGCACATCTCGGTGGATCCGGTGAGGATCGCGTGGCCGAAAACGTCCGTTGCATAGATGTAGATGTAGCGGTTCGTCAGTTCCTCGCGTATGACGTTCACGCATTGATTTGCGCCGATGGTCCACCAGCCGTCGGTCTGGTCCGCATTGTCGACCCGCTGGCCGACGGCCAGATTGACGACGTCGAGTGTCTGGTTGCAGACCGTGAATTCGGCGCGCGCTTCGCCGGATGCCAGCACGGCCAGCAGGGCGGCGCCCGCCATGACCGCGAGCTTCATGCGGCCCGTCAGGGCAGGCAGGGCTCGAACCGGATCACGCTGCCTTGTGGGCAGGTCGGCGGACGAGTGAGGCAAACACGCGCGGCGGAGTTCCATCGGGCGCCCATGCTACCCGCCGAGCCGGAAATACTTGGCCGTGGCTGAGAACTGGGATCCGTCGGTCTCGATTTCCTCGAGTATCCTGGGCAGCAGAACCGAGGCTGGCGTGGGCGTGGAGAACGCGGCCGCCTGAATATCCTGGGGGCCCGTGATCACCATTATGATCTGCGGCACTGCCTTTCCGGTGGCCTTGTCGGCGGCGCCAAGAGTAATCGGGATGTTGAAGGTGGCCTTGTCCGATTGTGCGACGATGCGGTCGTCGAGATTGAACACCATGCCTTTGTGATCGATCAGCAGCACGCTGGAAATGAGCCCGCCGCGCGTCACCAGCGTGCCCCTGATCGGCGTACCGTTCGGCACCGATGTCCGATCGAGGACAAGCTGCGGCTTGTCGGCCGCGGTCTGCCCCAGAAAGCGCAGGAAGTTGGTGACCTCGCATTGGCTTGGTTCAATGAGACGGACGCTGATGTCGGGTTCGACATGGAATTTTGCCTGGAAATCGCTGAGCATCCGTTCGAATGGCTGGACCGCCGTGCCAAATCCTTCAATCGCGGCGGCGTTGTCGGTTGCCGACGTCATGGTCGCATAGAAACAGTCGCCGCCGCCGAAGTCGCGAACCCAGGAGACACGTTGCGCGCTGTCGTCGACGACCGGGGGGATCGCCGGTTTGGGCACGTTCAACGCGACGACAGGTTGGTCCGGCTGTTTGGTTGTCGGTGACGCAGCCTTTTGGCTCTCGGTGTTCGCGACATCCGTCTGGCTTGCGGTGGGTTTGGTCGCCGGCGCGGCCGGCTGGCTGATCAGTGGCTCGGGCTTCTGGCTCTCCACAACCTCTGGCTGGGCCGGCGGCGGCGTTGTGATCTTCTCGGCGGCTGGCGGGGCTGCAGCGGTCGTATCAGGCGCCGGAGCTGGTTTTTGACTGTCGCTGGCCACCGTGTCCGGCTGGATGGCCGGCGATGCCTTTTCGGGCGGCGGCTGCGCGTCGGTTGCGGAGGGCTTCGGGGGTTCCTTGGTTTGCGGAGGGACAGTGGGATTCGCCGGCTCTGGCGTTTGCACGGCCTTGGCTTCTGCCTGGCTTCCAGGCGCGCTCGCCTCTGTTTGCGGTTGCGCTTCCGTTGCCGGCGGCTTCGGGCGTTCCTCGGTCTGCGTGGGCACCTGGGCCGGCTTGGCCGGCTGTTGCTTTTGAGCCGCCGTGGCATCCGGCTGATTGTCAACTGGCGGCGCGACGGCTTCCGTTTTCGGCTGCGCGGGTGGAACTGCCTTTGCCGGCTCAGGGGCGTTCGCGACATCGCCCGTGGGAGCCGGCTTTGACGCTTCCGGTGCAGACTTTGACGGCTCCGGCGCGGAAAGCGATATTTTGCCGGCAGTCGGCGTCGCAGGCGTCATGAAGCCGCTGAGATAAAGGCCGGCACCTGAGGCGACAGCCAGCGTCGCCAAGGCAGCGATCGCGATGGTTCGGGTCTTTGTGGGTTTTCCAGGCGCCTCCGCCGTGGCCGCGCGTGGAGGGCTGGCGACCGGCGAAGGCCGCGGTTCGGACAAATGCGCGGGCCGCACATGCTGGACGAAGCGTTGCCCACCCGGACCCGTTGCTGTTGCGGCATCGTGCCCTTCGACACCGGATGGCTGCGTCTGGACCCTGGAATCAGGAGCAAGGGTTTCCCCGGTTCGCGGCAAAGCCGGCCGTTCACGGGGTGTCCTGGATGTCGGCGGCGTTGTTGCTTCGTCTTCGTCACGCGTCATCCTGGCGATTTCCGCCATGCTGACCGGCCGGTCTTGCGGATCCGGTTGCAGCATGGCTTCAACAATGCCACGAAAATCATCGTCGATGCCGGACAGATCAGGCACGGTCCGGCGCTTTTCGATGATCTCGTACTGTGATCCGCTCATGTCGATCGGTTTCCCGCGCAGAGCGGCAGCCAGCACCAGCCCGAGGCTGTAGATGTCGGACTGTTCGCTGACGTCGCCGCTGTACAGCCCGAGCTGCTCGGGTGAAACGTAGTTGTACTTTCCCGCGAACTTTCCGCCGATCAGCGTCTCCCCGCCCACCGTCGCCGATCGCGCGATACCGAAATCGATGATCTTTGCGCGGTCGACCCGGCCCCCTGGCAGGATGATGTTGTCCGGCGAGAGGTCGCGATGGATTGCTCCCGCCTGATGCACGGCGCTCAGGCCGGACGCCAGGCGATGGCAGAGCTTGCGCACCTCTTCCGTCGGCATCGGGCCACGTCGCATGATGTCGAACAGCGACTCGCCGTCGACGAACTCCATGGCAAGGTAGGGACGGCCGATCCCGGGATCGATCGTGAAGACGTGGTATCGCACGACCGCGTCGTGCGACAGGTGGTTGAGGATCGAGGCCTCCTTGCGGAACAAGGACAAGATCGTCTGGTCACGGGCAAACTCGGGCAGGACGATCTTGATCGCAACGTGGTCGCCGGTCTGGATGTTGTGGCCGCGGTAGACCTCGCCCATGCCGCCGAAGGCGATCCGCTCGTCAAGTTCGTAGATGCCGCTGAGCTGCGTGCCGACGGCGGTGTTGGCCACCTGCGGCGATATTCGCGTCTTGTCGTCGGCGCTCATCGGCCTCGGCCCTCCGCTCTGGACAGATCAGGGTGGAGCGATCGTCCATTGCGCCCGTTTCCGATCTTCACGAGCACGATGGTGACATTGTCCGTTCCGCCCCGCGCCAGCACCGTTTCCAAGAGATTTTCACACGCTGCCTGAGGCGTTGCCGACACCACCGCCGCCTCGATCTCCGCATCGGTGACATGCGCCGTCAGCCCATCGGTACTCAACACAAAAATGTCTCCCGGCATGAGTTCGCCTTGCTGGAAGTCGATGACGAATTCGTCGCTGACGCCGACCGCATGCGTGATGACGTTCCGGCGTGGCCAGGTGAGCGCTTCGGCCGCGCTGATCATGCCTCGATCGAGGAGTTCCTGCACTTCGGTGTGGTCTTTCGAGATCTGCGAGATCAAGGCGTTACGGATCAGATAAATCCGGCTGTCGCCCGCCCACAGGCAGGCAAACCGTCCGTCCATTGCCAGCAGGGCGGCGACGGTGGAGCCGATGGTTATGCCGCGGGCCTCGGATATCCTGCGGATATCGGCATTGGCCCGGCTCAGCCTGTCCTCGAAACGCGCCCGCAGGTCCGGAGCGGAGCTTGCGATGCCGATCGTCGCCAGATGGTCGACAATGCTGGCCGAGGCGACTTCACCGGCCTCATGCCCGCCCATTCCGTCGGCCACCACCCAAAGTCCGGTTCGTGGCTCGACCAGATAGCTGTCTTCATTGTGCTCGCGGACACAGCCTTTGTGGCTCACGCCGAAGCTCTCAAAGGGAAGGGCGACGTCGTTCAATTTGCCACCAAGCGCTTTTCAAGCGCCCTCTGCGGCGCACCGCCGCGTGCCTGCTCGAGCCACTTTGCCACAGGCTCGAACATTAGAGTATCGAAATCAGGGTCTGGGCGCCTGGGGCCTGCGGATAGCCACACCAAACGGAAAAGCTGGAAAGTCATCTCAAAATGCCTTGGGACAGCTGAAGCCGGAAAGCGCCGGGAGGAAGAACGGGCTGGGACCGGAACCGGTCTGGATCGTATAGGTAACGTCGCGTCCGCCGATCAGGAAGCGCGCGGTGACATCGCTGTCGCTGTCGCTGCCGGTAATGGTCGCCTTGTCGAGCAGCCGCTTCAGCGCCCACGGCCCTTCGAACTTGATGGTGGATTCGCGGCCTGGCATCTCCGGCGTCAAGCTCAGACTGGCGGACCCCGAGGCCGTGCCGCTCGGCCACGTCACGGTGCTTGGCGCGTTGCCCGCCTGGTTGCTCTGGACGGTCTGACCATCGACATCGAGCACCGCCGCGTCGGCATCGCCATGCAGTGAGAACGGTGTGAATGTGAGGTTGACCGAGGGCACCGAACCGCCCGATGGAAAGAAGGCGTTGCGGATTTCCGCGGCCAGCTGGAAGTCTTTCAAGGTCGATTTCGACAAGTCGCGCCCGAAGCGCGCATCCTGTTTCCAGCTCCAGTCCTGGCCGGTCATGTCGATCAGCGATGCGAGATTTTGTGCGAAAAACCGGTCCATCAGCCCGCCTGGAGCGAACAATTTCGCGAAATCCGCCATCGCAATGTCCTCCGTGCCATTGCCGGTGAAAGGATAACGTCCGTTGACCGCCGCCTCGCAGGGAGCCGTGACCGTCTGGTCGAGCATCTGGTTCAAATTCGCCACCGAAGTCTCGGCGACGTTGCCTTCAAACTCGTCCGCCGTCGCATTGACCATTCTGGCCAGTTGCTTGGGCAGGCGCGAGACGTTGGCGCGAAGGGTGGCTATCTGGAGCTGCAGATTTGCGTTGACGCGTTCCGTCTGCGAAGGCACGTCGGTCGCCAGCTGCAGGCTCTGGTAGATGTCGCGGAAATTCTGGGTCAAGGCATCGATCGGACGGTGCCCGGCAGGACCGTTCACCAGAGCCTGGAACGACCTGAACTGCGCTTCGATGTTGGCCCCGGGATTCTGGTTCTGTGAGTTTGCGGACCCTGTTCCGGCTCGGCTTTGCGATTTTCCAGTGGCAATTTGAATGCCGATACGAGCCAGACCTCTGGCCATGTCCGCGGCGTCCTGTGATTGGCTTTGACCCGCGCCGGCTTCCGCCCCGGTGCCGGAAGCAGGGTCTCGCGTCAAAGCCGTCTCGTTGGCGATCGCCGTGAACAGCTGTTCGATCGGCGAGGTTGGCGAGGCGGCGGCGGAAAGCGCGATGTAGTGCGGCTTGTCCGTCAGCATCGCCTTGAATTTCAGCTGGTCGAGAACGCCGTTCCATGCCGTTGCGAACTCCTTCCCATAGCGATCGAGAAGTTCGGGGCCGAGCTTGAGCAGCTCCTGATCGATGCCGCCTTGCTCGCCGCCGCCGCCAAGCACCCACTGGTCGTCGACGAGCGTCTGCGCAATGCGCGAGAGTTGCCCGAGATAGAAGTGGTTGAAGCCGGTATAGGTGTAGATGCCGGGAACACGAAGGCCTGACAGATCGCCGCCATCGACACGCTCGAACAGCAGCTGCGCCTCCGGGCCGCCTTTCATCGAAACAGAAAAATCGTCCAGCGCTGCCGCGTATACCGCGGACTTGATCAATGCGGAGGCGCGGTCCGCGAGGCTCATGCGCCCGAGCGAGCGTTGAGCGGCTTCGACGAGCGGCTGGTTGAGTTCGAAAACCGGATCATAGGCGTCGTCCAAGGCAAGCATGGCGCGCAGGTGCTTTTCGAGTTGCTCGCGTCCCTCACGGTTGTTCTCGCCTGGATACCGGTTCTGCTCCCAATCCTGCTTCATCCAGGAAACGATCAACGCGTCGTCGACTTTCGGCGCCTTGCCGCCAAGCATCAGATAGATTTTCAATGGTTCGTAGAGCGCGACGGGATCAGCCATCCTGGCCTGGATCGTCCGCTCGGCCTGGATCAGCAGGCGCGATCGGAACATTCGTTCCAGCGCTTGCCGATAGGCCGTCTTGGATGCCGAAAGAAGTCTCTCCCGCTGACTGAGGCCGAACGTCTCCTCGATCGGCGTCGGCATGTCGCTGGTCTCGAACCCGGTCGGCAGATCGCGCAACTGGTCGAGCGGGCCAATGACGTTTTCGAGGTCGACATCGGTGACCTCCGTGCTTTTGAGTAGCGCGTCCGCCGTCTCGCGATACTGGCTCATGGCCTGCGTGGTGGAGGCGATCAACGACCTGTTGGCGGTGAAGCTCAGCGCCAGGGTGCCCAGCGCCGCCGCGGCGATCAATGCTATGGCGCAAAGCCCGCCAAATCTGGCGATCGCCGCACGCCTTGCAGCGGATTTGTCGTACGAAACCCATCCGGATTCAGCAAAGATGACGCCCGTCAACAGATCGTGCAAAAAGAAGCTCTTGCCGGTTCCGGAAAGGTGGGCGCGGGAATTGCTTCCGAAGCTGCGGCCGATCGCGCCCAACACCTGATCGATTGGCGTTCCCTCTTGCGTCCCTGACGAGAAATAGAGTCCACGCAGGCTGACATTCACCTGGCTGCGGGCCGGATCGAACAGGCTGGCGATAAAATTCGTAATTCGGCCCTTCAGCGCGCCAAACTGCGCCGGAAAGCCAAAGACGGATATACGCGCGACCGGATCAGCCTCTTCCTGAAGGCGGTCAGGCATCTCCTCCACCAGGCGTCTTGCCAGCGCATCGAATTCGGCAGGGGCCTCGGCGGCCATGTTCTTGGTGCGGTCCGCGGTCTGGAATGTCGCCCCCCAGACCTTGCGCCGGCGTGGTTCGTCGAAACCACCGAAATAATCCATGAACCCGGAAAGGAGATCGGCCTTGGTGAAAAGCAGATACACCGGAAACTGGATTTTCAACGTCTCGTGGATTTCCCGCAGGCGACTGCGTATCTCGACGACGTGGGCGTCAAGCTGCTGATCGTCGAGGCTGATGAGATCGGCGAGGCTGATGGCCAGGATGACGCCGTTTATCGGTTGGCGGGTGCGGTATTTCTTGAGCAGCGACAGGAAGGCGAGCCAGCTTTTCTTGTCGCTCGCAGCATTGGAATCCTGCGTCGTGTAGCGTCCGGCGGTGTCGATCAGCACGGCCTCGTCGGTAAACCACCAGTCGCAGGAGCGTGTTCCGCCAACGCCCGCCACAGGTTGGGCGTCCCCCGAACCGGCCAGCGGAAAATTCAGACCCGAATTGACCAGTGCCGTTGTCTTGCCTGCGCCTGGCGGGCCGATGACGATGTACCAGGGGATATCGTAGAGGAAGTTGCGCCTGCCGCTCGACCGCTTGAGCGCCGCCACGGCCTCGTTCATGCGGGCTTCGAGCACCCGCGAGTCATCATCCCGGTCGTCGTTGTGTGCAACGACAGTTTCGAGCTCTTTTTGCGCCTTTCTCGCTTGCCAGAAACGCAGCCCGTAGAAGAGCGCCAGCATCGCCACGATCACGCCAATGATTGTCGCGCGCAGCCAGACAGGTCCGAGAGGCCGGGTGTCGGCAAAGCGAACCAACGGTCCTGCAAACCACACTGCCGACGCGAAACCGGCCAGCGCGGTCACGCTGAATATCCGCAGCGGCCAACGCGTCATGGGCGCTCCCAAAGGGCCGTGCTCACAATGTTTCCTCCCTGGCGATCATCACATCGACACGGCGGTTCTTGGTGCGGCCCTCTGGCGTCGCATTGTCGGCGATCGGTTCGTCCTCGCCCTTGCCATCGACCGTCAGTCGCGAGGGATCGCTGAATTTCGGTGCCATCAACGCTTCGACAGCCTTCGCCCTGGCAACGGAAAGATCGAAGTTGGACTTGAATGGGCTCGATTTTCGCGGCTTCACATTGTCCGTATGGCCGACGATCCTGATTGGTCCGCGCTCGGGTTCCAGGGCCGCGGCGATATCGGCGGCAATGGGCTGGAATTCCGGCTTCGCCTCGGCCTTGCCGGACTGGAACAGCAGGAGGTTGTTGATTTCCACCACGATGAAGCCGCCCTTGGTGCCGATGGTCAGCCCACCGCCTTCGACATCCTTGGCCAGTGCCGAGCGGATGCGATCGATCTGCGTGGTAGTGGCGGCAGGTGGGGGGGCTTTCACCGGCTCGGCCAACGGCGCCACGCTGGCGCGCTCGATGGCGACTGGCGTCGATGGGTTGAGTGCCAGCAATTCACCGGCGGCGGCGTCGCCTTCATTGGTGATGAAGACCCGCAAGGTGAAGAACGCCGCTGTCAGCAGCGCCGACGCCGCCGCTGCAACGACCCAGAGTGGCAGGCGAGCCGACGACTGCGCCATCGTCGCCGCCAGGCCCTGCCAATGCGGCGAGATGTCCTCGTCGGCACGCGCCCTGAAATAGCGAAGCGTCTCGTAGACGTCGCGTCGAACGCGTTCGAGATTGGTGTCTTCGCGCGTCACGCCCCGGTATTGGCCTTCGAAACCCAGCGACAGACAGGCATGCATCAGTTCGAGCAGATCGTAGTGCGCCTCCGGGTTGGCCAGTACCTTGTTCAGCGCTTCGAAGAAGCCTGTGCCGCTGGGCTCGATGTGAAAGAACTGCGACAGCATGCTGTGCCGCGCCCAGTCGTCTTTTTGTGGCCAAGGCAGGTTGCCGATGAGATCGTCGGCGGTTTCGCAGAGGGCAAATTTTGCAATCCGCGCATCTTCTTCCGCGACGCCGGTTTTCTCCATCGTTCGGTCGAACTTATCAATCGCTTCTGCGACATGTTCCGCCAATGGCTCCGCTTGTCTCTCCACCGAGACAAGCCTGAGTTGGCCCAACAGCATCAGCAACGGTGCGGCCGCGGCAAGGATCGGGTTTGCCGCGGAGTATCTGACGCTGTCCGTGGCGCTGAGCAGCGTCTCCTGCCGCAGGGCTGTGGCGGGCGCCGCCACGGAAGCGCCGCCCACTGCAGCCGCGGCGGAAGGTGCTGCTTGATAGATCACGGTTCCGGATGTCCAGCCCGGCGGTGTATGCCGCCCGACACCGGGATCGAACACCGTCGAATCCTTGAGCTGAGAGGGTTGGCCCCGGTCCGCGACAGGAAGCTGAGGAGCTGGCGTCGATTTTCGTTCGCGCCGTGGATTTGCGCGAATGACGGTCTTGCCCGCCGGACCGAAGGGATCGTCCTTCGAACTCATCGCCGATCATCCGTGCGGGCAGTGTGCCCGCGGTTGGGCGAGACAGGCGCAAAACGGTGTGTGGTCGGGTGAAGGAACAGGCCCTGCCGACCGTGGCAGTTTCCGGAGGAAGGTTGGCCAGAAAACGCTTTCCCGCCGTAACATGACATTTGCCGCAGACCCCCAGGTCAATGAGCCTTACCCGCTTGGCGAACTGTCGTATGTGATCGTAATCTCAGAAATTGTCGATTGGAACCGGATGCCGGCGTCGAGAAGACTTTTCTTCGCCGACTGATGTGCATGCCTTGCTTGGGTCGCCTATTTTTGCTTGTCGGCTTTGGCGTAGGCCTCGCTGAAATAGGCCAGGAATATGTCCAGCATGCCGTTTTCGTGCGCCTCCTCCATGGTCCGCCATGTCGCGACATAGGCATCCCAGGCCTGGCTCTTCTTCGACGTAAACGACGTAGGCGGGAGTTTCCTTCCGATCGCCTCGGGTGACAGGTCGTCAAGCAGTCGCGATAGCGCGGCTTGCATGGCCGCATAGGTGGCGAATTCGTGCGTCTTGAGATCGCGGAATGCATCTTCGATACTGCGCCTGGCATCGAGATAGCCGGTCCTGCGGCGGGCGAACATGATTTCGAGGATGTCGTCGGTTCCTGGAACGAACTTCAGGGGATTGTTGTCCGCGGAGCTGATCATCGTTCGTTGCGTGCTCTTGGCCAACATCTTCGCGGCCGCGCGTGCTTTCAGCAGCAAGGCCAGTTCCTCGACCACTGTCCGCAGGACCGCGCCGATTTCGGCAGCGGCTTCATGCGGGTCGCGCGATTGAAGCAATTCCGGCGAAATGCCGGCTCCGATCGCGATCTCCCGCAGCACTTCGTCTCTGGTCGAGGGGAGAGGCGCGGGTTGCGACGGGAAGGTCGACGCTGGAACGCGCTGCCCGGACCGTTGCCCTGCCGGAGCGAAGAACGGCTCGTCGGCGAATTCGAGCGGCCGGCCTGTCGCGGCCGGCATTTCTCTTTGTGTCGAACCGTGGCTTGGGTGACCTGTCGCGGCCCGCTCGTCGTCAATCGATACGAAGATGACATAGCGGCCGATCAGCACTCGGTCTCCGTGACCCAGCCGATGGGGACCGGTCATGCGCTGGCTCGATCCGTTGATGTAGGTTCCGTTGCGCGAAACATCGTTCAACCAAAATGCGCCTGCCTCGTATCGAACCTCGCAGTGCCGGCCGGAGATAAACTTGTCCGGGTCCGGCAAGGTCCAGTCACAAGCCTCGCGACCGATTTCGAAGCCGCGATCACGCGCCGCGTAGCCGGTCGGGAAGCCTGCCGGCACGGAGTCGATATTGTTGATTTGCAGACTGAGGTACATCCAAGATCGCCGTCGAACGCCGGTTGATACTGCGTCATTCTAGCAGCTTGCGCGTGCAACAGGACAGACGCGTTTCAAGCCGACCCATCGACGGGGCAATGTTCTGTCGCTGCCCGTCCTCTTTGGTCGGCAGGAAAACATGTGGTAGGCTCAACATGGCCTGGTGTGGCGGATCCGAAAAGTTCCTGAGCGTGATCTTGTTAATATAGCGGGAACTTCAAATCCACCACGTTGGCGGCCGCGTCCAGGAGGGGCACGACCCATGCCGAACGAACGTGCCACGGTTGTGCAGACACCGGTTGGCGGTGAGCTGTTGACCTTCACGCATCTTGTCGGGCGCGACGAGATCAGCCGTTGCTTTGCCTATACGGTCGGGTTCGTCAGCCCCAACTCCGACATCGATCCGCTGAAGATGCTGGGGGGTATGGTTTCGGTCGAAGGTGAATCCGATCCGAAGCGGTGGTTCAGCGGCCTCGTGTCCGAGTTTCGGCTGACCCGCATCGAGGACCGGTTGGCCTACTACGAAGCGGTCGTCAGGCCGTGGCTCTGGTTTCTCGGCAATGCGACCGATTGCCGGATCTTTCAGAACATGACCGCTGTCGAGATCGTCGAAAAGATCTTCTCGAAATACGGTACGGCGAAATTCGAGAAGCGGCTGCAAGGGTCGTACCCCTCGCGCGAATACTGCGTGCAGTACGACGAGAGCGATCTGGATTTCGTGCAGCGCCTGCTCGAGCACGAAGGCATCTTCTATTTCTTCGAGCACGACGAGGGCAAGCACACGCTCGTGCTCTGCGACGCGATGAGCAAGCTGAAGCCGGCGCCGGGCTACGAGAAGGTGCCTTATAATTTCGAGGGACACGGCTCGCGGCGCGACGTCGAATACATCACCGAATGGATCCCGGGCAGTTCGGTGCGGCCCGGGGCTTATGCCCACACCGACTATGATTTCCAGAAGCCGGGTGCCGATCTGATGGCGAAGTCGGCCCAGCCGTTCAGCCACAAGGAAGCCTCCGGCGAGAATTATCGCCAGCCCGGGGCGCATCTTGATGTGGGGCGCGGCGACACCCTTGCCGGTATCCGGCGCGAGGAACTCCAGGCGGTGCACCAGCGCAGCACGGCCGTCGGAACCGTGCGCGGTCTCCATTCCGGCTGTACCTTCAAGCTGGAAAGCTTTCCGCGCGATGACCAGAACCAGGAGTATCTGGTGATCAGCGCCGAATACAGATTGTTCGATCCGGGCTACAGGACCCAGAACGAAGCCCACAGCGAGAATTTCAAGGTCGTGCTGGGTGTCGCACCGACGACCTTGCCCTATCGCCCTCCGCGGATCACGACGCGGCCGATCATGCGCGGACCGCAGACGGCGACGGTGGTCGGCCCTTCAGGCGAGGAGATATTCACCGACAAATATGCCCGGGTGAAGGTGCAGTTCCACTGGGACCGCCTGGGCAAGAAGAACGAAAACAGTTCCTGCTTCGTCCGTGTCTCACAGACCTGGGCCGGCAGCGGCTGGGGCTTCATCCAGATACCGCGCATCGGCCAGGAGGTGATCGTCGACTTCATCGAAGGCGACCCCGATCTGCCGATCATCACCGGCAGGGTCTACAACGCCTCGCAGATGCCGCCCTACGGCTTGCCGGGGAACGCAACGCAATCGGGCTGGAAATCCAATTCTTCAAAGGGCGGCGGTGGCTATAACGAACTGATGTTCGAGGACAAGGCGGGCTCCGAACTGGTCAATTTCCAGGCGCAGAAGGACCACAACCTTCTGATCAAGCACGACCGCACCAAGCTTGTGCAGCACGACCAGTCGGACCGCATCGACCACGACGCCAAGCATTCCGTCGGCCACAACCTCGACGAGGACGTCGGCAACAACAAGACGGTCAAGGTCGGCGTCGACCAGACCACGAATATCGGTTCGAACGATACCGAGACGGTGGGCGCCAATCGCTCGCTGACGGTGGGCTCAAATGAGACGATCAGTATTGGCTCGAACTCGACGGAGACGATCGGCTCCAACCACTCGCAGACGGTGGGGATTGTCCAGACGGTGACTGTTGGCGCGGCTCGTATCGATACGGTCGGGGCGTCCGAGACACGAAGCGTTGGCGGGCCGCAGACAAACACAATTGGGGCGTCGCGTTCGGTCACAGTCGGCGTGGCGCAAAGCCACGATATTGGGGCGGATGACAGCTGGAATATCGGTGCGGCGCAAACCGTCACTGTCGGAGCCGGCCAGACCGTAAAGATCGCGGACGACCAAAGCACGGAGATCGATGGCGCTAGAACAGCCAAGATTGCAAAAGATGACGCGACCGAAATTGGTGGCGATCACATGCTGAAAATTACGGGGGATAGCGCGGTTAAGACAGATAAAAATAGCACCCTGACGGCTGCAAAGAAGATTGCGATCGACGCCGGCGATGAACTCATACTTTCTTGTGGTTCCGCATCGATCACCATGAAGAAGGATGGCACTATTGTAATCGAGGGCAAGGACCTGACAATGAAGGGGTCTGGGAAGATAGATGTGAAAGCTTCGAGCGACATCACCATGAAGGGCTCGCAGATCAAGCAGAACTGAGGATGAAATGACGACGACGGCGGAACGCATCGAGGGTGTCGTAATAGGCGTCTTTCTGGGATTTGGTGAAGACGGCCCTCTGGTCGTTTTCCCCGGCAATCCGCAGGAAGCCGCTCTGACGGCGCGCAGTCTTGCGGAGTTGAGCTCCGACATGATTGGCTCCGAGGTCGCGCTGTTGTTTGAAGGAGGCGACGTCACACAGCCATTGATCGTCGGACGCATTGTCGATCCAACGCACACACGGCATGGTGCTCAAATAGTGAGTGACGGCGAGGGGGTGCGTGTGCGAGCACACCAGCGGATTGAATTGCGCTGCGGCAAAGCGACCATCATAATGGAAAAGGATGGTCGCATTACAATTCGCGGTACGCACATAGTTAGCCACGCGAGTGTCGACAACAACATTCGCGGCGCTTCGGTGAACTTGAATTAATGCCCGCGCCGGTCCTTTACGAAATTGTCCGCCGGCACGCGGAGTTGGCAGCCCTGATGTGGCTGATTTATGACCGTCACATGCTCAATCCGCACGAGAATCCCGAAATGGATGATGAGCGCCTGACGCGGCTGGTCGAGAGGCTCGAAGCCCATCTGGACGCGCTGCGGATTGCTGGTGTTGCCGGCCGAGAAATTGCCGAGGAACGATACGGCGAGTTTCCGGAGGCGGGTGAGCTTTTTGTCGTACGAATGCTGCAGCCCGGCGTTGGCAGCATACGGGTAAGAGATCTCGACCTCTCTGCAGTCCGCCACTATCTGGGGCGACATCTGCCGCAGGCTGCTTCCGCATAGTTGCTGGTCTGCATGCGACCGATCAGGCCGGCAAACACGAGTCACTCATATCTACTCGGCCAAAGGCTATCGAACAGATAGTAGCCGTCCTTGGCGTAATTCATCGGCGGATCGTCAGGGTCGAATTCGAAGTCTTCGGCCCGAACCAGCGAAGAGTGCAGTCCGGCTATCAGCAGGTCGAGCTTGGCGCCCGTCCATCGATCGCTCTTTTCGACATAGGTTCGCAAGGCATCCACTGCGGGGGGCTGCATCAATTCGGTCTCGGCGACATGTTTGTAACCGAATCCGAGACTTTGAAACGCCCCGGCCAGTTGCAGAATCAGGCTGACGAGTGCGGCTTTCGCCTCATGGTCGAACTGACCGCCGGGCTGGCCGATCCCCGTGATCTTGACATAGGCCTTGCTTGGAAATCGAACCTCAATCCATGATTCCTTCGCTCCTTCGAAAAAGAGGAAGCTTGTCGTGATCGGCGTCGCGAGGAGATTGATATCCACATTGACGCGGCGCCAGAACTGCCTTTCGGGGCTCCTTGCCATGAGCGCCTCCCCAGTCTCCTGCGGGAGGGAACGTACGATGCGAAATTTATCCACCTCCAGCACGCTGACGACGTGCGAGATTCGATAATAGTCGCGCCTTGTCGTGGCGAAGAAAGCCTCAACCTTCCTGTAAAATACGCCCCACGATATCTTCGATGGAATAAATCCTATCGTCGTCATGGCAAATTCGTCCATATCAGTGATCCTGCGTTCTGCCGGCCAGTTGTGGGTGGTCGGCTACAACCTGGGCGGAAGGCATGCCGACAATGGCCACCTTGCATATGGCGCCCGGCCCGACATGGGGAGCAAGCAGTTGATCAGTCTCCACAAATTTTTTCTTGGCTTCGAATTTGTCATTGTCGAAGCCGGCGCTGCTTGATTTTACTTCCTTGGCTCGACCGTCTTTGGTTACAATATCAAGCTCTTGCAGCTCTTCGTTGCATTTGCTGCATCTGATTGAGTAGCTCTTGGTTCCCCCCTCATCGTCCGACACCTTCTTTTCATTGTTCAGTCCCCTTAGCTTACCGTCCGCTATACGTTCATCGGATTGGGCATGGCTCAGCGCTGCATCGGCCTTCTTCTTGGCTTGAGCAATCTGCGTATTGGTCATCCCGCTCTTTCGCAGCTTGGGCTTGACTTTCAACTCGGCGTCAAGTTTGGCGGTTTCCTGTTGCGCTGCGGCCTGATCCTCCTGGGCCTTCTTCTTCGCTGCGTTCCAATTGGCGATCTGCTGGTCGCGATCGTCGGGCTTTTCAACCGCATGGGGCGTGTGCGCGCATGGGGTGCTGCCGCCGCCGGCTCCCGGCTGCCCGACTATCGGGATGGGCGGCGCTCCAGGTGTTGGCGACGCGTGGTCGTCGCTATGGATGTCGCTAAAGCGGCAGACAGGGTTACCTTCTGCCTTGACATTTGTCGACCAGGCATGGCTGTAGGATTTACCCGTATTCACAGAGGTGATGACATTTTTCTTGGCGGCGCAACCCGCTTCGGTTCCACTGGTCTTGCTGTAATAGGACTTGTTTTTCTGGCTGACAGTGGTGCCGCCGATTGTGACCGACCCGGTTCCACTGGTTGTATCGGTGTCGAAGCCAAACGAAGGGTAGGGTACCGGCACGCCCGGCGGCGTTGCCGGGTTTTCCGGTGGTGTGAAGCATACGTCCGGAAAATCGGCAATAACTTTGTTGCCTTGCGCCTTGCAAACAATCTCCAGGCCATTTGCAAATACTGTGCCCATCATACGCCCGTTCTTGAAAAGATAGCCGCTCCGCAGGCACCATCGTCATTGGAAGCCTCTATCAAAACAGTATCACCGGCAGCATATCCCTTCCGCCGGGCTGTCCAGGCCATTCCGATCATGGTTGGTACGACCGCCGCCCCAATGTTTCCAAGACACTCGGCCGGTGACCAGAGGTCTTGAAATTCGTGCCGTCCGCGGACAAGGCGAATGCTCGCCAAAGCAGTTTGCTTGAACCAGTAGGGCTCGCCGATGAGATCGGAAATCCGGTAGCCAAGCCTTGCCATATCAATCCCGGCCGCCCCGAGAGCCTGTGTGTAGGCTTCAGTCATCCCGTTGGCGCGCAAGGGCAGATCTTCAGGATTATTAATGAAGGCAGCTTCCCGCGCCAAGCCAACGCCGTCCAACCGAACATCGCCTCCTGATCGGCCGCAAAGCAACGAAGCTGAGGCTTCGCCAGGTATGAAACCTCTTGGGTTATCGCGCGTCAAAAGGCGTTCGTGCCGTAAATGGTGATCCACGGTTTGCGCGGTCAAATAGCTGTCTACACCAGCAATGATAACGTGATCGGCGGCGTGGGACGCCAACAACCTGTCTGCGGTGGCGAGCGCTACAAGACCGGACGGGCGGCCATGCGCGATGACAGCTGATCTAGGGTGGTGCTCAAGTTCCGCAATCTCAAGCACCCGATGCAGGAAACTGGCATCGGAACTCATGGGCCGGCCAACGCGCTGTGTTTCCGGCAAGCACAGAAGGACCGGGACATTATGTCCGTCGACGATGGCTTTCCGGGCAGCAAGACATTCGACGATTGCGCCTGCAGCAAATCGTGCCAATCGCTCCTGTCCAACGACGTCGGCAAGCAGCGGGATAGGCGCGCCGACAAGCCAATCTCCATTCGGGGCCACATAGCGCGTTTCTTGAAACCCATCGACTGCTCCGCGCATCGATGCGCAGGCGGACGGCGCATCGAGCCCCACGGCCGTGACCATCCCGATGGAGACGATGGCGGTCATATTGGTTGCGCGATTTCTGGCGGAGCGGTGCTTTCGAAACCGCCTTCCGGGTAGTAGGTACGACCGTAAGAGCGCGCGTGCATCATCGGGTCCGTCGGTGGCCCCACCCAGCACTCCGTAAAATCCAGGATCGTTCGATGGATTCGTTGCGAAACGCGCCACACCAGTGAAAATCGACGCTTCTCCGGCTCCAGCAGTATCGTGTCGGGCATTACAGAACCGTCGAACGCCGTCTCCGGGCCCTTGAAAAGTCGTACCGCGAGCGCGGTGCCCGGTAAACGAAAACTTACCCTTCCCTCAGGCGTCAGGTTCACGAGTTGTACTTCCTCGCCACCTCTTGGCAGGTCGATCTGCTGGTCGAACGGCGCCGACTGGAAATAGCGTTCGTCGAAGTCCGGCGGCAGGAACGGAAAGATGTTCTTGGTCCAATTGTCGTCATAGGTGCCGCCATATTCGATCCGGCCCGGCCAACCGCGGCCCATCGGCCCGAAACTCATCGGCTTGTAGTCGCCGAATGGCGAGCGGATCTCCTCGCCGACTGCCTGGGTGTTCGGCAGCCGCAGGCCGGGGACAAGGCGCTGGTTCCTGGTGCGCGACCAGCCGGTTCCGACCGGGTTGTATTTGTAGCTGGCGGGGAGCTTGTCTTCCGGATCCAGCCTGTCGACGCCACCCCAGGCGACGTCATAGGAGATGGGCAGTTTCAGGAAGGGTTGCGGCGATGTGGCGGTGAAAACCGGGCCGATGGAGCGCCATTCGCGGTGGCCGACGACCTCGAACAGCTTCGACCAATTGCCAACCTTGATGCCGACCGGCACGCGCTCGGCCGGGCGCCCGCCCGGCGCGTAGGCGCAGCCATTGGCGATCACGTCGCAGCGCGGTTTGCGGAAGGCGAAGTCTGTCTCCCACAGCGTGGCCGAGTAGCCAGGCACGCCGGTTTGTGTGTCGGCAAAAACCAGCGGCACCTGCTCAGCCGATTTTTGCACCAGTCCGCCCGGCTTGGCGGGGAAGTCGAACGTGCCTTTGACGACCACGACAATCCATTCATGGCCGGCCTTGTCCATGGCAACGGTGAATTGGTGCGGATACCCCATCTGGTTCCAGATCTGCATCAGCTGGTCTCCCAACTGGCGGCTAAGATCTGCTCCAGCGTCGCTTGCGGCGATTGCGGATCGATGTCGAAAATGTCCAAACGGGCGGTCCACATCACCATGTCGCTGATGACCTCTTCGCCCGGCTCCACGGGCGGCACAGGCAGTCCGGCCAGCGCGGCATCCAGTTCGTCGGGCGTCAGCTCGCCGTTCTGGGCCGCGATGGCCGCCTCTTCGATGCTGGAAAACCACGCCTCGGCGTCGGCCAGCAGAATGGAGGCTTCGGAAAGCTGCGCAACGACGCTCAAAGGGAACTTCCGGCCAACCCTGTCGGCGCTCTGCAAGATGATGCCTGCCGATGCGCCGAAGGAAGCCGGGCCAGCCAGAAAGCGCAGCGCGGTTGTGCTTGGCCAAAATTCCGAGCCGAACAGCGGGACGAGATGCTGCGCCAGCCAGCGGTCCCAGCCGCGGACAAAGTCGCCCGACAGCCGCCGCGTCACGAAATCGCCGGTGGCGGGCATTTTGCCATAAAAGCCGGGCAAGGTCATATTTGGGGCGGACATGAGAATTTCTTGAACATCTGCAAATTGTAGGGGTTCTCGACGCTGGCGGCCTTGAGTTCGAAATCGGCGTACATGCCTTTCGTCCCCAGGCGCAGGCTGTAGACATCGGACAGCGACGTGCCGGCGAAGCGGCCGCTGCGCAGCATCCTCAGCCATGCCCAGCTGCCGGTCTCGTTGAGCATGATTTCGGGCGATCCATCGATCGGCTGGAAGGCGAGCGAGATGACCCCGGTGCCGTCCTTGCCGGGCCAGGTCATCGGCTGTGGCCGCGTCGCGTTGTTGTAGTAGACGAGGGTCTGGCCATCGAGGTTGAGCGTCACCCGCGTGACGTTGGGAGACAGGTCCTTCGGTTCGAGCGTGAAGCTCATCACCGGCCCTGTACCGCCGGGAAAGAGATCGTCGCGGATATGCCTGGCCTGTTCGAACGCCGCCAGCGCCGAAGGATCGAGGCCGAAATCGGCGCGCCATTTCCATGGCTGGCTGGTCGTGTCGACATAGTTGATCAGGTGGTCATTGATGAAACCGTCGATCAGCCCAGCCGGCCCGAACAGCCTGGCGAAATCACGCACGTTGACGTCCACCGCGCTCTCGGCGCTGAATGGATAGCGGTCGTTCAGCGCTGCCTGGCAGAAAGGCAGTATGTCGGCCCGCCAGATGGCGTTGAGCTCCGAAGTGACCGCTTTCTGGGTCAAATTGCTGGTGTCGCCGGCAATCCCACCCAGCCAGGCGTTGATGGGGTCGGGCAGGATCTGTGCCTGCCTGGCTACCGCTCCCGTCAGTTCGGCAAGGCCGCCCTGCTTCTTGATGGCATCCTGCGGATTGGGGTTGGCGGTGACCGTCTGCAGCACGTTCGAAAGCGCGGTCAGCGCGACAACGGCGGCATCGAGTGCCGGCGGCTGGCCGTCGACCTCGGCAATGGTGCTCTTGAGCGGTTTGAAGTGTTCGGCCACCAGATTGCCGGTCAGGTCCACCTCGGTTGCGGATCCGGCGCGGGGAAGCAGCTTCGCGCCGCTTGTCGCCAGCTTGCCGAGCTTGCCCAGCTTGCCGAGCAGTTTGGAAGCGCCCTTGGCCGCCGCCTTGTCGTCGGCGGGCGCCTCGTCGGAGCGCGTCAGTTCGGTCTCCTGGACGACCGCCGTCAGCAGCCGCTTCAGCGCTGAATCGGCACTCGAGAGATCCTTCAGATTTTCGCTGGCGACATTGAGATCGGTCAATGGCGCGAGCCGCATGTCACGCAGGAAGCTGTCCCATTGCGCGATATAGTCGTCATAGTAGAGCTTCAGGATATCCTCCGACAGCGCCGAGACCGAGGTCTCGGAGTTTTCCGAGCAGCCGCCGGCAAAAACCGCACGATCGAGTGCCGCCTGGGCGGCGACATCGTCGATGCGGTCGAGAATGGCGTCGTGGAAGCCGGAATAGGTGAATGCTCCGGCAATGCCGACGCGAAGTGTCTTGTCGGAACGCCGCGCAAACACCTTGCCGCCATTGGGGCCGGCGAAATTGGCCGGGATCCACTCCTTGAGCTCGGCCACCGCCGGATCGGCCAGCAACTGCTTGTAGGCCCGCGCCGGCAACGAGATCGTGCACACCGTTTTCAGCGCTTCGGCGACCAACGCCTGGTCGGGCGCGATATAGCTCTCGTCGACCGCCATCCGGCGGATGGCGGCAAGCTGATGTTCTTCGGCATCGGCGGTCGGAAATGGTGCCGCGGCCGCGAATTCGGGCAGACTGTTCACCCACCAGTTCTCTGCGAAATCGGGATCCATCTGCGACAGACCTGTCATCATGCGATAGGTCTTCAGTGCCCCGAGCATGAAATCCGGATCGCGGATCTGCCGCCACATGGTCGCCTCGAGCAGTGCGACCATGCGTGGCTCGAGCACGTTGCGCAAGGCGTGGTCGTATGTGTCGGTCTGCGCCCGCACCAGTTCCGCCGAGGCCGATGGGCCCAGCAGATCCTGGGCAGCGCCCGGCGGTGTTGTCCGCGCATTTGCCACCGCGTCCATGGCTTCGAGAGCGCTGTCGATGGCGGGCTGCTCCACCGATGCCGGGTTTGCGGCCACGGATGTCAGCGGCGTTTGCAGCGCTTCGAACTGGCCTGCCTGGGCCGTGATCGCGTTGCGGTTGTCGAAATAGGACCAGGTGAACAGCCCGCCGGCCAGCAAGGCCGCCGCCGCGCACGCGGCGGCGGCGCCGCGCCAGATCCAGGCGCGGCGGCGTTGCGCCAGCGGGTCGAACGTGCCGAGGCCGGCTTCCCTGAAGATGACCTCGGTGAGCAGGTTCTTCAGGAAGAAGCTGCGTTTCTCGACCCTTGGCGCGGGCAGGGCCCGCCGTGGCGGAAGGCCGAAGGACGACGACAGCGCCGCGGTCAGCCGGTCGATGGGCGCCCCTTCTTGCGTCGCCGATGTCAGATAGAGGCCGCGCAGCCAGGCGGCCTCTTCATACCGGCTTTCGCCGAACATCGCCTCGACCAGCACCTGGATCGGTTCGGACAGGCTGGACAGTTGGGCGGGAAACCTGAAGATCTCGGCACGGGCGGCGAGCTTGTCCTCGTCCTCCAGGCGCGGCACCAGCCGTCGTTCCAGTTCCGTCGCCAGCGCCGAAATCTCTCGTTCGATGGTCTTGGCATCCACGCGCGCATCCAGCGCGAAGGTGGTTCCCCATACCTGTTCGCGCGAGGCGGTGGACAGGCCGCCGAAGAAAGCCTCGAAACCCTTGATCAGATCGGCCTTGGTCAGCATCAGATAGACCGGAAGGCGGATTTCGAGCCGGTCGTTGAGCTCGGCCAGCCGGCGGCGGATCTTGCGGCCGTGCGCCTTGATGGCCTCGTCCCCCTCCGAGAGCACGTCGATCGAAAGCGCGACGATCACACCATTGAGGGCGCGGCGGCCCCGGTGTTTCTTCAAAAGGTCGAGGAAGCCCAGCCATTCCGCGGCGTCCACGTCGGGCTGGCTCTCCTGCTGCACATAGCGGCCGGCGGTGTCGATCAGAACCGCGTTTTCGGAAAAGAACCAGTCGCAGTTGCGCGTGCCGCCGACCCCCTGCAGGTCGTCGGTGAGGTCGATCGGAAAATTCAGTCCGGACTGCCGCAAGGCCGTGGTCTTGCCGGTGGCCGGCGGCCCGACGATCACATACCAAGGCATCTCGCGCAGGAACTTGCGTCCGCCCAGCTTGCGTCGCTTCAGTTCGGCCATCACCTCGGCGAACTTGGCACCCACGGCGGCGACGTTCTCTTCGCCGGGGCTGAGCGGCTTTTCCGCCACGGGTGCCGCGATCTCGGCGACGAACATGCGGTTGGCGCGGATCGCCCGGCGCTGGGCGACGATCAGCCAGATCAGCCAGAAGATGACCAGCAGCGCGATGATGACGATGCGCACATTTTCAGAGGCGAACGGTTCGTAGGGACCGACCCTGACGATCGGACCGAACACCCAGATGACCAGGGAAAGCAGCGTGATGCCGATCAGCGTCCAGAGCCAGCGCGATGTCAGAACCGCCCAGAGGAAGCGCAGGATGAACATGTCAAAGCCTCTTTTCGACGAGCACCTCGACGCGGCGGTTCAAGGCCCGGCCCTCGCGCGTGCTGTCGTCGGCCACTGGATCGGTGGCCGCTCGGCCCTCGGAATGGACGCGGTCTTGCGGCACTCCGTTCTGGACCAGCATGTCGGCAATCGTCTGGGCGCGAGCCTCGGACAGTCGCTGGTTGGTCGACAGCGGATTGGTCTTTTGCAGGGGAACGCTGTCCGTATGACCGATCACCGTGATGTTCCCGATCAGCTCCTGATTGGCGAGGATCACCTTGGCGATCGAACCGATCAGGGGCTCGAAGCCTTCGGTTAGTTGTGGCCGCGACGACTGGAACAGTTCGGGGTTGGAGGCCTGGATGATCAGCTTGGCCAGCGAAACGCTCTCGGTGCCGCTGAGGGCGGATTTGAGGTCGGCCGGCGCCCCGGCCTGAAATTCGGGCAACAGCGCAAAATCCACTTTCTCCGGTGGCGGGGCATCGACCTTGGGCGACGCACGACTGATGTCGCCGCGTGCGGGCGGCGGCAACGCGCGAACGAGCGCGGAAAGCTCGACCGCCTGGCTGCTCAGTCCCATCGAGAGCCCGATATGGATTGCGGTGGCGACAACCGCCGCACCGAGCGCCATGACCCAGATCGGAACGATGAAGCGCTGCGGCTCGTCGGATGCGATCACGCCCTTCCAGTTCGGCGACAGTGGCGCGCCTTCGGCGTCGGCGTCGCGCAGGAAGCGCGCCGCCGCCACGCGCACGGCATTGAGCGAGCGGTCGCCTGACCGGCCGGGCACGCGATATTTGCCGCGAAAGCCGAGCGCCATGCAAGCATACTGCAGTTCCAGCAATTCGCGATCGCGGTTGGGATGGCGCTCCAATTCGTCGAGGCGCGTGAAGAACTGCGTGCCGGCATCGACATCGCCGCGCAGCATGACGACAAGCGGCTGCCGCGGCCAGGCGCTGGCCCCGCCCCATGGCGTGTTCAGAGCCAGATCGTCGAGCAACGCCGCCACCGCCCAGGCTGCCTGGTCGGCCCGCTCCATCGAGGACCCCGCCGACATTGCCGTGTCGCGTGCCCGGACCAGTTCTTCGAGCAATCGGGTACGCAACGCTTCCGGATTCTCCGGCGGCAGCGCGCTTTCAAGCTCGGGCGCGAACTCGAGCAAGGGCGCGAACGCGTTGACAAGCGCGTTCGGGTGGGTACGAGACCGCTTTACCGCCGCGCCCGGCAAGAGCGGCGCCATCGGTCGCGGCATCGGCGCGCCGGTCAACCGTATGCGGGTGCGTTCGCGATCCTCCGACAGTCCGAAAGGATCATCGCGGCTCATGATCTCACCTGTTCACCGAATAGCAGTCCACTTGCGGCTCGCTTGGCAAGACACCCGAAACGCCGATGACGAAGCCGGGGGCATCGAGCAGCGACGCCCAGTGCTCGCTTTTCTGGTCCAACTCGAGGCAAAGCCGATCGCCATCGTAAGGGATCTCGCGCGGCTGGGAATGAAGCGGTTTCAGCGGAATACCGGGCAGACGCGATTTCCACAGGCCCTCGAACTGGTCGGCCGATCCGACGGTCGCCTGATTGACGAATATCTTGCGCAGCGCGTCCTCCGACAGTTCCGAACCGACCCGGATGACGATCCGGCTGGCCACCAGCAGCTTCGGGTTGTCGATGCGGATTTTCCAGACATTGGTCGAATGCCGCATGACAGGCAACGCACGCGATTTCGGCTCGATGTAACGCAGGCTGAGGATGAGCGAGCGCAGCGCATCCGCCAGCGCCGAATAGGCGGGGCCAGGCGCCATGTGATCGTAGGCGGGCAACTCGCCCAGCCGCCGCGCACTCGATCCGTAGGTCGCCATCGAACCGGCGAGCCCGGCAAGTTCCAGGTAAAGCTCGGCGGGATGGAAGACATCCTGCGCCAGCATGTGGGCCAGCCGTGGACGCGCCGCATTGGCGAGATTGAGCATCAGCAGATCTTCGACGCTGCGCCCCGGTCCGCCCATGACCATCTTGCCATGCGCCTCGGCGATCTGGTCGAGGCCCGTGACGACTTCAAGGAGCAACTGCCGATACCAGGCCACCGCGCCGGTAACCAGTGTCGGCGGCAGGAAGGTCTCGTCCAAAGAGACGCCGCCATCGGCTCGAACCCCCTTGAGGTCGGCTATCGGCAAGGCTGTGTAGCCACCGACCGATTTGCCGGGCGCCAGCAGCAGAGCCTGCGGACGGGCGATCTCGATTTCTTCAGGGTCCGAACCACCCTGGACGGCGTCACGCACCGAGACGATCCGCCCATGATATCGTGCTCCCGAGGGGGCCGCGTGTGCCGGATCGAAGCCGACACCGCCGGGAGGCTCCAGTGGCAAGGCGACCAGCACCGGTCCGGCGCCCGTGTCAGGGGTGACCGGCAGCGGCCGCGGCGCGTCCATCATGTCCGGGATGGAGAACGGTGTGCCGTCCGGGAAGATGCCCCGTGCGGACAGGATCGAGATCTGGCCGGCCTCGAGCAACGCCTGGTCCAGCGTCAGCTGTTGGAAGCCGAACGTGTGCAGTTGCCCGGCCTGCAACGCGCCGCGCACCGTCGCCTCGAAGAAACGATCCTGCTGCTGGAAATGCTGGGTCCGCAGGAAAAGACCCTCGGACCACAGCACCCTGTTTGCATCGCTCATGCCGCTACTCTCTGCATTGAGCTCCCCTTGCTCTGGCCGCTAGGCGGAAATGCCGCCGCTGCCAAGCGTGACGTTGATCGTGAATTTTGATCCCGGCGACACCGATTTGGTGGTCCGCCAGTTCCTGCCGCCAGGTTCCCGGATCAGCGCGACGAAGCCCAGCGCCGTCGCGTCCGGCTCGACCGTGATGGTCTTGGATGCGCTCTTTCCCGGCCCGACGGCGATCTGGTCGGATCCGATGAGATCACCTGCCAGCGCGGAGCCGGCATCCCCCTGCAGGGCAAAGTAGTCGGCTGAATTGAATTTGCCGGTGCCGCGCAGCCGCATGACGAGGACAGTCACCGGCCGGTCGCCGCCACCTGGCCCCGGGTTCATGCCGGTGCCACCGGTCACGTTGACGGTGATCACCGATGGTTTTGGCGGACCGCTCTGGCAAGCCGTGAGCAGCCCCGTCGCGCCCAGGGCAATGACAAATTCGCGTCGATCGATCATGTCTCACTCCTCCTCATATGCATCTCGAAAATCAGCGCCGATTTCGCCAAGAAAGCTTTTTTCCGCGCTCTCGGCGATTTCACGATGGCGTTTCTGGTAAAGCTCCCACAGCTTGGCGCCACGCCCGCCCGAAAGCAGGGTGCCGATCGCGGAATTTGATTTCAGCTCTTCCTCGATCACCGCCGGGTCGAAACGGTCGATCATCCGCCGCAAGGCGCCTTGCACGCCTCGCCAGGCGCGCACGTGATGTTGCGCGAGATCGCGGACCGCGTCGGCGATTGCCGCTTCGCCGGCGAGAAATCCGGGGCTGCGCTCGGCGATAAGCGTCACGATGGCGTCGTCGACCGTCGGCAAAAACTTGAGTGGATTGACTTCGGAGGCGCCGACCATGGTCTGGGCGACGCGAGCGTTTCCCTTTTCCTCGGCCCGTTTGCGCAGAAGCTGCATCAGGCCTTCCATCATCAGCCGGTATTCGCGACCGAACTTCTCCATTTCCGCGATGCTGTCGCGCCCGGGAAAATCGGCTTCCTCAACGCCCATGCCGCGCAGGAATGCCGTGCGAAGCGCCATCTCCGCCTGCGGCGGCGATTGCGACGAGCGGGTGGATTTGGGAGCGGCGCCTGTCCGTGCTGGAGGTGGGACATCCGCCGCTTGCATGGGCAAATCCCAGGGATTGGCGGATTGTGGCCGTTGGGCGATGTGCTCGCGCTGTCCGGTCGAACCGGCGCCGTTCGCCGAACTCGGCGCCGCGGCGGGTCCGAAACCAAAATCATCATTGAAATCGGACAGCTTTCCACGAGCGGGTTCGCCCGAGCGGCCGGGCGATGGCACCGGGTCAAGGCTGAATGGGTCCGCAGGGTTCGCCGCGCCGCCCGGTTCGAGATAGGCGGCATCTTTCGACACGGGCGTCGAAACCGGATCGAGGCTGAACGGGTCATCGAAAGCGGGCGAGCTGCGCTGGCTGGAGCTGGCTCGCTCGAACGCGCCCGGAACCGGCTGCTCGAACGGATTCGGCAGGTCGGCCGGACGTGGCCGTCGCGGCTCTTCTTCGACCGTGGCGGAAAAGAAGTCGTCGCGGCCGATGCTCACCGGCGCCCGCGATGCCGGCGGCAGGCGCTCCGGAGCCACCTGGCCGGCTGCCGGCGCTTGGGCGGTTGGCGTCTGCAGGTCGACATATACGATGTAGTCGCCCAGTCTCAGCCTCATGCCGCTTTGAAGGCGCGTCGACTTGCCGGCACCGAGCGGGCTGTCAGAGTCGTTTATGAACAATCCGCTGCTCGACGTGTCGGTGACGAAATATCCATCTCGCCCGCCCGAGATCCTGCAATGAGCCCGCGAAACGAACATGTCGGGATCGTCGATCTGCCAGCCCGCGTCCGCGCTGCGGCCGATCACCAGTTCGCCCTCGTCCAGCCGGGTCTGCCGTACCGCCTGGGTGCGTGGCCCTTGCTCCAGCGTCAGCAGCAGACTCATGCCGCGACCTCCGCCATTTCCGGCCGCCATCCGACGATTGTCCGCAGCCGCATGTCGTCAGCATCGCCCCTTTCAGCGGGCCGCGCAAGCCAGGCGGTCCGGCCGAGCTGTACGGCTCCGATACGCGGCGGCGGCACTGCGTCACGCGCCAGCACGATGCGCAGGTCGACGTCGAGCGATTCCCCGACCATGTCGCGAACGGCCTGCTTGAACAGTTTGAGCCGTGGGCCTCCCGGCAGGAACGCCTTGAAGTCCTCATAGCCCAGCGGGCCGACGCGCAGTTCGATCCGGCTTTGGCGGTTGAAAACGCGCGGGCCGATCGTCGCCCCCCGGCCGAGCCCCGCATAGGCTTTCGCAAGGCGGGTCTGGAGTCCGCTTGGTATGGTCATCCAGGCGGCGATGAACTCCTTGATCTGAACCGGTACCTTGAACGCTTCGGCCAGGAACAGCGTCAGCCGTTCCGGGCCGTCGACCTGGTTGGCGAGCGATGCCGCCTGGCGAAGCTTCACGGTATCGAGATCGGCGTTCCGGGTGCCGGGAAGTCCGATCCCAGCCATGGCCTCAAGCATGGCGCGAACGCGCCCACCGACCGCGCGTTCGACCTGCACGGCCGGATGGGCATCCGCCCACGCCCGATAATACAGGGCGATCAATCGGTGCTGCAGAATGTTGACGAAGTCCAGGAATGTCGTGTCACTGGTCTGCTGCGCATCGGCGCCGGTGAACCAGCGCTGCGACAGGCGATCGAGCACCCAGCGCGTCAAATGCAGCGGCAGCGGACCTTCAGGTCCCATCAGGCCGAGATTTGTGACCGTAACCCTGGCCGGGGCCTTGTCCTTTGCTTCGCGGAATTCAACCACGTCCCTGGCCGAAAAGCTGAGACGCACATGCTGTCCGAGCCTTGCCGGCTCGCGCTGCGGCGAGCCGGAATGGCCGAACAGTCCGCCCCTCCGTTCGAGCCGGCGCAACAGCTCGAAGAAGTCGAACGTCTCGGACAATTCCTCGGCCCGTTTCGGGTCGACTGTGCCTAGATCAGGTAGCGATTGCCGGGCGTCATCGGCCATGGCACATCCTCCTGTTTCTGCAACAGCCGCGTACGGGTTCGCACAAAGCCGTTTATTCCGGCATGACGGGCAAACAGCCGTGCAAGCAGGGCCGAAAGCAGCAGTGTGCTCTGCCCTGCCAGGACCGACTGGTCCACATGCAATGTCACTTCCGTGCCGCGCCCGAAGCACATCGGCCCGTCGATCTGCAGCCGTTCGATGACCGACCGCGAGTCGATGCGGACGATCGAATGCACGTTGCGGGCGAGGCTCGGGTCGCCCCGGTCGGCATAAAGATCGAGCAGCGCATGCAGCGGATCGACGCCGCGACCTTCCTTGGCAAGGCTGAGAAAGTTGAGCGCCAACTGCGCCACCAGCCGCCAAGCGAGATTGTCGGCACGGGATTCGCCCGCTGCGCCCGCCGGCAGCGCCGCGGGGATAGCCGGGCGAGGGGGACGCAACGCGCCGAGAAGCACGACCGTTTCGACCGGGTCGCCGGCCTCCAGCGTCAAGGTGGGATTGTCGTCGAGGATCGGCAGATCGCGGTTGGTGCAAAGCGCCACGATGTCGACACGCTTCAGCGGCCGGTTCGCCTGGCTTTCCACCGGGCGTGAAATCGCCAGGAAAACATCGTCCCCTGTGTAGGAGGTGCGGGTCAGTCCGTCGCGTCGCTCCTCCTCCGTCGCGCGCCGTGGGCGCCGCTCGGTGGAATAGACCCAACCACTGCCGCGGTTTTGCCCCAGGCTGAAGAGCTCGGGAATTTCGGCGTCGTTGCCTTCCGTGTCGGCGTCCTCGACGCGGAGGATCCGATAGATTTCGAAGTCCCGCGCCCGCGTGCGGTCGGCATGCAGCACCTGGCGCGTCTTGCGCGGGTCGAGCTCGATGACGTTGCACTCACGCTCGAAGAGATTGATGATCGGCGTAGCAAAAAGTTCGAAATCGGCCGGTGTCAGGTCGGCAAGTTCAGGCACTGGACGCCTGAACAGGAAGATGATCTCGAGCCCGGCCGCGCATTTGCGCACGACAGGCTGCAGCCCCGATATCCGCACGTAGTGGAAGCGCTCGGGCATCATGAAATATTCACGCAGCAGACGGTACCCCTCGAATGTCGGACGGGTACGAGGCATCAGGGCCTCGTCGTCGCTGATGCCGATCATTTCGGGTTCCGGCAAGGGCGATATGGGATTGGTCTTGCCTTCCGCACGTGCGCCGACGGCCCAGCAGGCGCCGAAGATCGCGTCGAAAAGCAGTGGTGCTTTGGTGCGCCCGGCAAAGTAGAGATCGAGCTGGTCGAGCGACAGTTCGTCGAGCCTGCCTTTTCCGGTCCGAGCCAGCACAATGCGGAGCGCCGCCTCGCCGCCGACACCGCCGATCGGCGCTATGCCGCCCGCCGCCAGCGCACTGCGATCTTGAAAATAGCTTACCGAAGTGACCGCTATCGGCCACAGCGTGATGTCCTGGGCCGTGGTGAACGTGCAGCGCGTCGAAAGGCCGGGCTGCAAGCTGGAGACCAGCCGGGTGTTGCGTTTGACGACATGGCCGGCAACCATTGTCTGGACCTGCTGGCCGGGTTTCAGCACCACCATCGCCGTTGCCGGCGCCGGCGTGACCAGGTCGGGATAGAGGACGTCCAGCACGCTGCGTGAAAACCGCGAGCGTTCCGCATCGACCTTCAGCCGGGTGCGCGCGGCGAGGAAAGCGACGCCGTCAAGCAACCGCTCGACATACGGGTCCGGACACGGGACCGTGTCGAGCGACAGGTTGCGAGCCACCGCCGGATGCATGTCGGCAAATTCCGCCGCGAGTGCACGGATATGGGTCAGTTCCTCCTCGTAATATTCTACGAAGACCCGATCCATCTCAGGCTTCCCTAAATTCGGTCCGCGCCAAGCCGTTATCGAGATTGATCGTGGTGCGCAGCCGCATGCGTTCCGGCGTCGGTGTCATGATCAGCACCGCGTCTATCTCGATCTTCAAGCCCACGCTCTTGTCGCCAAGTGTCACCGCGACTTTCGTCGCGCTTTCCTTGAGACGTGGCTCGAACGTGGCAAGCACCGAGCGGATCTCGCGCGCCAGGGCTTCGCGATCAAAGTCGCGGGACGAACGACCCGAGAAGGAAGGCACGCCATAGTTGACCACACTTCGGCGCACCTCCGGAAAATCGGCGAGCGACGGCGGGTTGTCCGTCGCCTGCTCGCTTTCAAGATCGGACAGAAGCGGAACAGCCTCGAAACGCTCGGTGTTGAACAGAGCCTCTATGTCGCGCCGCACGGCCTCCCTGAGCACACGGGCCGACACGACCACGCCACGGCTTTCCATCTCCGCGCGGTGTTGGGTCTGAAAGGCCAGGCGGTGCAGGCGCCGCTTCTGATCGGCCGTCAATTCCGCATCGGCATCGATGAGCCGAGCGCTGCCCGCGACCAGGGTCTCCAGCCGGTCCACGCCGAGCTCGTCCTGCAAGGCCTGGCGCAGCCCGTCTATCTCGGAGACCATGCCCGGCAGGTCGTTTACGAGGCGGTCCCAGAGAGAGGGCTGGACCGCTTCGCGTTTTGCTCGCGAACCGCCGGTAACCTGCAGCTTGTCCGCGCCGGGCCGCCGGCCCTCACTTGCCGACATAGACATCCATTTCGATTTCGTCATTGCCGTCATAGACGAACTTGATCTTCTTGTAGGCGAAGCTGACCTCTTCCTCGATCAGGTCTTCCTCATCCTCGGCCTGCGACATGTCATATTCCATGATCGAGGCGTCGGTGAGCGTGACGACCAGGTAGTCCTTGGTCTCGCCATCGATGGTCCGCCGTGCCGAGAACACCACTTCGTCCAGCGCCTTGTTCTCGAACAGGGCTTTTTTCAGATAGGGCGAGGACTTGTCATAGTGCTTGGTGAACTTGATCATGCCCAGGGCAACGCGGCCACGGCGCGAGAGCGAGTTTGGATCGTATGGAGCGACCATCTTGTAATCGACCCCATGGATTTCGATTTCATCCTCGTGGCCGTCTCGAACGCTTGGGCCTTTGATATCCGGAACTTTTAGAAAGCCATCAATCTTCATGGTTGTGGGCATTGTCTTTCTCCACCGCTTTAAAAAACCAAGATGTTGTTGCTGTCGATCAAGTCTTCACGGACGGCAGTTCCGACACCAGTCGGAGCGAGGCATTGATGCCCTCCAGCTGGTAGTGCGGGCGCAGATAGAAGCGGGCGTTGTAGTAGCCGGGCCGCCCCTCCACGCTGTCCACCTGGACCTCGGCGGCGGCAAGCGGGCGCTTGGCGCGCGCCTTGTCGTCGGCAAAGGCCGGGTTGGCCAGCACGTAGCGGTTGATCCATTCGGTCAACCAGATCTGCATGTCGGAGCGCTCCTTGAACGAGCCGACCTTGTCGCGTGCAATCGCCTTGAGGTAGTGCGCAAAGCGCGAGACCGGGAAGAGATAGGGCAGGTTGGCGCTCAGCCGTTCGTTGGACTGAGCGTCGGGGTCGACCAGCCGTCCCGCCCGTGTCTCGTCGTCCTGCAGTGAGTGTGCGCCGATGAAGGCCGCGAGATCGGTATTCTTCCGATGCAGGATGGGCATCAGGCCGAGCTTGGCAAGTTCCGCCTCGCGCCGGTCGTCGATGGCGACTTCCGTCGGACATTTCATCGCTATCGACCCGTCATCGGTCGGGAAGCTGTGCACCGGCAGGTTGAGGACCGTACCGCCATTCTCGACGCCGCGGATCTGCGTGCCCCAGCCATAGAGTTTGTGGCTGCGGTTTATGTTCACGCCCATGGGGAAGGCGGCGTTCATCCAGACATATTTGTTGTGATCGCCCTGCACCTCTTCCTCGAAGGTGAAACCCTTCACCGGAACGGTATCCGTGCCATATGGCAGTCGCGCCAGAACGCGGGGCATGGTCAGGCCGATGTAGCGAGCGTCCTCGCTCTCGCGCAGCGACTGCCACGACGCATAGGCCGGGTTGGAGACGATCTGCTGCAGGTCTTGCGGGTTCGGCAATTCCTGCCAGCTGTCCATGCGGAACAGGCGCGGCGAGGCGGCCGCGATGAACGGCGTGTGCGCCGAAGCACAGATGCCGGAGATATTGCGCAGCAGACCGACGTCGCGCGGATGGTTGGAGAATTCGTAGGCGCCAATCACGCAGCCGATCGGCTCACCGCCAAGCATCGAATACTCGTCCGTATAGACCTTCTTGAAGATCGGGCTCTGATCCCACATCTGACCTTCATAGTCTTCGAGCGTGTCGGCCAGCTGCTCCTTGGAAATGTTCATCACCCGGATCTTCAGCTTCTGATCCGTCTCGGTGTTGTTGACGAGATACCAGAGGCCGCGCCATGTGCCTTCCATTTCGCGCACTTCCGGCGCGTGCAGGATCTCGTTGACCTGTGTCGTCAGCATCTTGTCGATGCCGGCGATGAGCGACTTGATCGACTTGATCGCATTGGACGAGATGGTCGTGGTATCGGAACGGGACTGTGCCGCGAGTGCGAGGTTGCGCACGAGTTGCTGCAATTTCTCGCTGTCGTCCTTCTTGACCTTGAAATCCTTCTCGAGGAGTCCGCTGAATTCGCCGAGGTCTATGGCTTCGGCCTCGGCGGCGCCGGCGGCGGTCTTTTGCTGTTCGGCCATGGTTTACTCCTTGTCGTCGTCGGACATTGCCTGGCTGGCGATCTTGCTAAGAAGCGGCTCGTTGTTCAGAAGTTGCGCGATGCGCTTTTCGGCGTCGACGCGGCCGTCCATGAAGCCGAGCAATTCCTCGAGCTGGCGACGCATCTTGAGGATCTCGGCCAGTTGTGGAACTTGCTCGGCGATCTTGTCCGGGGCGAAATCACCCATTTTGGTGAAGGTGAGATCGAGCGCCAGTTCCTCGTCACGCTCCTGGCCTTCGGCCTGCGGCAGCGTGTTCTTCACCCGGGCTTTGACGCGGGGCCCGAGCGCCTCCATGAACTTGGGGAAGCGGTTCGCGTCGGTCTCGACAAAGGAGCGGTCCAGCACCGACTTTGATGCTTCCTTGGTTTGCGAAGCGCCGGAAAGGTCGGCCATCACGCCCATGACAAACGGCAGTTCGATCGTCGTCGGGCTGCCGTAGGTTTCCACGTCGTAGGCGATCTGCACCCGCGGCGCGCGATTTCGTTCGATGACCTTCGCTTTGCTTTCGGCTGGCATGTGCTGTTACCTTTCATCCTTCTGAGCCGTCTTCTTGGCATCGGGGACGCCGGCAAGGAGCCGGAATTCCTTCAGCCCCGACGGGGCGAGATCTTCCATCAGTTCAACGAAATCCATATGCACCATCCGGCGCACGCGCCGCGCCAGGTGCGGAATCGGGCTTGACGGTTCGGTGCGGTCATAGAAGGCGACGACGAGGTCGAGGCATTTCACCACGTCGTCGCGCGAGGAAATCCGGTCAGGAAGCCCCGTGCTCGAGTCCGCGTAGCTTGCCATACTTGCCATAGTATCGGCTCCATGACCGTTTCGAGCAGGCGTTGCCGGTTCTGCCGGTGAAGGCGGCTTGGCCGCGCCATTCGCCACGGCGTCGGCGGTCGAATTCCGTTCGAGGGTCGTCAGCAAACGCTGCAGAAACCGTTTTAATTCCGGAACAGGAGCGCCGCCGCCCTCGAGACGGGCGTTGAGGGCGGTCTCGACCGCATCAAGGGCCGCGATCGCTGCCCGGGCGTCGGCCACGAGCGAGACCATCTCGGCGTCGGCTTGATCTATCTGTGCCGCGCATCCGGCACGCACCCGGTTCAACAATTGTCCGTGCGCGCTGACCAGTGCGGCCTTTTCCGCCGCATTCAACCCCGAGGCTGCTTCCTGGAGCATGACACGGTCGTCGAGCGCGCCTTGTTCCAGATCGCGTCCCGTGATTGGCCCGATCGAGCGTGGCGCAAAGAACGTCATTTGCCGCAGGTTCGCCAGCAGCCCGTCCTGACCGTTCTGGAGGTCGAGCAGCGCGTTGATACGGCGCAAGGCGGCATCGCGTGGCGAAGCGCTGGGCCGCAGTGCCGGATGCATGGTTTCCCAATGCTGATCGAGGGTCTGCGCAATGAGGGTCAGACCTTGCGCGAGCCCGGCCAGTCCTTCTTCATTGGCCAGCGCGCGCGTCACGACGACGAGCAGGCGCAGGTCCCGGCCATGCGCGCGCAATTCCTCCGCCTTTGCGAGAACCGCGGGCCAGTCGACCGGAATGGTGCTTTGCGAGGTGGGCTTGTTGCGGCCGTCGTGGACGACCTTGACCTGGGGTTCCGTCAGGCGCTCCAGCTCGTGAAAAGCCGGGTCGTTGCGCAAATCCTCACCCGACGGATTTTCACCGTCGAGCGGACTAAGCCATAGTGCGACATCGATCACACCGACCCCCCAAGCAACCGGCCCTGAAACCGTAAGTGACCCAACGTTATCACAGCGTTGCACTTTACCACAATTCAACCGCTGCTCAAAAAATTAACGAAAGCTGACCAGACCGCAGCCTCGGTGCCGAAACCCTTGGCGAGATTGCCGAACCCTGTATGTGAAATGCATCGCATGGAGGCGGGCGATTCCGTGGTTATTTGCAGCCAGCGGTGCGGGACTTTCCACAAATGGAAAAGAGCCGGCCGAGCCGGGCATCGAGACCAGGTCCATCACCCGCTTTGTCAAGTGGCGGCTTATGTGGCAGGTTATCGACTGGCAGATTGCAGGAGCACGTTCGATGGAACAGCGCCGGTCGTCGCAGACCTTCAAACGCAAGGAACTGGTCGGCAAGCTCAATCCTGTCGGTGTGCGCGCCTTCAAGGCTGCCGCCGACACCGCCAAGCTGCGCGGCAACCCTTACGTCGAACTCGTCCACTTCATCGAGCAACTGGTGCTTTCCGACCGCTCGGATGTGCAAATGATAATCGCCGACGCGGGGGTGGATGCGAGCCGGCTCACGGCCGATATGACCCGCGCCGTCGACAAGCTGCCTTATGGCGCCACGTCGATCGAGGAATTCTCCGACCACATCTTTCACGCCATCCAGGAAGCCTGGAACCTGGCAACGCTGGAATTCGGCGTGGAGGAAGTTCGCAGCGCACATATTCTTCTCGCTTGCCTGAAGACGCCGGTGCTGGAAGGCCTGCTGTCGAAGATCAGCGGCGAGTTTGACAAGGTCGACGCCGACGCGGTCATCGCGCGGTTCGCCGATGTCATGGAAGGTTCGCTCGAAGCCGGCGCCTCGACTGCCGTGCCCGCCGCAGAGACGCCGCGGCGGGCTCCGGGCGGGGATTCGGCGCTGGCCAAATACGCGACCGACCTGACCCAGCGTGCCCGCGACGGCAAGATCGATCCCGTCGTCGGCCGTGATCCGGAGATCAGGCAGATCGTCGATATCCTGATGCGGCGGCGGCAAAACAACCCGATCCTGACCGGCGAGGCCGGGGTCGGCAAGACCGCGGTCGTCGAGGGCTTTGCCTTGCGTATCGCCCAGGGCGATGTGCCGCCCACACTGCAAGGCGTCAGCGTGCGCATGCTCGACGTCGGATTGATGCAGGCGGGGGCAAGCGTAAAGGGTGAGTTCGAAAAACGGCTGAAGGCTGTCATTGACGAGGTGCAGTCTTCCGAAACGCCCGTCATCCTGTTCATTGATGAGGCCCACACCTTGATCGGCGCGGGCGGCGCTGCCGGAACCGGCGACGCGGCCAATCTCCTGAAGCCGGCCCTGGCGCGCGGCGAACTTCGCACCATCGCCGCAACGACCTGGGCCGAATACAAGCAGCACATCGAAAAAGACCCGGCGCTGACCCGCCGTTTCCAGGTGGTAAAGATCGACGAGCCGTCGGAGGCGGTAGCCGTTCTCATGTTGCGCGGCGTGGCCGGCGTTCTCGAGCAGCACCACAAGGTGCAGATACTCGATGAGGCGATCGAGGCGGCGGTCGGCCTCTCGCACCGCTACATCCCGGCGCGGCAACTGCCGGACAAGGCGGTGAGCCTTCTCGACACCGCTTGCGCGCGCGTCGCCATATCGCAGCACGCCACGCCGGCCGAGGTCGAGGATATCATGCGCCGCCGCCAGGCGCTGGAGGTCGAGCGCGGCATTATCGGCCGCGAGGCCGCGATCGGCATCGAGGTGGCTGAGCGGCAGGCACGGGTCGAGACCGGGCTTGCCGAAAGCGAGGTCACGCTGGCCGCCGCGCAGCAACGTTGGGATCGGGAAAAGGCACTCGTTGCCGAGATACTCGAATTGCGCGCCAGGTTGCGCGGCGAAGGTGTGCCGCTCGATGCGGTGGAGACACCGGAGGCCAACACCGAGACAGCTGGCGCGGACGCGGTTGAGACTCAGGTGCCCAAGACCGAAACGCCCAAGACCAAAACGGCCAGAACTAAAACAGCCAAGACCGACGTGGAGACACCGCACGCTGCCGCTGCCCCTGCACCCGATCCGGTCGCCGATCTTGCCCGGCTGCGCGAACTGATGGCCGAACTGGCCGAGGCGCAAGGCGAAACACCGCTGATCCTGCCGTCGGTCGACCGCAACGCCGTGGCGGCGGTCGTTCAGGACTGGACGGGAATCCCGACGGGACGGATGCTGTCGAGCCAGACCGAAAAGGCGCTGCGGCTCGCCGCGACTTTGTCCGAACGCGTGGTCGGTCAGGATCATGCCATGGAGATGATCGCCAAGCGTGTGCAGACCAGCCGCGCCGGGCTCGGCGCGCCGGAAAAGCCGGTGGGCGTGTTCCTGCTCTGCGGACCCTCCGGCGTCGGCAAGACCGAAACCGCCCTGGCGCTGGCCGAAACGCTCTATGGCGGCGAACAGAACCTCATCTCGATCAACATGTCCGAGTTCCAGGAGGCTCATACTGTCTCTACCTTGAAAGGTGCGCCGCCCGGATATGTCGGCTACGGCAAGGGCGGCATCCTGACCGAGGCGGTTCGCCGCAAGCCCTATTCGGTGATCCTGCTCGACGAGGTCGAGAAGGCGCATCCGGACGTGCACGAAATCTTCTTCCAGGTCTTCGACAAGGGGATGATGGACGACAGCGAGGGCCGGCGGATCGACTTCAAGAATACGCTGATCCTGCTGACGTCGAATGTCGGCTCCGAAGTCATCATGGATCGGACCAGGAATGGAAAGCTACGGGCAGGGCTCGACGATCTGGACACCGCGTTGCGCAGCCCGTTGCTGAAGGTCTTCCCGGCGGCCTTCCTCGGCCGGGTGGTGACCATCCCTTATTACCCGCTCTCGGATTCGATGATCGAAGCGATCACCCGTCACCAGTTTGCCAAGATCGCTCGCCGGCTGCGTGCAACCAACGATGCGGAATTGGTAATCGGCGACGGTGTCATGGATTTGGTCAAGGCCCGCTGCACCGAGATCGAATCCGGCGGGCGGATGATCGATGCCATCCTCACCAACACGCTTCTGCCGGAATTGAGCCGCGGCGTGCTGAACCGGTCGCTGGGGGGTGAAAAGATGTCGAAGGTGACCGTCGGCGCCTCCAAGGAGGGCTTCACCTATTCTTTCGAATAGCTTCAGGCGAATGTTGATGAAGCGTCGGACGATCCAAGCCGGCCGTTGCCGAACTGCTGCCACGTCACCTTGCCCTTTGCGTCGTGGGTTTGGGGGCTATTCATGGCGTAGTGCATCGATCGGATTTAGATTGGCGGCGCGGCGCGCCGGAAAGTAACCGAACAGCACGCCGACCAGGCCGGAGAACACGAACGATCCCACCACGACCGTCGGTTCGAAGACGAAAGGGACGTTCAGCCAGCCGGCCATGGCGGCCGCAACGCTCAGGCCGATGGCAACGCCGATCAAACCGCCGAAAAGCGATAGCACCACCGCCTCGACCAGGAACTGCGCCAGAACCTGGCGGCGCAGCGCTCCGATGGCGAGCCGGATGCCGATCTCCCGCGTGCGTTCTGTCACCGATACCAGCATGATGTTCATGATCCCGATGCCCCCGACCAACAGGCTTACGGCGGCGACGGCGCTCAACAGCCCGGTCAGCACGGTGGTGATGTTGGACAGCGTGCTGCTGATCTCGGTCATGTCGAAAACGGAAAAATCATCCCGCTGGCCGGTCCCGATCCTGCGCCGTTCCCGCAGCAGGTTCTCGATATCGCGCTTCACCTTGGCCGTCGCCGTGTCGGCACGCGCCGCGACGTTGATGAAATCGACGTCGATGTTGCCGGCAATCCGCCGCTGGAAGGCGCGCAGAGGAATGATGACGATGTCGTCCTGGTCCATGCCGAACGCGCCAGCACCCTTCGAAGCCAAAAGGCCAATGACCGTGCAGGGGATTCTCTGCAGGCGAAGAGCCTGTCCGATCGGATCGGACTTGCCGAACAGATGTTGGCGGACAGTCTCGCCGACGACACAGACAGGATTGCCGGCGCGTAGTTCGCCGTCCGTGAACAGGCGGCCCGAAGCAAGCGTCCATTGCCCTGCTTCGAAATAGGTATTCAGCGTTCCGGCGACCGAAGTTTCCCAGTTCTCGTTTCCGACCACGGACGTGACTTTCGCCGAAGCGATCGGCGCAACGGCCTTCACCCCGCCGATCTGATCCGCGATCGCCGCGGCATCGGCGGCGTTGAACGGCCTGGCCGTCGAGCGCGCGCTGCCGGGAGCGCCGCCCGGTTCGCCCGGCCTGACCGAAAGAAGGTTGCTGCCCAGGCGCGAAACGCCGGAGACGACGCTTTGCGTGGTTCCGTTGCCGATGGTCACCAACGCCGTCACGGCCGCCACGCCGATGATGATGCCGAGCGCGGTCAGCGTGGACCTCAGGGCATTGCGGCGGATGGCGCGAAAGGCCAACAGGATGGTCTCAAGGAACATCAGGCGGCCTTGCTGTTCAATTGGTCGGTTTCGATCTCTCCATCCTTGAAGCGAACGATCCGCTGCGCGAAGGCGGCCATGTCCGGCTCGTGGGTCACCATGACTACAGTTATGCCCTCGCTCCGGTTGAGGCGGATCAGCAGGTTCATGATCTCGAGGCTGCGCGCCGTATCGAGATTGCCCGTGGGCTCGTCGGCGAGCAGAAGGGCGGGAGCGGTCACGATGGCGCGGGCGATGGCGACGCGTTGCTGCTGCCCGCCCGAGAGTTCGTTCGGCGCATGGTTCTCCCACCCAGCAAGGCCGACCTGTCGCATGGCGTTGAGCGCAAGTGTGCGTCGCTCGCGGGCGCCCATCTGGCGGTAGATAAGCGGCAGTTCGACATTCTCGATCGCGGAGGTGCGCGGCAGCAGGTTGTAGCCCTGGAAGACGAAGCCGATATAGTGTCGCCTCAGCAAGGCACGCTGGTCGTTCGAAAGCGCGCCGACATCGACGCCACGGAAATAGAAATGGCCGCCCGTCGGACTGTCGAGGCAGCCCATGATATTCATGCAGGTCGATTTGCCCGAGCCGCTGGGGCCCATGATGGCAACAAATTCGCCCTCGGCGATATCGAGAGAGACCCCGCGCAGCGCATTTACCGTCGCGCTGCCTTGGCCGTAGGACCGGGCGAGATCCTGCAGCTTTATCAGAACGGGACCGGTGGACGGCATGTCTCAATCCGATCCGGTTGAATCGACGATCAGCAGGTTGCCGTCTTGCAGGTCACCCTCGAGCACCTGCGTCCAGTTCCCGTCGGTAGCCCCGGGCGTGATCAGGAGCGGTGAGGCGGCGTTGTCCTTGAGAACCCAGATGCGCTTTTGACCTTGCGGAAGGTTGTCGCTCAGCTCTGTCTGTGCCTGCGTGGCCGGCCGGGGCATCAGCTTGACAAGCCAGTTGCGGTTGTCGGTGGCGTCGGCGGCCTTGGGTGGCGCGTAGCGCAATGCCGCATTCGGTATCAGCAGGGTATCGTCGACCCTCTGGGTGACGATCTCTGCGGCGACAGTCATGCCGGGCCGCAAGGCCAGCGATGCGTTGTCGACCGACAGCACCGATTTGTAGGTGACGACACCACTGACGGTCACGGGCGCGTAGCGAAGCTGTACGACTTTCGCGGCGAAGTGGCGATCGGGAAAGGCTTCCACGGTGAAGGTTGCATCCTGTCCTTCCTTCACGCTCCCGGCGTCGGCCTCGTCGACGTCGACAAGCAGTTGCATCTGGCTAAGATCGCCCGCGATTGTGAACAGAACCGGAGCCTGAAGCGAGGCGGCGACCGTTTGGCCCGGATCGACATTTCTATCGAGAACGATACCGTCGATCGGTGAGCGGATCACTGCCTTGTCGAGATCAGTCTGATTGGCGGCAAGGTCGGCTTCGGAGACCTTTACCTGCGCCTTGGCGCTGTTGAGGACAGCTTCGGCCTGGTCGCGTACCGACTCTGCCGTTTCCAGATCCTGCCTGGACGCAAAGTCGTGAAGCACAAGGGGCCGCAGGCGCGCGAGGTCGCTTTCGGTCTGCGCAAAGGCAGCCTGTTTCTGCACGACCTCGGCCTTCATCGCGTCGAGTTGCGCGCGTGTATGATTGGTTTCGGCAATCAGCTTGTCGGTGTCGATCTCGGCGAGCACCTGTCCGGCGGTCACCTTGGCGTTGTAGTCGACCAGGACCGATTTCACCCTGCCGGACAATTCGCTTCCGACCTGGACCTGCGTGATCGGATCGACCGTACCGGTCGCCGAAACCGATACGGTAAGGCCAGCGCGCTTGGCCGCCACGGTCTGGTACTGGAGCGAAGACACAGCCTGGTGCGCGGACCACCACCAGCCTCCGGTTGCCAGGACAAGGACAACCAGCGCCAGCCACAGCAGGGATGCACGCTTGCGCGGCCACCAGCCCGAACCGGCGCCGATTTTCAGGACATCTTCTATCTCCGGATTTGTTGCTTCAGGATTTGGCGCGAGCACGGATTTCCGTCCTTTCGGCCGGCCCGGCCTGAGGCCGGCCGTTCTGGACAAAGCTGTGAGGAGATTGCGCCTTCACGACTATTCCGCGCCGTTCCAACTCACTTTGTATGCCCTTTGGGATATCCCGGCATCCGCAATGGATGGCGTGTCCCAGGTGCCACGCGATCCGATCGTCCATGGTCGCGTTCGCGGGCATCGCGTTCGCTGCATGCCATTGCCTGTTCATGTCGATCTATCCCCTTTCAGGCAGATGTCGCGAAGCCGTCAGAACAAACCGAGTGCTTTGGTGCTGTAGCTGACGAGCAGGTTCTTGGTCTGTTGATAGTGATCGAGCATCATCCTGTGGTTCTCGCGACCGAAGCCGGAGGCCTTGTATCCGCCGAAAGCGGCATGGGCCGGATAGGCGTGGTAGCAGTTGGTCCACACCCGCCCGGCCTGAATTGACCGGCCGAGCTGGTAGGCATCGTTGCCGTTGCGTGACCAGACGCCCGCACCCAGGCCGTAGATCGTGTCATTGCCGATGCGGATGGCATCGTCGATGGTCTTGAACGAGGTGACCGAAAGCACGGGCCCGAAAATCTCTTCCTGAAAGATGCGCATCGAGTTGTCGCCGGTGAACACCGTCGGCTGGACGAAATAGCCCTTCTCGAGCTCGCCGCCGAGATGGGCGCGTTCGCCACCGGTGACGCATTTGGCGCCTTCCTGCTTGCCGATCTCGATGTAACCCAGGATCTTGTCCATCTGATCGTGCGAGGCCTGTGCGCCCATCTGCGTCGTCGGATCGAGCGGATCGCCAACCTTGATCCTGGCGACACGAGCCACCGCGCGCTCCATGAACTTGTCGAAGATCGATTCCTGAACGAGAGCACGCGACGGACAGGTGCAGACCTCGCCCTTGTTGAAGGCAAAGAGCGCGAACCCTTCGAGCGCCTTGTCGAAAAACTCGTCGTCTTTATCCATCACGTCGGCCATGAAGATGTTTGGCGACTTGCCGCCCAGTTCCATGGTCTGGGGAATGAGGTGCTCGGCCGAATATCCCATGATCTGCTTTCCCGTGGTCGTCTCGCCGGTGAAGGACACCTTGGAGATGCGGGGGTTGGCCGCGATGGCCTTGCCGACCGAGCCGCCTGGTCCGGTGACGACGTTGAGAACGCCCGCAGGCAGGATGTCCGCCGTCAGGCCGGCGAATATCAGCAGTGTAAGCGGCGTATTGGAGGCCGGCTTGATGACCGTGCAGTTGCCTGCCGCAAGGGCGGGGGCGATCTTCCAAGCGGCCATCAGCAGCGGAAAGTTCCATGGGATGATCTGACCGACGACACCCAGCGGCTCCTTGAAATGGTATGCGATCGTCTTTTCGTCGATCGTGGAGATACTGCCTTCCTCGGCTCGGATGCAGCCGGCGAAGTAGCGGAAGTGGTCGATGGCGAGGGGTACGTCGGCGCCTCGCGTTTCGCGGATGGGCTTGCCATTGTCGAGCGTCTCGGCGAGCGCCAGCAGTTCGAGATTCTCCTCCATGCGGTCGGCGACCTGGTTGAGCAGCTTCGCCCGCTCCGCCGGTGATATGCGCGCCCAGGCGTCCTTGGCCTTGTAGGCTGCGTCGAGTGCAAGTTCGACATCCCGCTCAGTCGACTTGGCGACGTCAACCAGTCGCTCGCCATTGATGGGGCTGAAATCGGTGAAGTACCGTCCCTCGACCGGGGCGACCCATTTGCCGCCGATGAAATTGCCATAGCGCGCGGGCAGGTTTCCCTTTGAGCGCACGAGTTCCAACGCGTGATGAGACATGACCTTATCCTTTCAGCAGCGTGCTTTTCGTCGACTGCTTGGGCAAACTCTGCCGCCTTTCGGCTGACCGGACATTGATCCCGGTCAACGGCGAAAGATTTCCTCATTGCGCTAGGTCAAGGAAACAGGACGTGGCGCGGCCCATTGTTTGGCGGGGCAGCAAGAAATGCAGTCGTGAAACAAGGAGAATGCACTGTGGTGAAGATGATGAAGGCGGCCGTGGTCCATGAATTCGGCAGACCACTATCGATCGAACAAGTGCCGGTTCCTGTTCCAGGTCCGGGGGAAATCCTGGTCAAGGTGATTGCGTGCGGCGTTTGCCATACCGATCTGCATGCCGCCGATGGAGATTGGCCGGTAAAGCCCGTGCCGCCGTTCATTCCCGGGCATGAAGTCGCCGGCGTGGTCGCGGCGCTCGGCCCTGGCGTGACCGACTTCATGGAGGGCGATCCGGTCGGCGTCGCCTGGCTGCACGATGCCTGCATGCGTTGCGAATACTGCGAGACCGGCTGGGAGACGCTTTGCGAGCACCAGCATGACACCGGTTACAGCTGCGACGGCGGCTTCGCTGAATATGTCATCGCATCGGCACCTTTTGCCGCGCGCCTGCCTGCCGGCGTCGATTTCGCGCAGATGGCGCCGATCCTTTGCGCTGGCGTGACAACATACAAGGGTCTGAAGGAAACCGAGGCGCGGCCCGGTGAGTGGGTGGCTATATCCGGCGTCGGTGGTCTCGGCCACGTGGCGATCCAGTACGCCAAGGCGATGGGGCTGAAGGTCGTAGCCCTGGACGTTGCACCCGAAAAGCTCGCTCTGGCCAAAGCTGCCGGAGCCGATCTCGCATTCGACGCGCGCTCCACGGATGTGGTGGCCGAGGTCATCAAGGGGACCGGCGGCGGTGCTCATGGCATTCTCGTGACCGCGGTTTCGACGCCGGCTTTCAGCCAGGCACTGCATATGGTTCGCCGCAAGGGGACGATCAGTCTGGTCGGCCTGCCGCCCGGGGAATTTCCGACACCGATCTTCGACGTCGTGCTGAAGCGCATCACGGTGCGCGGCTCGATCGTCGGAACAAGGCGCGATCTCGACGAGGCCATCGCCTTTGCCGCTGACGGCAAGGTAAAGGCCGAAATCACCAAGGGACGCCTCGAGGACATCAACACTATATTTGCAAACCTCAAGGCCGGCAGGATTCAGGGACGGATGGTGCTTGATTTTTCCGAACCCGTTCGCACGCCGGTATCTGAGCGCGCGGCCGTTCCCGCCTGACGACAGACTGAAGGGCGGCGTCAGAGGACGCCGCCCTTATCTCCAGTCCGAAGGCCCGGCCATCGACGCACACGATCCCACACAATCAAGGAAGGGATGAGCATTCGTGCCGGCCGGCGGGCTGGTCGCGCTTGCGACTTGGCGTCGTCGGCGCTCGATTCAATGGTCATCCTGCTTATAATAGCGGCGCTTGAGAGCCACCCAGGGGGAGCAAGGGCGACCTCTTCGTGTCTGGGCCGTGGGCAGATCGTCAGTCGGGGCACCAGGGCGTGGCAGCCTTTACGTGGTCATGCGCGGATACAGCCTTGCGGCGATCGCGACCAAAACCGCGAAGGCGGCCGCGAGAACGAGGCCGTCAACGGCAAGCCCGAACTTGCTCTGTCCGCCGACCAGCATCAACGTTCGCAGGGCATCGACCTGATAGGTAAGGGGATTGGCGAGCGAGATCGTCTTCAGCCAGCTCGGCATGATATCGATCGGATAGATGGCGTTGCTGGCGAAGAAGATTGGCATCGTCAGCACCTGACCGATGCCCATGAAACGCTCGCGCGTTTTCACGATGCAGGCGATGATCAGCGAGAATGTGGAGAACAGTCCTGAACCCAGTGCAATCAGGCATGCCACGCCAAGAAGGCTGGCAGGGCTCAGGTCGACATCGATGCCGAGCGCCAGCGCCAGAAGATAGACGACGACAGCCTGCGTCAAACCGCGAACAGCGGACGACAACGCCTTGCCGAGGACCAGCGCGCTGCGCGGCGCCGGGCTGACCATGTAGCGATGGAGGACGCCGAGGTCGCGCTCCCAGATAGCGGCGATGCCGTAGAAGATCGCCGCGAAAAGCACACTTTGGGCGAGGATGCCCGGCGCCAGGAAGTCGAGATAGCTACCGTTGCCAGACGTCAGGCCACGCACCTGCGCCATCACTTCGCCGAACAGAACAAGCCAGATCGCCGGCTGGATAGCGCGTGTCAGGATTTCGCTCGGATCACGCCGCAGTTTGCGTATCTCCGCATCGGCCACCGCATGAACCTCGGTGCCATAATCGATGATCCCTTGAACGGTCCTAGCCATGATCGCTGGCGCTCCTGCGCGTCTGCCTGACATCCCGGTAGGCGCCACCCATTTCGACGTCGCTGCCGGCGATCGCCATGAAGACGTCGTCGAGCGTTGCCGCCGGCCCTATACCGGCTTTCAATTCGGCTGGCGTGCCGACCCTTTCCAGGCGTCCGCGATGCATGATGCCGACGCGGTCGCACAATGCGTCGACCTCTTCCATCACATGCGTGGTGACGAGAATGGTAGTGCCGAAGCGATCCCTCAAATTGCGCACGTGGTTCCAGATCGCAGTGCGTGCCACGGGGTCCAATCCGACGGTCGGCTCGTCCATGATCAGCAGGGCAGGCCGGTGCAGCGTGCTTTGCGCGATCTCCAGCCTTCGCAGCATGCCGCCGGAATAGTGCTGTGCCAGGCGATCCGCTGCTCCGGCAAGTTCCGTCATCTCCAGCGCCTCCCTGATCCGCTGTTCGCGCTCGGCGCGCGGAATGAGGTAGAGCCGCGCGGACAACAGCAGGTTCTCGTAGCCGGTCAGCGCCCCGTCGGCCGAAAGCAACTGCGGTACATAACCGATGTGGGCACGAATGCGTCTTGCTTCGCGTCGCAGGTCGCAGCCAGCGATCGTGGCATCGCCACTCGATGGCGGCAACAGGGTCGTCAGCATCTTGATCAGTGTTGATTTTCCCGCGCCGTTGGGGCCGATCAGGCCGAAGACTTCGCGCTGGCGGACCTGCAGATCAACGCGGTCGACGACCACGTTTTGATCGAACGACTTCGAAAGGCCATGCGTTTCTATGGGGAAAATCGTTGAAGGAGCGAGCATGGGCCTGGCTTTCGTTCGGTCCCGTATCTGGCGGGTGGAAGTACTTCAATCCGGTCGAGAGTGAAACGGTGTTCACCGTGCGGGGCGCCCGGAATTGAGCGTCAGCCTAGACGATGCCGGAGGCCGGCAAATTGATTCAGGGCAAAGCGATCCACGGGACCATATGCCAGAAGACAACGAGACTTGAAGCCCCCCTTTTCCAACGACCATTCCAGAAGGTGCGCGATGGAACTGATGGAAGCGTTGCGGACGCGGCGAGCGATCCGTACCTATACCGACGAGCAGATCGACAACGATCTGATCCACGAATTGATCGACGCTGCCATCTTGGCGCCGAGTGCCATGAACCTGCAGCCATGGTCCTTTGTGGTGGTGAGCGGTTCCGCGCGCCTGCGTGCGTTATCGGATGAGGCCAAGCGCTATGCGATCAGCAACCTGCCAAAGGGCTCGCCGCTTGCTGGCCATCTTGCCGACAAGGAATTCGAGATCTTCCACGGCGCGCCGGCGCTGATCATCATCTGCGCGACGAATGACGAAAGGCAGTCTGACGAGGATTGCTGCCTGGCCGGACAGAATCTCATGCTGGCAGCCCATGCCAGGGATCTGGGAACATGCTGGATCGGGTTGTCTCGGCCTTGGCTCAACGAGATGACGGTGAAGAAGGAGCTTGGGATTCCGCTCTCACTGAAACCGGTTGCACCGATCATTGTGGGTCGGGCACGAGCGTTGCCAACCGCGACATCAAGAAATGAACCTCGGATCATATGGGGTCACTGATCACGCAGGGCTGGAGCGCCCTGCGACAGCGAGGGACCGCTTTGGACCTCGATCAAACCATCTCAAAGGAGAACGAAATGATTGTGGCTAATGGTACGCTCGTCGCGGTAACCGACGGCGAAAAGTTGCGCCTTTTCCGCAACAAGGGTCACGAACCCAAGATCGAACTGATTGAATTGCGCGAGCCGGCCCTCCAGGTGGCCAGCACGGGCTCGGGCGGCCGACATCGCAGTTCCACCGCCAATCACGACGATTCTCGCCTACGGGAAGACGACTTTGCCGCAGCCGTGGCCGAGTACCTCAATCGCGAGGCGCTGACGGGGGCGTTCGAGCATGTCGTGGTGATCGCCGATCCGCGCACGCTGGGCGAACTGCGCAGGCACGTCCAGGCTTCGCTGAAAGCAAAGCTGGTGGGCGAGATCGACAAGGATCTCGCGAAACACTCCGTCGAAGCCATCGAGAATACATTGGCGGCGGCTTGAGACCCCGCGAGACCGGCCGCCATAACTGTTTGAGAGTTTGATTGGCCGCGCGCGATCGAGACCAGCCGGCTTTGACGCGTTTCAATCATGTTCCAGCGTCATGTTGACGAGGATCAATGAGGCCTGGGTTCTTTCCCTGTTGGATGGCCATCGATCCAAACTGGGGAACGGTGATGCAGACGAATGAAACGCCGCGATATGACGCCAGCGTGAACACGACCGGTTGCTGCCCGAGGTTCAATCCGGAAGGCTGGGACGGCCAGGAGTTGCACTTCAAGGACAAGCAGTTTCTCAAGGCGACAACCCACAGCGTGATGCATGTCCCGATGAACATGGGCAGCGTATTCGCGCGTGTTAACAGGCATATCGATGACGCCGGTGCTTCGGACACGGACCGATTCATCGTGCTCAGCCGCGATGTCTCGCCATGGAGCAGTGAACATCTGTTTTCAGTCTCGAAAACCGTCCCAGGCGAGGAGATGACCACGCTGAGCGGTGACTTCATAACGAAAGTGTTCGAAGGCCCGTACAGCCAGGCAAGGCATTGGCATGAGGAAATGCGGCAGATCGCGCGCGATCGAAAATCGGAACCGGGCGACGTCTATTTCTTCTACACGACGTGCCCGAAATGCGCCAAGGCCTACGGGAAGAACTATGTCGTCGGTGTCGCGGCGACAAGCTGAGCCACGATCGCGGTGCTCATATGCGGTCCGCTGGTGCGTCCCCAGCGCGCAATCCGAAGGCCGAGACCGAAGAAGGCGCAATCTTCACGACCTGCAATGTCCGGTCGGCGTATTCATCCAGTTTGTCCGTGCTAAATCAGCCCGATTCGCGAGCCAAATACCGCGACGGAAACCAGAGGTGCGTGGGAGGGGATCATTCGATGGAACCGCCGGAGGCATCGCCCACCACGCTTCGCCAACGCTCGAGCTTCTTCGGAAGCTTGGGCCCAGGACTGATCACGGGCGCGGCTGATGATGATCCAAGCGGTATCGCCACCTATAGTCAGGTGGGGGCCCAATTCGGCTACTCGCTCGCCTGGACCATACTGTTCAGCTATCCGCTTATGGCCGTAACTCAAGGGATCAGTGCCGGGATCGGCGCCGTGACTGGCCAAGGTATCGCGCGCAATCTGCGTCGGCACTACTCTCCTTGGCTGCTGCGTTTCGCCGTTCTCCTCCTGCTCGTCGCCAACACCATCAATATCGGCGCCGATCTCAGCGCCATGGGGGCGGCGCTTGAATTGCTCATAGGCGGCCCGCGTCATTTGTATGCGATCTTCTTCGCCCTGATTTGCATCTTTCTGGAAATCTTCGTGAGCTATCGGCGCTACGTGACGGTGCTTAAATGGCTGACCCTGTCCCTGCTTGCCTACGTGGCGGTGGTGCTGTCAGTCCATGTGCCTTGGGGGGCGGCGCTCCATGGTGCGCTGGTTCCACAAATCGTCTTCGACGGCGATCACGCCATGGCGCTTGTTGCCGTCCTTGGCACAACAATCAGTCCCTACCTCTTTTTCTGGCAGGCCGGGGAGGAGGTTGAGGAGCAGCACCGGCAACACCGTCGACGGCTTGGCGCCAACTCTCACGCCGCCGGACCGGAGCTGGCGCGCATTCGTGGCGACACACTATTCGGAATGGGCTTTTCCAATCTGGTGGCCATTGTCATCATCACTGCCACAGCGGCAACGCTTCATGCCAACGGGATTACACAGATCCAGACCTCGTCGCAGGCGGCCGAAGCGCTCCGGCCTGTTGCCGGCGACTTTGCGTTTGCCATCTTCGCTATCGGTATTGTCGGTACCGGCATGCTTGCCGTCCCCGTGCTTGCGGGCTCCGCCGCCTATGCTGTTGCGGAGATGTTTCGGTGGCCCGAAGGCCTGGACCGGCGCCCGCAGGACGCCAAGGCCTTCTACGGCGTAATCGCGGCGGCGACGCTGGGTGGGGTGACCCTGACTTTCGTGGGCCTGGATCCCATCAGGGCCCTCTACTGGAGCGCTGTCGTCAATGGAATACTAGCGGCGCCGCTGATGACGATCATGATGATGATCGCCATGAACCCGCGGATCATGGGTCACCTTACTTTGCCGCGCTGGATGGTTTTCGGGGGCGTGCTTGCCACGGCGGTGATGGCTCTGGCTTCAATTGGCTTTTTCGTGCTGTGACCGACAGCCTGGCGTGATGACGGGAGACTTTCTGTGTGGTTTGGTTTCTTTTGCGTTCGGCCATAGCGGTGCTCCGCTTGAAAAGCTGGTAGAGAAAGGGCGTTGCCGGAGGAAGGCAATCCGATCGGCTTAGGTGCACACAGCTAGGCGCGCGACTTTCCGCAAAGACGCCGGCCTCCATGCGTTTCGAGAGCACAATGACTGAGCTTCATTTCTGGCCGATCGTTCAGTGTCTCATCCTGCTGACCCTCGCGAACGGCGTGCCTGTCATCGCCAAGAAAATGCTTGGCGAGTGGCTCTCGTGGCCGATCGATGGTGGTCGGGTTTTCTGGGACGGACAGCCCCTCCTGGGCCGGTCAAAGACCCTTCGCGGTCTCGTGCTCGCCATCATGGCAGCTGGGATAGGCGGCCCCCTTGTGGGGCTCGACACTGCAACCGGAGCGCTCATCGGCTTCACCGCCATGGCCGGCGACATGCTGTCGAGCTTCATCAAACGTCGCTTGCGCCTCGCTCCGAGCGCCGAGGCGCCAGGCTTCGATCAGGTGCCGGAATCTTTGTTGCCTTTCCTGGCGGTCAAGAACCTCGTGGGATTTTCGGTTTGGGACATTCTGATCGGTGTCGGCGCGTTCTGGATTGGCGAACTCGTGGTCTCCCGGCTTCTCTTCATGCTGCGCATCAGGGACAGACCCTACTGATCCTCGCGGGCCAGATGGTGCAGTGTGATCTCGGGAAGGCAGTTCAGCCGTACCGCGACGACACTCGAGCCGGCGCCAACCGATGTGTAACCCATCATGCCATGGTACATCCACGCGCCGGCGCCCATCGTCCGCGGGAGTTTCGAATCCAGGGTGATCGGGATTCCCCCCGGCAGACAGATCTGGCCGCCATGGGTGTGACCTGCGAGCAGCACGTCGAATCCGGCGTGAGCTGCCTGGCGATAGATCTCGGGAGTATGCGAAAGCAGGATCGAAAAGGCATCGGCAGGCACATTGGCAGCCGCCTTTTCGATATTGTCGACACGGAAGAAATGCGCATCGTCTATTCCGGCGAGATAGATGCGCTCTCCGCCTCGCTCGATCACTTCCAGTTCGTTCATCAGCATGCGAATGCCCATGTCCTCCAGGGCCGGAACCATTCTGACTGTGTCATGGTTGCCGAGCACCCCGTATAGCGGCCCCTTGAGAGAGGCGCGCACGCGGGCGACGCCGTCCACGGCGGCTTCAAAGGGACCGAAGGTCTTTGCGCGGAAATCGCCGGTCAGCACGCAAATGTCATAATCGAGATTCGCGACGAGTTCGGTGACGCGATCCATCGCGGGGCCGCTCATGTCCGTATGCAGATCGCTGAGGTGCAGGATCCGGAATCCTTCGAAGCCGCGGGGCAGGGTGGACGATACGATGGTATTGAGGCGGAGTTGGACGTTTTCGGCATTGCGGCACCCGCGCCCATAGAGCCCCGTGAATCGCAACCCGTTGCGGATCACCGCATGGATCGAATACCAATTCTCCAGGTGAAAGAAGTTCAGGCCCTGGCCGAAGATTTGTGCTTCGTGGTCGTCTTCTATGCCCAGCCGCTGCCTTGCATGGATCCGGCCAAGGCGTGCGTCCAACCTGAGGCTGATGTCAGTCATCGCCATCCCGAACCAAGTTGATTGGCACCTCCCAGGTGTACCAATCCATCGCACAAGCAAGTCATTTTGGCGATCTTCGCTGCTGCCTGAACCTAATGCTGCAGCGTTTCGATGTAACCTGTCAGGTTGTGGATGCGTTCTGTGGTTACCACCTCACCGCCACTTGGGCCGTAGGTTTTTGCGTCTTCCTCAAGGAATTGGCGACCCCAGACCGGCATCTCGCGGCGGCCATGGCTTGGTATGGCATATCGGCCGTCGATGGTCGCGAAGACCCTCGAATAGGGAAACGTCCCGCCATTGCGTTCGGAAAGGTGCGTCAGGTCGGCCGGACGCTTGATCAGCAGGTCGCGCAAGGGGCCGTCGCCCTTGCCATCGACGCCGTGACAGACGGCGCAGGAGTTCAGATATTCTGCCTGGCCGTAACTCATTTCCTGCGCCCAGGACGCTTGGCAGGGCATAGTCGCGAGAGCTAGTGCGATCAGGAGTCTCATCTGCGCATCCACCGGTTGATGGGCTGAGCCTACCGTGTCACCCCGCGCGCATGTTGATCCGGATCAATTGGGCCACGGCGAGATCTTTGATTCAGCGCAATGAGCATGCCGAACCGTCCGGTTATCGTTGCGATGGAATTTGACACAAGATCGGGAGCAGCCGCCATGGCCTTCAGGACGATACTTACGGTTACGGGACCGCATATGGGTGACAGCGATCTCAAACTCGCTGCTGACCTTTGCGACGAAATCGGCGCCCACCTTGCTGTTCTTGTCGTTGCCATCGCCGCGCCGCCGCCCGTCGGAGAGTATGCGGCAGTCATCTCGGAAGACTGGCTGAAGGAACGGCAGGCCGACGAGAAGCTCTTGGAGAAGCGAGTCGCCGCCGTGTCGGCTTTTCTCGCCAACAGCGCGCTTTCGGCCGATGTCTCCAGCGAGTATCCGGAGGTCGGCTGGGCTGACGAACGAATTGGTCGCCGTGCACGCTACGCCGACATTACGGTGATCGGACCGGAGTTGCTCGCTGGCGAGACGCTGAAGAGCAAAGTGATCGAGGGCGCCTTGTTTTCATCCGGGAAGCCGCTGCTGGTCGTTCCCCGAGGGGCGCGACCGACATTGAAGCCGAAGCGGGTGCTGGTTGCGTGGGATGCACGCCTCGAGTCATCGCGCGCCCTGCGTGAATCACTCGACATGTTGACAGGCGCCGACGAAGTGCGCCTCGTCATGGTCGATCCGGTGGAGGACGAACACCATCACGGTCAGGAACCCGGGGCCGATGCCGCCGCCTATCTTGCGCGGCATGGGGTGAAGGTCATGGTCGACCGACTGCCGAGTTCGAACCATTCCGTCGCTGACGTTCTTCGCCAGCATGCGGTCGACAGCGGCGCCGAGTTGATGGTGATGGGCGCCTATGGTCATTCGCGGTTGCGTGAGCGGATTTTCGGTGGTGTCACCAAGTCGATGCTCGAGGATCAATCGCTCCCGATCTTGATGGCGCGATGAAGCGCGGCCAGCCTGGAACTGCTCTAGGAGCAACTCAGGCAGGGCCGGGCTTGGTCGTCCGCGGCCGAATTGTTCGCTGACCCGCGCCGTATTCTTGCCTGGCTTCGACCAGTGCCTCCGTCACCTCGTCATCGGTAAGCTGTGGGAAGCTGCGGTAGTGGTAACCAAGGGCGTGGAAACGCGCCGGTTGGCTGAGGCACACGATCAAGTCCGCCTCCTGGGCGAGCTCCGCCACTATGTCCGGCGGCGCTACAGGGATTGCCACGACGATCTCCCGAGGCGAGCGCCTTTTGAGGGCACGGATTGCAACCTTCATCGTTGTCCCTGTCGCGACACCGTCGTCCACGATGATTGCCGTCTTTCCGGTGATCGACAGAGGTGCGCGCTCGCCACGATAGACGAGACGGCGCCGTTCCAGTTCCGGGCGCTCCTTCGCGACCAAGACGCGAAGCTCATCATCGTCGAGCGCATAGGCCTCGACGATCTCGCGGTTCAGAACGATGTCCGGTGGATTGCCATCGACGATCGCCGCGACCGCCAGTTCGGGATTACCCGGCGCACCCACCTTGCGCACGATGATCAGATCGAGCGGAGCTTTCAGGGCTTTGGCCACTTCCGCGGCGACGGGGACACCCCCTCGCGGCAAAGCGAGGACGACCGGCTGATGTAAACCGAGTTTCCCGACCTCGACGCCAAGTCTTTTCCCAGCCTCCTGTCGATCGCGGAACATCGGTCAATCCATCGGCCAGAGCTGACGCAGCGATTTCTTCATCGAGTTCCGAACCTGGACGATTTCGCCATGCGATATGTTGCGGTCGAGGATCTTGAAAACCGCTTTGATCGCCTGGTCGATATCGACGTCGGGCTCATATCCGAAGCTGTTCCTGACACAAATCACGAAGTCGCTCTTTTTCCGTTCCCACGCGGGTGTGTCCGGTTTCCAGCCCTCGAAATATATGCCCCTGATGAGCGTGGGCAATTGAGCTGAAAGATCTGCCATTTCCTCTGGCGACAGCCAGTCTCGCAACGTGTGCAAGACGGATTTCAGGAAGCGGTAGGCGCTCTGTTCGCTCCAGCCCAGATCCCGGGCCAACTCGTTCACCCATTGCTGCGCCTGCTCGGCAGCGTGAGTGAAACCGGTAATTGAAGTGTGGGTCATGCGATCGCTCCTTCAATCTGCTCGCCATTCTGGCGTAGGGAGCGATCCTGGCATTGAGCAGGATCAAATCATCCTGGCGTGGCCATGCCAGGCGAGCGGGGCATGGCGATCAGTCGGAATGAACGGCGGGCGGCTCCTCGAAAAACCGATTTGTCTATCTTGATTTGTAAGAAGATATTCCTACGTGTGGTCTGCCCATGTCCTCCCCTGACGTGGGTGAGCGATGGGCTGTCCTCCCTGACCCGTCGTGAGGCTGAGCCCGCTGCCCCCTCCCTCCGGCAGCGGGCTTCCTTTTGTCGATGCGCATGATCGAAGCCGTTTGGACTCGATGGCAAGGTGATCCAGACAGTGCGTGAAGTTGCCGACTACGGGTTCCCCTGGAGCGGACGCAATTTTGTAGGTTCGCAATTCGGTGTCCGAGTCCGAGCGGGCAAAACGCAATTCATAAGTTCCAGAAAAAAATGCGTTGATGAAGGCCATGGCGAGGCGAGAATCTCGTGTCGTCGCCATGACCGTACCGTCGTCATAGACTTCATAGTCCAGATGCCCCAGCGAGCTGAATGTCCGGGCGCTGAATGCAGCGTCTGAAATCCGCACTATTTGATATTTGCTGTCAGCCGTGAGGTCGGCGGCGGCCATGAGGAAGCCAGCCAGAACCGTCCCGTCGAATTTGTTGTAGCCAGCAAGCGCGATGAACTTGACGACTTCCCGCGACGGCGGATTGCTGACGTCGAGGATGATCTCGCACACCTTGGCCTCTTCGCTCTCGTCGCTCCAATTGCTGTAGACCACCCCCGTCGGGAAGATCGTCGAGCCGGCTTGGGTGATGCCAAGCAAAGCTGTCAGAAGGCGAAGCGCGACGAACATGCGTTCCGTTCCTCATCCGGCTCAGTCATTGCACGACCAGGTTGCAATGGAGACTATCTGAACATCATTCCTGGACCGAACTCGCCCGAGCGCCCCATGCCCATGCCCATCATCGGCAGGACAATCTCGTCGGCGGACTGCTTCTGCTCATCGCTCAGCTTTGCGTATAGTTTTTCGACCGCTGCCCTGACAGTCTTCACCTGCTCCAGACGGGCTTCGAGATGGGTCTGTTGGTAGGCCAATCGCTCGGGCAGGGGCTTCTTCAGAAACTCACCGTTCTGGAATTGCTTCATCATGTCCTGCATCAACGCGTTATGCGATTCGGCCGTGCCGCGGATAACGCCGGCAAGCTCGTCCCAAGAGGGCGCCTGCTCGTCGGTGATCTTCAACTCGGTTTTGAGGAATGCCAGGCGTCCGTCGATTCGATCGAGCATCTGGTCTGAATCATAGCCGCCCATCAGGCCGGCCATGCCCCATTGACCCATCATCATTCGGCCGATCCCCCAGCGGGGCCACCAACCGGAATCCTTGTCTTCAGCCCGGGCCGCAACAGGCATTGCGGCAACGGTCAGCATCAGGCCCGCCGCGAAAATATTGCGCAAATTGAACATCGAGCACCTCCTTCAGGGCGGACTGCCAAAAAAGTAACTAGATCACGCGGTGACGTTGGCGGCATTGACCTGCATCAACGGGCGTCAGCCGCCATGTGCATGGGGCATCGTTGTGGGTGCGGATTGCTCGGAGCATTCGTAGAGGGAGTGGTTTCCAAACCGGGGTTGCGTGCCATCTGGAGCATGCCTCTGGTGGAACTGACTCATGCCGGCGGGACTAGATGCTGGCAATTTGGATGGCATCGAACCGCGGCAATTTTGTCGCGATACCTGCAATCTGGCCGTGCTATGTTGGTCACAGACAAACAGGGAAGCCGCTGCGGCTGCTTATGTGAAGAGTGGATAAGCGGATCGCTCACCTGAATATCGAGCATTTTCGACAGCGCCTGGCCGAGGAGCAGGATGAGGTCAAGCGGAAGACTTTGCTTGATCTGCTCGCGAAGGAAGAGGAAAAGCTCAGAAAAATCGAGGCGACTGAAAAGGGAAGAAGCGGGCACAACAGCAAATAGAGGGACGTGCCAACATCGCCGCTAGACATCCTTGGTGGCAGGTTCCCATGTTCGCCAATGCGTGGGTGAGACATCCACCCGTTCTTTCGTGGCCGCCTTGGTCCAGCCCGTCAGTACACGCCTGCAGGGAAAGACGAGCGCGTGAGCGCCGTCCCCATCTATGACGGCCAATTCCAAATCTCGATCGAAGGGGGCGTTCGATATCGGTTGCCACATGGATTGATCTTGGGACGGAAAGGCAAAGTCATCCTTGACGCAGGTCAAATCCGACGACCGGTCATCGCGCGTGGCGGGCAGGGGAATGCCTTCCGGACGGCGATCAGCAATATGGCGATCAGCAATCGGATTCACCGCTCTTGGGTCGCCGCGTTCCGCAGGGTCTGCCATTTCGTGATCTCGCTGCTGCGCAGGCACGGCACTTTGATTGTGCCTTCTGCTCGGGGATTGGGGAGGCACGGAAAGACGGTCTCACCAGGATCGATACGACAATCTGCCTCTGCTTATGAGATCAATGGCGCAATATCCGAAATTGCGAAATCCGGTTTGGTCCTTATGGGATTCCACCTAGACAGCCGCGGACCCGCGAAGCCAGTTCGCGTCGCTGTGATGGCAGGGCGATTGAAGGACCTGCGGAAGTTTCGTTGTGGCGATGTCCCGCAATCAGCTCCGGCTCCCCCGGATCTCCCTTGTCCGCGAACTCCAGAGCCATCGCTATCGGCACCAGTTCGGGCGAGTTGCTGGCTTGCTGACGTCAGCGCGGTGAATTTCGACTGTCCGCGGACTGATGTTCAGGTCATGGGCAGTCGTAGGCACCAGTGGACATCGATCTGATTCAAAAATAGCTTAGAACGGACTTGGACTCGGGTGTAGAGTGCCGTCTTGAGGGATGTCATGGACCGGTTCATTGCGCGCGCCAACATCGCCCATTTCCAGGATCTGCTCTCACGCGAGACCGATCCGGAACAGCGGCGCGTCATCGAAGGCTTGCTGGCGTTGGAGCAGAAGAAGCTCGAGATCGCCGAAAGCCGAGCACGCGATCAGTCCCGCGGAGCTGGCAGCCCAGGAAGTATTGCCAAACCATCGCGCTGATACAGCAACACGATAAACACCTGAAGGTGGAAACGTGGTCCGGTCCGGGGGGCTGGGTTAGGTCCAGAGTAAGCGCGGCTCGGCAATTGCCTTCTCTCACAGGCTCTCAGCGCGCCGAACAGACGCGCTGAGGGTGATCAGCGGTCACGGGGTTATGCGGCCTTTACCGTGATCTTCTTCTCGGCCTTCTGCGCTTCGGCCGTCTTGGGCAATTTGACCGTCAGCACGCCCTTGGCGAAAGTCGCCTCGATCTTGTCGGCATCGACCCCTTCAGGCAACTGGAAGGAGCGCTGGAAGGAACCGTAGCGGCGCTCGGACAGGTAGTAGTCCTTGTCCTTCTCTTCTTTTTCCTCCTGCTTCTCGCCCTTGATGGTCAGCATGCGGTTGGCGAGTTTGATCTCGACATTCTTTTCGTCGATGCCAGGCAGTTCTGCCGTGATTTCGTACTCCTTCTCCTTCTCGACCAGATCCATGGCCGGCGCGACCGGCCAGCCCGCATTGCGCAGGGATGGCAGCTCACGACCGAACAGGGAGCGCGTCGAGGGCAGGCGAAAATCGAAAGGATGGAAGTCTTCGAACAGACGGTCGACTTCGCGACGCAGGCTTTCGAACGGAGCGGTCCAATTGCCGGCTGGTGTCGGCGCGGCGCTCTTCTCTGTCTTGACAGGTAGCTTGGTGGCAGTTTCGGCCATGGTTCTTCTCCTTTGGCGAGTTTGATCAGCAGGTGCCGCCGCCTCCGTTCTTCCACCTTAGGTCTCCCAGGAGGCGCTAGAGCTGGAGGTCGGCGGACCCACTTGCCAAGTGTCGTCGTCGAATTGGCCCATTGCTTCGCGAATCCGCGGTTTTGCCGCTGTCCATCGCGCCCGCGTCGCCAAATTTGGCTCGGCCTGGCAAGAACAGCATCAAATCAGCTGAAAAGGGGAGGCTCCTTGATTGGGATCAATTGCGACAGAAAATGTCTTCCGCTGGAGCCCGGACGGAGATGCGCGACCAGCAAGGGATCGCACAGCGGCGGCAGCCAAACGCCGTCCGTCAGCAGTCCAGGGCGCTCCGCTGACTAAAAGTGCTCGCGCTCAAATTCGACGCAGGAGTAGCCGAGTGTCGAAAGACCATCGGCGAGATGGTCCGCGAGCAGCGGCGTCCCACAGAGATAGTCGGCGGTGTGCTCGTTGTGCGCGTCAGCTGCCTGCTGGCGGACACTTTGCCACTCGTCGGCGGACTGGTCGTCGCGTCCCAGCCACATCAGGGCGACCAGGTCGATTTGTGCGTCGACGGAAAGATCGGAAATCAGCGACTGCAGTTCTTCGAGAACCGGGTCGTCGTCATGATCCTCTAGGATCGCGGCGGACTGATCGTCGGACGGATTGGACGCGGGGCTGGGTTCGGTCACCGGATCCTTCGCATCGAACTCGCGCGCCTTCATGATGATAAAGCATACGGTTTCGAGCGGAACTTCAAGTTCCGTTTCGCCGTCGCCAGTCGTGTTCGCCGCTTTTCCCATCATACCGGTTCCTTCGGTTGCTGTTCGTCTTCCCGTCCCCGGACGACGCGCTTGCCTGCCATCGGCCCCCTTGTTTCGGTGACGACGGTGCATCGTCCCTCCGGTTGGCCTTCGGCCTGGAAATAGATCACGACCCAGTCGCTCGTCCGTGCCAGTTCGTGCGCCAGCCTGGTGTTCGAGAAGAACGCGGTGAAATGCCAGTTGTCATGTCGCGCATGCAGGACCGGCAACCAGGCCTCGCCCTTCGGATTGAAGCGCTTCGGCGCAATTTTGCGGAGCACTCCGGCTGCCGCCTTTTCGCGATACATGCGATCGACATCGAGCAGCATCGACACTGGCGGCAGCGGTTGAGGTTGATGGGTCGTGCTCAGGCGAGCCCTGCCGAGCCGCTCGGCGAGGGCTGCCCCCAGCATCTCCTTGCGCCTGTGACCGATGCCCTTGACATGAAGCGCGCCGCTATGGAGCGCGTTTTCGAGGTCTTCGAGGGTCTCGAGCTGTCCGTCCTCGGCGAGGCTGTGCGCGTATCGTGGTCCGATTCCGGGGATCGACCGAAACAGCGCCTCCGGCTCCATATCGCCGCGCAGCCGTTCCAGTTGGGACCAGCGCCCGGTTGCAACCATCTCGGCTATCGCGCCAGCCAGGCCTGTTCCGATGGCCGGGAGGGCGATGAGGCCGTCGCGGCCTTCCTTTGCCAGGATCTCGCCCAAGGGCCGTTCCAGCTTGGAAACGACTTCCGCCGCCCTTCTGTAGGCCCGTGCGCGGAAACCGTCGGCGCCCTGGCTATCGAGGAGATCGGCAAAATCGCGGAATTTTGCCGCCACCCCGATGTTCTCGAGGAGTGGCTTTGTCGCCAATGGCGTCATTGGCTTGACGCTTGGGTTCGGCCTCGCGGTCTGAAGCGGCTCCGGCATGGTTCTCCCCGGCACAGGGGTTGAAGATTGTCGATTGCCCCTCCTAGGCCATTCGATGGCTCGCATCCTTGACGCGCATCAATCCATCAGTGTTCGAAACTGGATAGAAGAAAAACATGCGTTTCTTCGCACTCAAAGGTTCGGAACAACTCGGCGCGGCCGCGGCGCGGGCGCTTTCGATCGAGCTTGATCCGCATGAAGAGCGAGATTTCGAGGACGGGGAGCACAAGGCGCGTCCGCTGGTCAGCGTGCGCGGCCGGGATGTCTATGTGCTGCACAGCCTGGCCGGAAGGGAGGGCGCATCCGCCAACGACAAGCTATGCAAGCTCCTGTTCTTCCTGGCGACATGCAAGGAGAACGGCGCCGCGCGAGTAACCGCGGTCGTTCCCTATCTTGCCTATGCGCGCAAGGACCGGCAGACCAAGGCGCGTGACCCGGTCACCACGCGCTATGTGGCGCAACTCTTCGAGGCAATGGGTACCGACCGGATCATGACGCTCGACGTCCACAATTTCGCGGCTTACCAGAACGCCTTTCGGTGCGAGAGCATCCATCTCGATACGCGAAAGCTCTTTGCCCCGCTGATAGGCAAATTGGCTGGCGATCTGCCGATCACCATTTTTTCACCCGACAGTGGCGGCGTAAAGCGCGCGCAATTGCTCAAGGAGGCCCTGGAGGCGGAAACCGGGAAAGAAATCGGATTTGGCTTCATGGAAAAGCGCCGCAGCCGGAACGTGGTTTCCGGTGAACTGTTTGCAGGCGACGTCGCGGACAAAGCCGTTTTCATTGTCGACGACATGATCAGCACGGGTGGCACGATTCTGCGCGCCGCCCTGGCCTGTCGTGAGCGTGGCGCCAAGGCAGTTTATGCGATCGCCACGCACGGATTGTTTGGCAAGGGGGCCGACGTGCTGTTCGGCAGCCAGGCGATAGACCGCATCATCGTCACTGACAGCGTGGAGGCGGCGGCAGTCGCCAAGGCCCGTTACCCGCAAGCGCCCTTGGACATTGTGCCGATCGGCCGTCTGATCGGCAAGGCGATCAGGCGTCTCCACGCACAGGGGTCGATTTCCGACCTGATCGGGATTGATGACTGAAAATCTCGCGCTCCGCCTGCCTGATGTAGCGGATCGCCTGGGGGCGCCATTTTTCCGGATGACGGATCGGCGTCTCGAGGAGGTGCGCGACCCCGAGACGGGCCTTCAGCAATGCCCGGAAACCGCCATAGAGTGCCAGCAGTTCGGCATCGGGGCTGTCCGGCAGCCGGCTTTGCAGGGCCTTGACCAGCAGCGGCCTGATCCAGGGCGCGCCCAGCATCTCGCATTCCAGGCCCAGATAGTTGATCTCGTCATAGGGATCGATGATGCGCATCGACCGGTTGAACTCGAGGCAGTCGATGATCTGGAGCGGCTGGCAAAGGCAGACGTGTTCGGGGCGCAGGTCGCCATGCCCTTCGACGATCGCGCCGCGAAGGATGCGCGTTTCTATCCGCGGCCTCAATCGCTGCAGCAGGCCGTCCACCATGTCCAAGGCGCCGGACACGATATCCGCCAGCGCGAATTCGGGCCGCAGCAGGATGGCGCGGTTGATGCGCTGTTCTCCTGTGAGGTGGTGCAGATAGGCGCCGCCGTCGTCAATCTCCGCCCGGCGTTGCGCATAAAAGTCCGCCAGCGTCTTGGCAACGTCATCGATCTCCGCCGTGTCCAAGCGACCGCAGGCGATGCGCTCGTCCAGCATGTCGCCTTGCGGCAGGCGCTTCATTTCGACCAGCCAGTCGACCACGCGCCCGCTGCCGTCGAGGGAGAAGCGGCCCGATGCGTCACGGCGAAGAGGAAGGACCCGCCGATAGGTTTCGGCGGCAAGACGGGCGTTCAGCCGCAATTCCTCGCCACAGTTGAAGTGCCGCTTCCTGATCGTGCTGAAGTCGAGGAAGGCATGCCTGACCGGCTTCTTGAGCTTGTAGACCAGGTCGTCCGTGAGGAAGACCCAGGACATATGCGTCTCGCGGACATCCACATGTGTCGTTCCGCTCCCGTATGCCGCCGGATCGCTGAGAAAGCGCACCTTCGTTGCCAGGTCCGCAATTTGCCGGTGCCCCATCATCGACGGTACCATGATGATCAGCAGCGATCCGCACTTTGATGCGCGTCAAGGACGCGCCCGCTGGTCGTGACATTTTGCCTATGAGTGCAATTTCCGGCTGGATGTCATGGATCGCAAACATACCTTCAATATAGGCTACGTCATCGTTGCCATCCTGATCATTGAGCTGTTTCAGGTCTGGTTCGCCTATCGCGACACTGCCCAGCTTTCCTACAGTGACGTGATCCGCCTCACCGAGGAGGGCAAGGTTGCGTCCGTCACGTTGACCGAGACCATGATCGAGGGCGCGTTCAAGGAGCCGCAGGATGGCAAGAAGACGTTCCTTGCCAACCGCGTCGACCCGGCGGCGGTTGCGGTTTTCGAGAAGGCCGGCGTCAAGATCACCGGCGCTTCCGACAGCAACTGGCTGACGACAGTTCTCTCCTGGATATTGCCTGCGCTGATTTTCGTCGGCATCTGGATGTTCTTTTTCCGCGGGTTCGCCGACAGGCAAGGCATGGGCGGCCTGATTAACATCGGCAAGTCGAAGGCGAAGGTCTATCTGGAACGCAAGACAGGTGTGACTTTCGAAGACGTGGCGGGCGTCGACGAAGCCAAGGCCGAACTGCAGGAAATCGTCTCCTTCCTCAAGGACAAGGACAAATACGGTCGCCTCGGCGCGCGTATCCCTAAGGGCATACTGCTGGTCGGGCCGCCCGGAACCGGCAAGACATTGATGGCGCGCGCCGTCGCCGGCGAGGCGGGGGTGCCCTTCTTTTCCATCTCAGGCTCGGAATTCGTCGAGATGTTCGTCGGCGTGGGTGCGGCCAGGGTACGAGACCTGTTCGAGCAGGCCCGGCAGGCCGCGCCTTGCATCATCTTCATCGATGAACTCGACGCGCTGGGTCGCGCCCGCAGCCCGTTCGCGGGTTATGGCGGCGGTGACGAAAAAGAGCAGACATTGAACCAACTGCTCTCGGAACTCGACGGTTTCGATCCGCGTGTTGGTATCGTGCTGCTTGCCGCCACCAATCGGCCCGAAATCCTGGATCCGGCGCTGCTGCGCGCCGGGCGCTTCGACCGGCAGGTCGTGCTGGACCGGCCCGACCGCAAGGGCAGGGAGGCCATCGTCAAGGTCCACATCAAGAACGTCTCGACCGCGCCTGGCGTCAGCACGGACGAGATTGCCGCGATAACCCCCGGTTTCACCGGTGCCGATCTCGCCAATCTGGTCAACGAGGCGGCCATCATCGCCACGCGGCGTGGCGCCGACAAGGTGACGATGGATGACTTCACCAATGCGGTCGAGCGCATCGTCGCAGGGTCGGAACGCAAGAGCCGATTGCTGAAACCGCAGGAGCGTGAGCGTGTCGCCTTTCACGAAATGGGGCATGCCCTGGTGGCGGTCGCGACGCGAAGCGCCGATCCGGTGCATAAGGTATCCATCATCCCGCGCTCGATCGGCGCCCTCGGTTTCACCATGCAGCGTCCGACCGAGGACCGGTTTCTGATCACGGTCGGTGAACTCAAGGACCGCATGGTCGTCCTCATGGGCGGCCGCGCGGCCGAGGAAGTCATATTCGGCGAAGTCTCGACCGGGGCGGCCGACGACCTCGCCAAGGTCACGGATATTGCCCGGCAATGTGTCACCCGCTTCGGCATGGACCCGACGGTGGGACAGGCAGTCCTCGAAGAGCAGCGCCTGCAATGGCTGGGTGACGGTCCTGGCCTGCCGAACAAGAAGGACTATTCGGAGGCCACGGCGCGTGAGGTCGACCTGGCAGTCCGCGGCATGATCGACGAGGCCTTTGCCAGTGCCAGGGATGTGCTCCGCGAAAGGATCACCGATCTGCGCGCCGGCGCGAAGCTGCTGCTCGAGAAAGAAACGCTGACGCCTGACGACTTCGCGCCGTTGCGGCGAACCGCGGTGCTGGTCCCGGCGGCGTGAAGGCGACGCCGGCCATGAAGCCGGCCACCCTTGAACAAACGAGGAGAGTGTCATGAAACACAAGCTTCAGCAGAAGATGATCGCCATCCTGGCGCGTTGCATGGACATGACGATTGCCACGACCCGCGCCGACGGCTCGCCACAGGCGACGGTGGTTTCGTTCGTCCATGACGGTGTGCTGCTCTATTTCGGCTGCGGAGCCGGCTCGCAGAAGGCTATGAACATTTCTCGCGACCCGCGCGTTTCGGTCACCATGACCGCACCTTATGAGAACTGGCTGCAGATCGAGGGGTTGTCGATGGCGGCGACCGCGACGGAGGTCGTTTTGCCTTCCGAACTCTCAGAAATCGGCCGCATGATGGTGCAGCGCTTCCCGCAGATTTCGGCTATCCAGCCTACTGAGGCCGCACCCGTGAAGCTGTTCAGGGTACGGCCCACGATCATCTCTGTACTCGACTACTCCTTGGGTTTTGGTCACGCCGATCTGGTCAAGATCGAGGCTGATGACATCGCCGAGACCCTGGACAGCATGCGACACCATTGGCTTGTAGGCACTTCCGCGACCTCGTGACGGTCGTGCTAGTCGTCCAGCCAACTGATTATTCGACCGGACATTGAGCCGGATCAATGAGCAGGGACGCAAAGGATGCTTTTTGTTTTCGCAGCGGGAGAAGAGCCCACTCAACAAACAGGAGACAGACCATGACGGATCTAGCGTTGCGTCAGAACATTCTCGATGAGTTGGAATTCGAGCCGAGCATTGACGCTGCCCACATCGGCGTCGCCGTGGAAGATGGCATCGTCACCCTGACCGGGCATGTTTCTTCCTATTGGGAAAAGACAACCGCCGAAAATGTGGTCAAGCGGGTCAAGGGCGTGAAGGGCCTCGCCGAGGAAATCGAAGTCCGGCTGGTTGGCTTGAAAGGAACCGCCGACGACGAGATCGCCAAGCGCGCGGTCGATGCGATTACCTGGAATGTCTCCATCCCGAGGGACAAGGTGCAGGTCAAGGTACAGGACGGATGGATCACGCTGACGGGGAGACTCGAATGGCAGTACCAGAAGAATGCCGCGGCCGAGGCCGTGCGCGGGCTGGCGGGCGTCGTCGGTGTTGCCAACCAGATCGAAATCAATCCACGAGCCTCGGTATCCGACATCAAGAAGCGCATCGAGAACGCCCTGAAGCGCAATGCGGAAACCGAAGCACAGACGATCCGCGTCATCGTTCAGGATGGCAAGGTTACCCTTGAAGGCAAGGTCCGGGCGTTGTCCGAGCGTCAGGCAGCCGAGCGTGCAGCCTGGTCCTCGCCGGGCGTCCGGGCGGTGGAAGATCGGATTTCCATAATCTGATAGGGCCAAGCTCGGCGCGGCGGCTTCCATGAGTTGCCGGCGCGCCGAAGCAGGGCGCCGTGTCCAAGAGGCGACGAAGATCGTTGCCAAGGATGGCGAGGGAGTGCGTTGGACCTCGACCAAAAACCACGTCAAAGGAGAAACAAAATGATTCTGGCTAATGGCACTATCATCGTGGTCACCGACGGCGAGAAGCTGCGTCTCTTCCGCAACAAGAGCCGCGAACCCCGGATCGACCTGGTGGAATTGCCCGAACCGGTGCTGCACTCGGCTAACACGGGTTCGGGCGGACGGCATCGCAGTTCCGCGGCCAATCCAGACGATTCCCGCCTGCGCGAAGACGACTTTGCCGCCACCGTGGCAGCCTATCTCAATCGCGAGGCGCTGACGGAAGCGTTCCAGCATGTGGTGGTGATCGCCGATCCGCGCACGCTTGGCGAACTGCGCAAGCACTTCCAGGCTTCGCTGAAGGCAAAGCTGGTGGGCGAGCTGGCCAAGGATCTCGCGAAACATCCCATCGAGGCCATCGAGAACACATTGGCGGCGGATTGAGTCCCGCCCAGGTCATGCACCTGCCAGAGACCGCATGCCACGACCTTGATCGGCATCGATCAAGGGACGTCCCAGGGCGTCGGCTACGTCACCGCCGCGGCTAGAGGAGAGAGAAGTTTGAACCGAGAAAGACGAGAACCTGGCCGGTAATGAGGGGAATTCTCAGCATGGGACCATCCTCGCCGCTATCCTGGATTGGCGATCCCGCGACGTAAGGGTGCCCCTTCAGGACGTCTTTCCATATCGTCGGGAAATCCGCTCCCTTGTTTCTCATGGCGTTGCACGCATTGAGAAGCCTCGCAACGATGTCGGTCATTGAACCTGCATTACTTATCAAGTGATTGATTTCAAATCATATGGAATGAATATGGCGGGGATGGTTTGATCTGGATCAAAAATGCCCTGGCTGCTCAGAGAGGCACCCAGTCCCTGCCTTCCTTGCGATAAAGGCGCTTTACGGCCGCCCAAGCGACGCGGTGCGCTATTTCTTCACGCTCGTGGCCTCGGTCGGCATATTCGTCCCAGGCGCTATTGAAGGCAGCGCGAAAGATCTCCTGGGCATGCAGGGGCAGATGCGTCCTGACGGGCGGTGGAAGATCTTCCTCGGTCGCATAGGGCATTGCTATCCTCACCGCCAAGCCAAACCGACGCCCTTGGCTGGAATGTGGCTGACGAACACGCCACGGCACGTCGAGGGGCGGACGATCAGCTTGACATGAAGCGACAGAGCCGCGTGTTGTCGAGCAGCGAGCGGGTAACGCCGCCGAATACCCATTCCCTGATCCGGCTGTGTCCATAGGCGCCTGACACGATCAGGTCGGCGTTGGCGGAGCTCAGGAGGTCGATCAGCTTGTCGCTCTCGTCGTCGGCCTTCAGCACTTCTGTGCGAGCCGTGATGCCATGCGTGGCCAGGAAGGTCGCGACATCCTTTATGCCGGCCGTGGTCCGGTCGTCCGGCTCGGAGCCGACCGTGACCACGATCACGTCGTCTGCCATCTCCATCAGCGGCACGGCGTCGGCCACCGCGCGCCTCGCTTCGCGCGTGTCCTTCCAGGCGACCACGATCCTGCCTGTCGGCGCATGCTCCGCGCCGCTTGACGCGATCAGCAGCGGCCTGCCGGCGCGCAGCGCGAGGGTGCCGGGATCGACGGTCCGATAGGAATCGCCGGAGGAAGCCCCCTGAGCCGCACCGGTGATGATGAGATCCGCGATCCTCGATGTCGCGACCAAAGCGTGGTTCGGGTTGTCGAGTGCTTCGCGCCATTCCGTCGCCACCGACCCGGCAACCAGGCTGTCAAACTCGGCATGCAGGTCCTTGAACCGTTTCTGGATGTCATCCCTCAATTGCTGCCAGACCTCGGCGGCTATCGCGGCACCCTCGGGCGCCATCGTCACCGGCAAGGGTGCGTCTGCTGCGCAGAAGCCGATCAGCCGAGCCTCGGAACGCCTGGCAAGATCGATGGCGATCTTGGTGATCGGCCCGATTGGACCGTCTACGTCAACATTCAGCAGAATGGATTTGTAGCTCATCGGTGGCGCTCTTTTCCTGTATCGATTGGATGAACCGAAGCTAGACCGGGCAAGGCGTAGCGTTCTTTGATGCCGATCAAGTGGCCGGCTTCAAGGCATGCTTGACTCGAAATGGACGATCTCTCCGTCCACCACGAAGGCTCCATTTCCAACATGGTGGATGGTCTTCGGCCTTGGCTGTTCCGGATCAACCCAGGCCTTCACAACTTCCAGGACGAAGAGATTGTATTTGTTGACCAGCCGGGTATCGACGACGCGGCATTCGAGATTGGCGAAGCATTCAGCGACCAGGGGTGCAGCGACATGCTCGGCGGGCAGCGGCGTCAGCCAGATCGTCGCGAATTTATCTCTGTCGCGGCCTGAGCAGTTGCCGACCTCCACCACTTTTTCCGCCAGCCCCACGGCCGGAATCGCGATCACGCATTCCTTCGTGTCGCGCAACGCGGCAAAAGAGAAGTCGCCGCTCGATACGACACAGGCAATTGTCGGCGGCGTGAACTCCACCATGGTGTGCCATGACATTGTCATGACGTTGGCGCGGCCCCTGGCCCGCGTTGTCAGCAGAACAACGGGACCAGGCTCGATCAGCCGGTAGACGTCGGCAAGCGGCAGTTCCTTCATCTTCATAGCTCCGTCGCATCCCCATATTAGCCAGCGCAAGGCGGTCGCCACTCAGGCGAACGGCCTGTATTCGGCGATATCGTCAGTTCGAAAACAACCGGTTGACCGAGCCTTGCTTGAGCAGGGAGCGGGTCATGCCTCCAAAGGCCCATTCGCGGACCCGGCTGTGACCGTAGCCGCCAGCAACCACAAGTTCGGCACCCATGCCGCGGGCGAGTTCGATGACGGTTTCGCAGGCGTCCGCATGACCGACGCCCAGCACCTCCGATCTCGCCTTGACGCCGTGCCTCATCAGGAACCGGATGACGTCGCTGATACTTTCGCGCGCGTCCCTCTGGTTCTGTTCCTCGACCGTCGCCACCAGCACATCTTGCGCGCCGGTGAGAAAGGGAAGCGCATCGACGACTGCGCGCCTCGCCTCGCGGCTATCCTTCCACGCCACCACAACCTTTTTGGGGTCGAGCGGGGCAAGTCCGTCGGACGCAATCAGCACGGGCCGCCCGGCCGACAGCACCAGCGTTCCTGTATCGACCGCCCGGTGGTGGTCACCGGCAACTCCCGAGGCCGACGCTCCGGTCACGATCAGGTCCGCTGCGCGGGCATGTGTCGCTAGCAGACGTGTCGGATCGCCGATCTCCTCGCGCCATGAGGCCTCGTCTCCGACGACGGCCAGGAATTCTTCCTTCAGGATCTTCAGGCGATCCTCGATCTCGGTTTGGCGTTGACGCATGATTTCCGCCGCCGCCATGCCGCCATCGTCGCCAGGAACAAACACATATGAATCGGCCGCGGCAAAACCGATCAGCGTGGCTTCGAAGCGCCGTGCCAAATCCAGCGCATAGGTCGTTCGCGGTGCCGCCGGAGAATCGACATCGAGTTGAACCATGATGGTGTTGAAGATCATTTTCGTGCCCTCCGATGACATTTGTCGCAGGATCACCGGATGTCCGATCCTGCGCCTTGATGCGCATCAAAGCCTGCATCTCTTGCAAGTCCGTCAGGGCACATCGTCAGGAGAGAACGCGACCTGGGGCGGCGCGGCACTGCCGCGCCGAAATCGTCATCGAGTCGTCTATTTCCACCTCATAAACGACGCTTCGCGCGGTACTACATCGTCATTTCCGGTTCGAGAGCGCGTTCTTTCGCCGGTTCGGGAATTTCGGTCATGGTTGCCTCGGTCAAGAGCAGAACGCTTGCGACCGAGACCGCGTTTTCAAGCGCGATGCGCACCACCTTGGTCGGGTCGATGATGCCGGCTTCGACGAGGTCGACATACACTTTTTGCCCCGCATCGAAGCCGAAATTGCCCGTGCCTTCAATCATCTTGGCAATGACAACGCCACCGTCGACCGCGGAATTCTCGGCGATCTGCCGGACCGGTGCTTCAAGTGCGCGCTTGAGGATCTGTACGCCCGTCCGCTCGTCGCCTTCGCAATGCTGCTCCTCGTCAGCCACCGTCGCGATGCAGCGCAACAGGGCAAGCCCGCCGCCTGGCACTATCCCTTCGGCGACCGCGGCCTTGGTGGCGCTGATGGCATCGTCGAGCGCTTCCTTTTTCGACTTCATTTCGGCCTCCGTCGGCGCGCCGACCTTTATGACCGCGACGCCGCCCGCAAGCTTGGCCAGCCGTTCCTGCAGCTTTTCGCGATCATAGTCGCTGGTCGTGTCGTCGATCTCGCGCCGGATCTGTTCCACTCGACCCTTGATCGCCTTGGCGTCACCGCTACCGCCGATGATTGTCGTATTGTCCTTGTCGACGACCACGCGCTTTGCGCGCCCCAACTGCTCCATCGTGACATTTTCCAGTTTGAGCCCGAGGTCTTCGGAAATAACCTGACCGCCGGTCAGGATGGCGATGTCCTGCAGCATGGCCTTGCGACGGTCGCCGAAACCTGGCGCCTTGACGGCGCAGTTCTTGAACGTACCCCGGATCTGATTGACGATGAGCGTCGCAAGCGCCTCGCCTTCGACTTCCTCGGCGACAACCAGCAAGGGCGAGCCCGACTTTGCCACGGCTTCCAAAAGCTTGATGAGATCGTTCAGCGAAGCGATCTTCTTTTCGACGATGAGCACGACCGCGTCTTCCAGGACCGCTTCCATCTTCTCGGGATCGGTCACGAAATAAGGTGACAGGAAACCCCGATCGAACTGCATGCCCTCGACAACCTCCAGAACCGTTTCCGTGGTCTTCGCTTCCTCGACCGTGATGACGCCTTCGCCGCCGACCTTCTCCATCGCCTCGCCGACGAGTTTGCCGATGAGCGGGTCGTTATGCGCGGAGATCGTCGCCACCTGCTCTTTCTCGCGGCGGGTCGAGACTGGTCGGGATATCTGCTTGAGCGTCTCTATTGCCCGTTTTGTTGCACGATCGAGACCACGTTTGATATCGATCGCGCTGGCGCCGGCGACAACGTTGCGCACGCCGTCGGCGAATATCGCATGGGCCAGAATGGTTGACGTGCTGGTGCCGTCCCCGACCATGTCGCCGGTTTTCTCGGCCGCCTGCCTGAGCATCCGCGCGCCAAGGTTCTCCTCGGGATCCTTCAGGTCGAATTCCTTGGCGATGGTCACCCCGTCGTTGCAGACGATGGGAGCGCCCCATTTCTTTTCGATCAGGACCGACTTCGAGCGCGGCCCGAGCGTCACGCGCACGGCGTCGGCGAGTTGGGTCGCGCCACGAAGGATCTTTTCGCGCGCCGCTGAACGAAACAACACTTGCTTGTGAGCCATGACCACCTCCGAACCGCTGTCCGCTTTAACTAACCGGCATACGTTCCGTCGGCTTTGATGCGCATCAATCGGTATTTCGGGCGATATTGACGAGGATCAACGATGGGTGGGCCTTCACAGGAGTGATATCCCGGCGACGGTCGAAGGGGTTACCCGCCCGCAGTATCGATGGCCTTGGGAAGAGCGCTATGGCCGGGTTTCTCGGCTCCAGAAAAACAGCCTGCCGATAGCAGCGGCGACGAACGCGTCGTGGCATCCAGTTTGCGCGAGCGCAAAGACCCGACGCTTCAAGTCCGGTAGCTTTTCTTCTTTGGCACCGGCTGACGGACAGAACATCGACATGTCGACGCGCGCTTCGGTGCGGCGAATGGTTCTCCCTGCAACGCCAACAAAGCGAAGTGAGACGAACATGAAATTCCAGATCGAGAAGCAAGACGTGCTCGAAGAGCGCCCAAGCCTCGTATTCAGCACTGAAGCGGCAAGCGGCGCAAAGGCAGGCAATACGTTGCTGCCCATGCTTATCGCTGGACTGGCCCTGGTTGTCGTGGGTGGCGTGGTCGTAATGGCCTTCGTGTAGAAAGGAAGTCTGCTCCGTGCTGGCGGTGGATGCATGCATCCCCGTCACGCCGAACTCCAGAGCCGCCACGGGGCCGCGGGGTGAAAGCTACCGACGCCCAACGTCAGCTTGAAGACGTATCAGACAGTTTCTGGCTACTTCAGCAGGCCGACCAGCACGTCGAAAGCCGCGTCGATGTCGGCGCGGACCGCGGCCCGAACCGCCTCCGCATCTCGGTCGCGCAGTGCTGCGAACATCTCCTGATGGTGTTCGTTCGCCGTGGAGTAGTTTCCCGAATCGTGCAGCATGTTGAAGTAGGGGCTGATCTGCAGCCAAAGGTTCTCGATGATATTGAGCATGTTCTCGGAGCCGGCCGCCCGATAGATCGAGAAATGAAAGGCGTAGTTGGCCCTGAGATAGGATTTGACGTCTCCGGCCGCATTGGCCTGTTCGAGCGCATCCAGGTGTTGGCGCAGCAGCGCCACGCCCTGGTCGTCCATGCGCTCCGCCGCCCATGCGGCCGCGATCGCTTCGATCTCGAACCGGACGTTCCTGAGGTCGATGAGGCGCGCTCGGCTTAGTGCCGGAATGCCGATCGAGCGGCCCGAAACCACCATCAGCGCGTTGGCGGCCGTCAGGCGCCGCAGCGCTTCCCTGACCGGCATCGGGCTGACACCAAAAGCGTCGGCGAGGCTTTGAACCGTGACCATCTCGCCAGGGACGATGCTGCCGTCGAGGATCAGTTCGGTGACGTGGCGGTAGACCCTGTCCTGCAAGGTTTCCCTGGACAGGGGCGTGATCTCGACCCCCGGCTTCCTGAACGCCGATCCAGCCATCTCCCGTCAACCTTCCCGCCCAAGGGCGACCCTATCGCCTGTGCCCGGAATGCAAGGTTCGGGATGCCGCGTCAAGCGCCCCGACCGCCGGTTTTGATATTAAGTGATTTCATCATTGATCTTTGATCAAATCATGTTACGGTCGATGGCATCGAATGACAAGGGTTACGTTTCGTGCCCTTGGGAGGCATTCGGTCGTTCGGATTGGGAGGAGTTTAATATGGGTATCGGATTGAAAGTCCGGCGGCTCGCGCTGCTGGCCGGCATGGCTGCGTGCGCCTTCGGCCTGTCCGCCGCGGAAGCGGCCGAAAAGCACAAGATCTTTCTCAGCATGAGCTTCATCGGCAATGACTGGCAGGCCGAGGCCGCCAACATGGTCAAGGCGATGGCGTCGCACAAGAGCCTGGCCGACAAGGTCGACCTGCAGGTCCAGGTGGCCGGGCCGAACGCGCAGCGCCAGATCCAGCAGGTCAACGCGATGGTGCAGGCGGGCGCCGAAGCCATCGTGATCTTCCCGATCTCGCCGACCGCGCTCAACCAGGTGGTCAAGAATGCCTGTGACAAGGGCGTCAAGGTTTTTGCCTATGACGCGGAGATCACCGAGCCCTGTGCCTACAACGTGCATATCGACCAGGAGGAAGCGGGCCGGGTGACGGCCGAATGGCTGGTCAAGAAGCTCAACGGCAAGGGCAACATCATCGCGGTGACCGGCGTTCCCGGCACGTCGGTCGACGATCTGCGCACCAAGGCCGCCAAGGAAGTCTTCGCCAAGTATCCCGATATCAAGATCGTCGGCGAGGCCGTCGGCATGTGGAGCCAGGCCGTCGCTCGCACCGAGCTTTCGAAGATCCTGGCGACGCGCAGCTGGAGCGATATCAACGGGCTGTGGATGCAGGTCGGCTGCTTCACCGCCAACTCCATGCAGCTCGAGGCCGGCAAGAAGACCAGCGAACTCCTGCCTTGCGCTGGTGAGGGCTCCAATGGTGGCCGCATCCAGATGCTGCCGGAGGGCACGGAAGTCGAAGGCGCGGCGTCGCCATATGCGCCGCTCGGCGCGCCCCGCATTTCCTACGCCTCGCCGCCCTACTCCGGGGCGCTTGCACTGAAGCTCGCCGTCGAGGCGATCGAAGGCAAGGACGTGCCGAAGACCACCATCCTGCCGCTGCCGGTCGTCACCAACGAGACGATCAAGCTGTGCAATGAGGGTACCTGGGCGGAGATGAAGGCCGGCTGCAACGCCTTCAAGCCGTCGCTGGTCTCCAACCCCGGCTGGTTCGCTTCGATCTTTTCGGACCAGACACCCGAGATCGGCCTGAGCGCTGCCCTCGTCGGCCAGCCGGAAGACTGAGCCTCCCAAGGCAAATCGCGACGATGCGCGGACATCCTGTCCGTGCATCGTCGATCCGCGCTAATGCATGTCGCCCAGAAGTGCGCAGCCCGGCGATCGAGGACAATGACAGACCACTCCGAGCTTCCCGCCATCGAGATCGACGGCATCAGCAAGGCGTTCGGCCCGACCGTCGCGCTGGACGGCGTGTCGTTCCGGATCGCGTCCGGCAGCGTCCACGCGCTGCTGGGTGAAAATGGAGCCGGCAAGTCGACCCTGGTGAAACTGCTGTCCGGACTGGTCCGGCCGAGCGCGGGTCATGTCCATGTCTTCGGCAAGGAGATCGGCTACGGCGCACCGCGCGCCGCGCATGCGCTGGGCGTGCAGACGGCATTCCAGGAGATGACCCTGGTGCGCGATCTCTCCGTCCTCGACAACATGCTGCTGCCCTACGCCCCCGTGGGCATCTCCGGCCTGATCCGGCGCGCCGCCGCCCGCAAGGCAGTTCGCCGCCACATCGACGATCTCGGCTTTTCCGTCGATCTCGATGCCGAAGTGAGCGAGCTCGAGCTTTCGGTGCGCCAGAAGATCGAGATCGCGCGTGCGGTCTACCGCAAGCCGCGCATCCTGCTGCTCGATGAACCGACCTCGACGCTCGCCGGCCGCGACGTCGACTGGCTGGGCGAGATCATCGCCAGGCTGAAGGCCGCGGGCACGACCATCGTCTTCATCACCCATCGCATGCGCGAGGTCCGCGCCTTTTGCGACACGCTGACGATCCTGAGAAACGGCCGCCACATCGTCACCGCGCCGGTTGCCGACGTCTCGGACGGCGACGTGATCGAAAAGATCATCGGCCGCAGCATCGAGCAGACCTTCCCGCCCAAGCCCGACAGTGCCCAGGCCTTCGGTCCACCGGTTCTGGGCGTGCGCGACCTCAAGGTCGGACGCAAGCTCGACGGTGCCGGCTTCGACCTGCGCCGGGGCGAGATCCTCGGCGTTGCCGGATTGCAGGGCATGGGCCAGCAGGATCTGTTCCTGGCCTGCTTCGGCATGGCTGAAATCACCCGCGGCGATATCCTCGTCGACGGCCGCAAGGTCTGGCTCGGCTCGCCCGCCGATGCCTTGCTGCCCAACATGGCGATCGGCCTGGTGCCGGAAGACCGCAAATCCGAGGGCCTGTTCCTGAAACTGTCGGGCAGCCAGAACGCCACGCTGCCCGTGGTGTCGCGATTTACACGCTTCGGCCTTGTCGACATGGAAGCCGAGGCCCGTTCCGTCGAGGAGGCATTCGCCACCGTCGAGGTCGACCGCCGCGCGCTGTGGACTCGGGCTGGCGCGTTTTCCGGCGGCAATCAGCAGAAGATCGCCATCGCCAAATGGCTGGTGGCGCAGAGCCGCATCCTGCTTTTGTTCGATCCCACCCGCGGCATCGATGTCGGCACCAAGCACGAGCTCTACGTAATGATGCGCAACTACGTGGCCGCTGGCGGCTCGATCGTGCTGCACTCGACGGAGATTCCCGAACTCGTCCACCAATGCGACCGGGTGCTGGTTCTCTACGACGGGCGCATCGCGGCCGAGCTCGAAGGTGACGCCATCACCGAACCGGCCATCATGCGTCCGGCGCTCGGCCATGCCGGGGAAGCCGCGGCATGAGCAGCACGGCAGCTTCATCCCCTGTTTCCGGTGGCTTTGGGCTACGCCGCGCGCTGATGCGCAATCGCGGCGCGCTGATCGCCGCCGCCGTCCTTGCGATCCTGCTCTTCATTGTCGACTGGATCAGTGCTGGGGCGCTGACCTATTTCGATGTGTCGTTCCTGTCGAGCGGCGGCGCGACCTCGGCGCTCGCGGCGATCGGCCAGACGATCGTCATCCTGTCGGGTGGCTTCGACCTGTCCGCCGGCGCGGCGATATCGCTGGTCAATGTCGTGCTGGCATCGAGCATGGACCCGATGGTACCAGGCGCCAGCATCCTGCTGTGGACGGCAGTCGGGATCGGCGTCGGCATGGCTGTCGGTGCCTTCAACGGCTTCTTCATCGCCGTGCTGCGCATGCAGCCGATCGTGGTGACACTGTCCACCATGTTCATCCTGCAGGGTGTCACACTGCTGGTGATGGACAAGCCCGGCGGTTTCGTGTCGCCCGATCTCGGCACGTTCTACCTTGGCGACGCGATCACCAACTGGCTGCCGATGCCGCTGGTGGTGCTGGGCGTCGTCCTGCTCGCCTGGTTCTGGCTGAAAGGAACCCGCTTCGGCACGGCGCTCTACGCGGTTGGCAGCGACGCGGATTCGGCCGCTTCCGTCGGCATCAATGTCGTGCTGGTGCGCTTTGCCGTCTATGTGATCGCCGGCGGCTGCTACGGCCTTGCCGGCGTGTTCATCAGCGCCCAGACCGGCAGCGGCGATCCGCTTGTCGGCAATCCGCTGCTGTTGTCGATGTTCGCGGCGGTCGTCGTCGGCGGCACGCGTCTTGGCGGCGGGCAGGGCGGCCCGGTCGGCACGGTCTTCGGCGCCTATATCCTGATGATGGTGGTGAACATCCTGCTGGTGCTCAATGTGTCGGCCTATTACTCGACCATAGCCGAAGGCACCATTCTCGTGCTGGCGGCTCTCGCCGGCTCGATCTCGCACGCATCGGTGCTTGCCGTGCAATTGCGCGCCGCGCGCGCTAGGCTTGCCGCCTGGCGCGCCGGCATATTGCCCTCGCAACTCGAGCGCGTGGACCGGCGTCTCAGGATCGCCGGACCATCGCATGGCCAACGCACGGCCGCATCGCCGCGCCCTGCCTTCCATCTGCGCAACGCGGAGACGCTGCGTTATGCACTGCCTGCCTATGTCTGCCTGCTCATCATCGTCATCGTCACGCAGATCTGGCTCGGCCGCGCCATCCTCAATCCGGGTTACTGGAATTCGCTGCTCGTGCTGTCGTCCTTCCTCGCCGTCCTGGCGCTCGGGCAAGGAACGGTCATCCTGACCGGCGGCCTTGATCTCTCAGTGCCGTGGACGATCGGCATTTCCGGCATCATCCTGGCCGGCATGGTCAACGGCTCCGATGCCGCGCTCGTCTATGCCTTGCCGGTGGTATTGCTGATGGCCTGCGCCATCGGCTTCGCCAATGGCTTCGGCATCGTCTATCTCGGCATCTCGCCGATCGTCATGACGCTCGCCACCAATGGCATTCTGCAGGGCTGTGCGCTGCTTTATTCGCAGGGAACACCGGCCGGTTTTTCCTCGCCGATGCTGCGCTGGTTCATGACGGCCAAGCTCGGCTTCGTGACGCCGGTCGTCCTGCTGATGGTCGTGTTCGTGGTCGTGGCAGTGCTGCTGCTTGGACGCACGCCTTTCGGACGCCGGGTCTACGGCATCGGCAACGGGCTGCGCGCGGCGCGATTGTCCGGCATCGGCGTCGAACGCACGCTGATCCTGGTTTACATGCTGTCGGCCGTCTGCGCGGCGATCGTCGGCATCATGCTGACCGGCTTTTCGGGCCAGGCAAGCCTCGGCATGGGCGACGACTATCTCTTGCCGTCGATCGCCGTGGTGGTTGTGGGCGGCGCGCTGATCACTGGCGGGCGCGGCCACTATCTCGGCATGCTCGGCGGGGTATTGTTGCTGACGGCGCTGCAGATGCTGCTGGCCGGCACCACGCTTCCCTACGCCACAAGGGCAATTCTTTACGGGCTGGTCGTTCTGGGTGCCGTCATGGCGCTGCGCGAACGGCGGCTGCAATGAGAAGGACAGGACCATGAGCGCAAGCGCACCGGCATCTGCGGACGAATTTCTGAGCGGGCTGAAAGGCCAGCGCGTGCTGGTGACAGCGGGCGCCGGCGGCATCGGTTTTGCCATAGCCGACACGCTGTCGCGGCTCGGCGCGCGCATCGTCGTCTGCGACGTTTCCGACGAGGCGCTAGCCGCCGCTCCCGACAAGATCGACCTGGTCGCGGCGATCAAGGCGGATGTCTCGCGTGACGTGGACGTCGACCGGCTGTTCGAGGCCGTGGAGGAAAAGCTCGGCGGCCTCGACGCGCTGATCAACAATGCCGGCATTGCCGGGCCGACAGGCGGTGTCGACGAGATCGATCCGGCCGACTGGCGGCGCTGCATCGACATCTGCCTGACCGGCCAGTTCCTGTGCGCCCGGCGCGCCGTGCCGCTGATCAAGGCGGCGGGCGGTGGCTCGATCGTGTCGATGTCGTCGGCGGCCGGCCGCCACGGCTATGCGTTCCGCACGCCCTATTCGGCGGCCAAGTTCGGTGTCATCGGTTTCACGCAGAGCCTTGCCAAGGAGCTTGGGCCGCATGGGATCAGGGTCAATGCCATCCTGCCTGGCATCATCGAGGGACCACGTATCGAAGGCGTCATCTCGGCCCGCGCCAAGCAGATCGGCATCAGCCACGAGGAGATGACCGGGCGCTATCTGCAGAACATCTCGCTGCGCCGCATGACCAGCCCCTATGATGTGGCTTCGATGATCGCCTTCCTGCTGTCCGATGCCGGGATCAACATTTCCGGCCAGTCGCTCGGCGTCGACGGCAATGTCGAGACCCTTTGAGGAACCGATCCATGGCCAATGTCGCGATTGTCGGAAGCGGGTTTATCGGCCGGGCCTGGGCGATCAGCTTCGCCCGCGCCGGCCATGATGTGCGGATGTGGGACCAGTCGCCTGCCGCGACAGGCGGTGCCCGCGACTACATTGCCGGCGTGCTCGGCGACCTCGCCTCGAACGACCTGCTGCGCGGTCAATCCGTCGACACCGTGCTCGGCCGCATCGCCATTGTCGCCGAGCTGGCGGAAGCGGTGGCCGATGCAGTCCATGTCCAGGAGAACACGCCCGAAAACCTCGAGGTCAAGCGGGAGGTGTTCTCCCTGATCGACGCCCTTGCCGGCCCGCAAACGGTCATCGCCAGTTCCACCTCGGCACTGTTGCCGTCGAAGTTCACCGATCATCTGCAAGGGCGGCATCGCTGCCTGGTCGTGCATCCGATCAATCCACCCTATCTCATTCCGGCGGCCGAAGTCGTGCCGGCGCCGTGGACGTCCGCTGACACGCTCGAAAGGACCCGCGCCTTCCTCGTCGACGCCGGCCATGCACCGCTGGTGATGAAGCGCGAGCTTGACGGCTTCATCATGAACCGCTTGCAAGGAGCCTTGCTGGAGGAGGCTTTCAGGCTCGTCGCCGACGGCTACGCCAGCGTCGAGGATGTCGATATCGGCATCCGCGACGGGTTGGCGCTGCGCTGGTCGTTCATGGGGCCGTTCGAGACCATTGACCTCAATGCGCCGGGCGGCGTGCGCGACTATGTCGAGCGCTATCAGTCGATCTATTCGAACATCTTCCCGCAGATGCTGCGCCGGGTCGACTGGGCGGGCGAGGTCATGGCGACCGTCGAGGCCGACCGTCGCAAGCGCCTGCCACGGGACAGTCTTGGCGCCCGGCAGGTGTGGCGCGATCGCCGGCTGATGGCGCTGGCGGCGCACAAGAAAAAATCGGATCAGGAGTTCGGAGAATGACCCAAACAAACCGCAAGCCGGGTGCTACCCAAACCAAGGGCAAGGTCATCATCACCTGCGCGGTGACGGGAGCGATCCATACGCCGACCATGTCGCCCTATCTGCCGATCACGCCGGACCAGATCGCCTCCGAGGCGATCGCCGCGGCGGAGGCCGGTGCCGCGATCCTGCATCTGCACGCCCGCGACCCGGAGACCGGCAAGCCCGACCAGACGCCGGAGGCGTTTGCCCGCTTCCTGCCGCGCGTCAAGCAGGGCACCAATGCCGCCATCAACATCACCACCGGCGGCAGCCCCTACATGAAGGTCGAGGAGCGCGTGCGCCCGGCCGCTCAGTTCAAACCGGAGGTTGCCTCGCTCAACATGGGCTCGATCAATTTCGGGCTCTATCACCTCGCCGACAAATACGAGACCTTCAAGTTCGATTGGGAAAAGCCGCATCTGGAGGCGACGCGCGACCTGGTTTTCCGCAACTCGTTCAAGGACATCGAATACATTCTGGCCACCTGCTACGACAACGGCACGCGCTTCGAGTTCGAGTGCTACGACATCGCCCATCTCTACAACCTTTCCCACTTCGCCGATCGCGGGCTGGTGAAGCCGCCTTTCTTCGTGCAGTCGGTGTTCGGGCTGCTCGGCGGCATCGGCACCCATCCAGAAGACGTCGCCCATATGAAACGCACCGCCGACCGGTTGTTCGGTGACCAGTTCCGTTGGTCGGTGCTGGGCGCCGGCGCCAGCCAGCTTCGCATCGCCGCGCAATCGGCAGCGCTTGGCGGCAACATCCGCGTCGGGCTGGAGGACAGCCTGTGGGCGGGCAAGGGTAGGCTGGCGAAGTCGAATGCCGAACAGGTGTTGCTTGCGCGCAAGATCATCGAGGGGCTTGGCATGGAGGTGGCGACGCCCGACGAGGCGCGCGAGATCCTGTCATTGAAAGGCGGCGACAAGGTCGCTTTCTGACGCGGCCTGACCAATCGCTGCACGGCACGAAACAGAGGAGGACGGTATGAAGATCGAAGTCGTGGTGGACGTGAAGACCACACTGGGCGAGGGCCCGCTGTGGGATGTCGAGCAGGAGCGCCTCTACTGGATCGACAGTTTCGACGGGCGGGTGTTCCGCGCGACCGCCGACGGGCGTGAAATCCGCTGCTGGGACGTGCCGATGAAGATCGGCTCGATGGCGCTGCGCAAGGATGGCAGTGGCGCCGTGGTGTCGCTGCAGCGCGGCTTCCATCTGCTCGATTTCGCCACCGGCGACGTGACGCTGATCCACGATCCCGAGCCGGACCGGCCAATGAACCGTCTCAACGACGGCAAGGTCGACCGGCGCGGCCGCTTCTTCGCCGGCTCGATGGACACGATGGAGGAGGGGCCGTCCGGTGGTCTCTACAGGCTCGACCCGGACTTCTCCGTCACCAGGATCGATTCCGGCATCATCTGCTCCAACGGCCCGTGCTGGAGCCCCGACGACCGCACTTTCTATTTCGCCGACACCTGGACCGGCGAGATCTGGGCCTACGACTACGACATCGCCACCGGCGCGGCCACCAACCGACGCACCTTCACCCGCGTCGACACCAGCCGTGGTGGTGCGGCCGACGGCTCGACCGTCGATGCCGAAGGCTATCTGTGGAATGCTCTGGTCTATGACGGAAGGCTGGTGCGTTACGCGCCGGACGGCAGCATCGACCGCGTCATCGACATGCCGGTGAAGAAGATCACCAGCGTCATGTTCGGCGGACCGAAGCTCGACACACTGTACGTCACCTCGATGGCCAAGCCGCCGCTGCCGCGATTTCCCGGCGATGGTGTCTTGCGCGGCAGCCTGTTCGCCATCACCGGTCTCGGTGTGACCGGAATAGCCGAGCCCAGGTTTGCCGGGTAAGAAAGGGGGCGCATTTCCGCCGCCGTATTCTCCTCGGACACCTTGCGACGTCTTGCGTTCTTTCCTGACTGATTGGATGATTGGAGACGTCGTTGCTGCCGAAGCAATCCCGTTCAGCCTCGCAAAGGGCCCAGGGCGTTCAAATCGGTGTTCGCGTGTGAGTGCTAACGACTGTTCGGAATGTAGAACGTCTGCCTGAAATAGGACCGAAATGCTTCCATGGCGGGGGTGAACTGGGCATTGCGCCGCCAGGCCAGGCCGACATCCATTGCCGGGATCGGGTCGCTGGGCACCAGTGTTTCGATGCGCTTGCCTTCCAGCGACCATGGCCGCAAAACCATGTCCGAGAGAATTGCGACGCCCTGTCCGTTGGCGACCATCGAGCGCACCGCCTCGACGGAGGATGTTCGCAGCGTGACCGACGGCTGGTAGGGTGTCTTGCTCCAGTATTTCAGTGAGGTGTGCGCCGCCTCGTCGACGGTCAGCATGATGTAGGGCTCTTGCGAGATTTCCTTCAGGCCCACGGATTCCCGCTGCAGCAGATGATGCTTCGAGGCGACCCAGAGCCGCCGCCGCGAACCCATCAATGTCTCGGTCGTCAGATCCGGATTGAGCACGTTCGAGGTGAGCAGCACGGCGATGTCGTACCGGTTGGACAGAAGACCCTCCTCGATTGCCTCGCGGTTGAGCTCGAAAAGCTGGATGTCGAGCTTCGGGAAATTTCGCTTCAGCTTCTCCAGGTGGTTGGGCAGGAAGTAGCCGATCACCGTATAGGTCGCCGCGACGGTGAGGCTGCCCTCAAGAGTGTTCGCCGGCACATTCAGGCTGGTCGCTTCCTGGACCTTGTTGAGGATGTCATAGGCGTGGAACAGGAACTGGCGCCCGGCGGCGGTCAGTTCCATGCCCTGGGGAGAGCGGACGAACAGGTCGGCGCCGACCTCGCTCTCCAGTTCCTTGATCGCCGTCGTGATCGCCGACTGCGAAATGGCGAGATCGACCGCCGCTTGCGAAATCTGGCCCTGCTCGGCGGTCGAGACGAAATAGCGGATCTGGCGCAGGCTGATTGGCAAAGGACGTAGCTTTCCGTTTATCTGATATCGGAGGCATGCATTTTCTGAAAACACGATACACGCAATTTCTTTGGGCAGCCATTGCCTTTTTGAGTCGCAATGGATGCCAAGGTTTCTGGCGGTATCGCGCGCTTTCTCGTTCAGGCGCATCTCCGATAGGTATCTGAAAATCAGAAAGTCAAATTCTGAGAATAGAATTTTCCAATGTCACGCTCCCGCGTTAACGTTCAAAAAAAACAAGAAGACGGGAACCGCGCTGTCGATCGGCGCATGAATGCAAAGGGAGCAACGTGCCAGTCACGGTTGTCGACATCAATTGCGATATGGGTGAAGCGTTCGGCCAATGGCGGCTGAGCGACACCGACGATGCCAGGCTGATGGAACTGATCAGTTCCGCCAACATCGCCGCCGGTTTCCACGCCGGTGATCCCAATCTGATGGACGCCACCGTACGGCTTGCGACCCAGCACGGCGTCGGCATCGGCGTGCATCCGGGCTATCGGGATCTGCAAGGGTTTGGCCGCCGCAAGATCAACGGCAGCGGCGACGAGATCGTCAACGACATCGTCTATCAGATCGGCGCGCTCAGGGAATTTGCTCGGCGTCATGGCGCCGTCCTGCAGCACGTCAAGCCGCACGGCGCCCTCTACATGGAACTCGCCGCCGACGAGGCGCTGTCACGATCCTTCATCAAGCTGATGCGCACCGTGGCACCCAATGCCTTCGTCTTCTGCATGGGCATGTCGCAGACCTATCGCACCGCGCTCGAAGCCGGCCAACCGGTAATCAGGGAATTCTATGCCGATCGGGACTACGATCGCTCCGGCTCGATCGTGTTCACGCGGCATGTCGGCAAGCTCGATCCGGCAGGCATTGCCGACAAGGTCGTGCGCGCCTGTCTGGAGGGCAAGGTCCGCACCGTCGATGGCGCCGACATCGACATCGATTTCGAGTCGATCTGCTTTCATTCCGACACGCCGGGTTGCCTGGAGATCGCCGCCACCATGCGTTCCGCTTTGGTCGCGAACGGGATCCGGATCGCACCGGTGACGGAAGTGTCCGCCCAACAGACCCATGCCGCAAGGGGATCAAAATGAGCAAAGCCGAAATCAAGTCGCCGCTGCCAGGCATGTTCTACCGCAGGCCATCGCCGGACAGTGCGCCGTTCAAGAACGATGGCGATGCCGTTTCCGCCACCGATGTGATCGGCGTTGTCGAGGTGATGAAGTCTTTCCATGAAGTGACGGCGGGCATCGACGGCAAGGCGATCCGCTTCCTCGTCGACGACGCCGATGCGGTCATGGCCGGCCAGGCGCTTGCCGAGGTCGAGGCATGACCATCGGTTCCGTCCTGATTGCCAATCGAGGCGAGATCGCGGTGCGGATCATCCGCGCGGCGAAGGCCCTGGGGCTGAGGACAGTGCAGGTGTACAGCCACGCCGATGCCGGCTCGCTGGCGGTGCAACTGGCCGACGAGGCGATCGACATCGGGCCGCCGGCGGCGAAGAAATCCTACCTGAACGTCGAGGCGGTGCTCGCGGCGGCCAAGGCGGCCAAGGTCGATGCCATCCATCCGGGCTATGGCTTCCTGTCGGAGAATGCCGACTTCGCCGAAGCCGTGGTTGCAGCGGGAATGAAATTCGTCGGGCCGGACGCCTCGGCCATCAGGCTGCTTGGCGACAAGGTGGCGGCGCGCCAGGTCGCGGCCAAGGCCGGCGTGCCGACCGTGCCCGGCAGCGACGGGCGCGTCTCCGACATCACCGAGGCGGCGGCGATTGTCGCGCGCATCGGCTTGCCCGTGATGATCAAGGCGGCCGCCGGCGGCGGCGGCAGGGGCATCCGCATCGCACACACCTTCGAGGACTTCGAACGTCACTTCCCACAAGCTTCGGCCGAGGCCGCGGCGGCCTTCGGTGATGGCGGCCTCTACATCGAGAAGGTGATCGAGAAGGCGCGTCATGTCGAGGTGCAGATCCTCGGCGACGGCAGGAATTTCGTTCATTGCTACGAGCGCGAATGCTCGCTGCAGCGGCGTCGGCAGAAGGTCTGGGAGGAAGCCCCGGCCGTCGGACTGCCGGCCGATGTGCGCAAGAGCCTGTGCGACAGCGCCGTCGCCCTGGCGCGCTCGGTCGGCTACAGCGGCGCCGGAACGGTCGAATATCTCTACGACGACGCCAGCCGCGACTTCTATTTCATCGAGGTCAACACCCGCATCCAGGTCGAGCATCCGGTGACGGAGATGATCACCGGTCTCGATCTCGTGCAGGAGATGCTGCGCATCGCCGGTGGCCAGCCTCTGTCGGTCAGACAGGAAGACATTTCCATTGCCGGCCACGCCATCGAATGCCGGATCAACGCCGAGGACCCACACAGGGGTTTCATGCCCGGTCCTGGCACCATCGAGACGCTCGTCGTGCCGCAGGGCGAGGGCATCCGCTTCGACACCATGCTGTTTGCCGGCTACACGGTGCCGCCCTTCTACGATTCGCTTTTGGGAAAGCTCATCGTGCATGGCGCCGATCGCGCCGCCTGCCTGGCGAAGCTGCGCACGGCACTTGCCGGTCTCAGGATTACCGGCATCCCGACGACCGTGCCGCTGCATCAGGCGCTCGCCGCCGATGCCGACGTGGCGGCCGGGCGCTTCCATACGCGTTTTCTCGAGGACTGGCTGGAAACGAAATTCGCCGCTTCGCCAGGCGGCGCGAGGGAGGTGGCCTGATGAAGAACCGCTATTCATTCGGTGGCGACGAGCATCTCTTCGTCGAATGCGACGAGAGCATGTCGCTGGAGGCGTTCTTCAAGAGCCTCTCGATGACCAATGCCGTGCGCGACAGTCAGATCAGAGGCGTGACCGAGATCTGCCCGGCGAACGCCTCGTTCCAGATCAAGTTCAATCCCGACATCATCCGGCCCGACGACATGCTGCGCGAGGTGCAGGCCATCGAAAGTGCGGCCAGCAAGACCGATCCGGTGATCGCCACCAGGATCATCGAAATCCCTGTTTTCTACCAGGATCCCTGGACACACGAGACGCTGATGCGTTTCCGCGAGCGGCACCAGGATCCCCAAGCCACCGATCTCGAATACGCCGCCCGCATCAACAACTACGCCACGGTCGACGACTTCATCGCCGCCCATGCCGGCTCTCCGTGGTTCGTGTCGATGGTCGGCTTCGTCGCCGGATTGCCGTTCATGTACCAGATGGTCGACCGGCCGCGGCAGATCCAGGTGCCGAAATACCTCAGGCCGCGCACCGATACACCAAAGCTCACCATCGGCTATGGCGGCTGCTTCTCCTGCATCTATTCCGTGCGCGGCGCCGGCGGCTACCAGATGTTCGGCATCACGCCGATGCCGATCTTCGATCCGGAGCAGAAGACCAGCTACCTCCGTGACTTCATGGTGTTCTTCCGCCCGGGCGACATCGTCAAGTTCAAGCCGATCGGCCGCGAGGAATACGACCATACCGTCGAGGAAGTCGCCGCCGGCCGGTTTGCCCCGGCAATCAGTGACGTCACCTTCGACCTGCGTGAATTCCAGAAGGACATCGACGGCTACAACGCCAGGCTGGAGGGCATGATCAATGGCCGTTAAGGTACTCAATCCGGGGCTTTCGACCACGGTTCAGGATCTTGGCCGTCCCGGCTACTTTCATCTCGGCATCCCGATCGGCGGTGCCATGGACCGGCTGGCGCTGCGAGCCGCCAATCTGATCGTCGGCAATGACGAGGGTGCGGCCGGTCTCGAGGCGGTGTTTATCGGGCCGCAGCTCGAATTCACCCGCGACGCGCTGATCGCGGTGACCGGTGCCGACATGCCGATCAAGCTCGACGGCGAGGAAAAGCCGTCCTGGACCGGGCTGAATGTCAAGGCTGGCCAGGTGCTGAGCTTTGGCTTCCTGCAGACAGGCGCGCGCATCTACATCGCAATCGCCGGCGGCATCGACGTGCCGATCGCGCTCGGCAGCCGCTCGACCTACCCGATCGGCGCGCTGGGCGGCTTCAAGGGCCGCGCCATCGCCAAGGGCGACGAGTTGCCTGTCGGCAACGCCACTTCCGGCAAGGAAGGGCGAAGTGTCCCGGAAGCTTTGCGTCGGCGACCGGGAATGCCGGCCGAACTGCGGGTCCTGCCGGGCCTCTATTGGCATCGCGTCACCGAGCAGTCGCATCAGAACTTCTTCGACGACCAATGGAAGGTGGCGCCCGAGGCAGACCGCATGGGTTATCGCTTCCGCGGCGGCCGGCCGTTGCAATTCGTCGAACGCGACCAGCCGTTCGGGGCAGGGTCGGATCCCTCCAACATCGTCGACAGCTGCTATCCCTACGGTTCGATCCAGGTGCCGGGCGGCACCGAGCCGATCATCCTGCACCGCGACGCCGTCTCGGGTGGCGGCTACTTCATGGTCGGCACCGTGGTCTCGGCCGACATGGACCTGATCGGCCAGCTGCAGCCGAACACACCGACACGTTTCGTCAAGGTCGACATGGACGGCGCGCTGAAGGCCCGCGCCGACCGGGCGGCATTGCTGGGCAGGATCAGGAGCGTTTTCAACTGACATTTGGGTAAGTGCGGCCGAACCGTCCTCGAGGCGGCGGCCGATAACAAGGAAGGGGAATGACATGAAAAATCTCGGAAAAATGATGCTTGTGACGGCGACGACCTTGATTGCCGGCGCCGCCTATGCCGCCGACTGGTATCCATACGACGCGGCCAAGATCGAGCCGCCTTTTGCGGCCGACGGCAAGTCGGTCGATGTCACCTACGTGCCGCTCGACAAGGCGTCGAAACCCTGGAACATCTGCGTTTCCTTTCCGCACATGAAGGACGCCTACTGGCTCGGTGTCGATTACGGCGTGGCGGAGGAGGCCAAGCGGCTCGGCGTCAAGATGAACCTGTTCGAAGCTGGCGGCTATACCGAGCTCGACAAGCAGATTTCGCAGATCGAGGATTGCGTCGCCGCCGGCGCGCAAGCGGTCGTCATCGGAGCGATCTCCGCCGACGGCCTCAACAATCTCGTTTCGGAAATCCACAAGAAGAACATCCCGGTGATCGACGTAATCAACGGCATCTCATCGCCGGACATCTCGGCGAAGTCGCTGGTGTCCTTCTACACGATGGGTTCGGAAGCTGGCGCCTATCTGGCCAAGAAACATCCGGCGGGCAGCGAAGAGGTGGAGGTGGGCTGGTTCCCCGGACCGGCGGGGGCCGGCTGGGTGGGCGCGGCGAACCAGGGCTTCCTCGACGCCGTCAAGGGCTCCGCTGTCAAGGTGCTGGAACCCAAGTTCGGCGACACCGGCAAGGAAGTGCAGCTGAAGCTCGTCGAGGACGCGCTGCAGGCCAATCCGAACATCCGCTACATCGCGGGCACCGCGGTGACGGCGGAAGCCGCGCAGGGCGTCATTCGCGAGCGCGGCCTGCAAGGCAAGGTCGACCTGCTGTCCTTCTACATGACGCCTGGCGTCTATGAGGGCATCAAGCGCGGCTTCATCCTCGCTTCCCCGGCCGACTCGATGGTCATCCAGGGTCGTATTGCCGTGGACCAGGCGGTCCGCATCCTGGAGGGCAAGGACTACATCAAGCACGTCGGTCCGAAAATCTTCGTTGTCGATCCGTCCAATATCAAGGACGTTTCGCCGACGAACATCTTGCCGCCGGATGGCTACAAGCCGGTCTTCAACGTGAACTGATCGCGACAAGCGCTGTCCGGTTCCGCCAGGCAAGGCGGGACCGGATCGACCGGGTTGGCAAATGGACAACGCAAACACCCCACTGGTGGAAATGACCCGGATCTCGAAGGAGTTTCCCGGCGTCAAGGCTCTCGATGGCGTCGATTTCAGGCTCGAGCGTGGAGAGGTCCATGTGCTGTTCGGCGAGAACGGTGCCGGAAAGTCGACGCTCATCTCGATCCTCTCCGGCCTCTACAGGCCGACATCGGGTTCGCTGCGCATCGATGGCGAGGAAGTCGACCTGCGTTCGGTGCATGACGCCGCCAGGCATGGCATCGGCACCGTGTTTCAGGAATTCTCGCTGATCCCGACATTGCGTGTTTTCGAGAACGTCTATCTCGGCCGCGAGCTCAAGCGCGGTCCTTTGACCGACCGGCGCGCCATGGCCGAGGGCGCACGCGCTTTGTTCCAGGACCTGGGCTTCGAGATCGACATCCGACGGCGCGTTTCCACTCTGTCGCGTGCCGAGCAGCAGATGGTGGAGATCGCCAAGGTGTTTCTGGGCAAGGCGAGGGTCCTGATCCTCGACGAGCCGACCGCCTCGCTTACCGAGAAGGAAACGCGCAAGCTTTTCGCCTTCATCGCCAAGGCGAAGGCCGACGGCGTCGGCATCATCTACATTTCACATCGCATCCAGGAATTTCGCGAAATCGCCGACAACATCAGCGTGCTTCGTGACGGCCGTCTGATCGGGACCGTGTCGGCGCGCGACACCTCCGAGAAGACGCTCGTCGAGCTGATGACCGGTCGGGCGATCGATCAGATCTATCCCGAGATCGGCCGCCAGCCGGATGGCAAGACGCTGATGACGCTGCGCGGGATGCACGGCGCCGGCTTTCATGGCGTTGATATCGACGTGCGCGCCGGCGAGGTGCTGGGCGTTGCCGGCCTGGTCGGCAGCGGCAAGTCGCGGATCTGGCGCAGTGTTCTTGGCTTGCAGCCGATCCGGTCAGGCACGGTCACGCTCAAGGGGCGCGACGTGACCCATGCGGCGACGAGGCATATGCTGCGCGGCGGCGTCCACTATTTGCCGCCTGACCGCAAGGGCGAGGGCCTGCAATTGGCGGCGACGGCACGCGAAAACATCAAGCTCAACCTGCTCGGCCGGGCCGAGATCGTGGGGCGCCTCGGAATTGTTGCGCCGCGTCGCGCAAGGGCGCTGGCCGACAAGATCGGCGAGCGCGTCGGCATTGCTTCAGCCCATATGGGCCGCATTGTCTCGAAGCTTTCGGGCGGCAACCAGCAGAAGGTGCTGTTCGGCAAGGGATTTGGCGAGGAGCGGGACATCTACATCTTCGATGAGCCGACGGTCGGCGTCGACATGGGCACCCGCGCCGCGCTCTACCGGTTGATCAAGGAGATCGCCGAGGCCGGCAAGGCGGTGGTGGTGATCTCCTCCGACCTGCCGGAGGTGATGAACCTTGCGCACCGCCTGCTGGTCTTCTCGAAGGGCAGAGTATCGGCCGAACTCACCGGCGCCGAGATCGCGGAGGAAAATGTCCTGAAATATTTCTTTGCGGAGACGGGAATCCAGCCATGACCATTCAGAGCAGCCGAACCGAGGATGCAGGGGCGCCACGAACCCGCGCCACCATTCTGCTGGCGGCCATAAGATTCGTGTTCCTGCGTGTCGGGGTGCTGCCGTTTTTCCTGGTCTTTTCGCTGATCGTCTTCTCACTGATCTCGAACCAGTTCCTGTCGATCCAGAACCTGACCAACGTCGCCAGGCAGTCTGTCTATCTGGTTCTGGTTTCGCTGGGTCAGATGCTGGTCCTCATCACCGGAGGTTTTGATCTCTCGGTTGGCACGGCGATCGCGATGACCTCGGTTGTGTCGGCGATGGCGATGGTCGCGCTGGCGCCGGTCATGCCAGACATGATCTGGCTGGCGATCCTGCTTGGCGCCGGTGCGGGATTGGGCGCCGCGCTGCTGATCGGATGCCTGAACGGGCTCGGTATCGCCCAGTTCGACGTCTCGCCATTCATCATGACCCTTGGCGTGCAGTCGGTCGGTGCGGGCATCGCGCTGTTCCTTACCGGCGGCGTTCCGATATCCGGACTGCCCTACGATTTCGGCAATTTCTTCGGCTTCGGGCGGGTGCTCGGCATTCCCGTGCCGGTGATGATCGCCTTGCTGGCGATCGTTGGCATCTGGCTCTTGATGAACCGAACGAAACTGGGTTCTCACATCTACGCGGTCGGCGGCAATGTCAGGGCGGCCAACCTCTCGGGCGTCAACACCAAGCGGGTGCTGTTCCTGGCCTATGTCCTGTGCGCGATGCTGGCTTCTCTGGCAGGTCTTCTGCTCACGGCCCGGGTCGAGTCCGGCGAAACCAATCTTGGCGGCACGATCGCGCTGGAATCGATCGCCGCCTGTGTCATCGGCGGGGTTTCCCTGCGCGGAGGGCTGGGCCGTGTGGAGAATGTCGTTCTCGGCGCCTTCTTCATCGTGCTGCTGCAGAACGGCATGAACATCGCCCAGATCGGCTCGTACATGCAGATGGTGCTGCTCGGCTCGCTGCTGGTTCTCGCCGTCATCCTCGACCAATTCCGCTACCGCATGCTGGTTGGCGACCGCTGACGGCAATCACTCAACACCGAAAGGAAAGACCATGATTTCCTCAACCTATCCCACGCTTGCAGAACAGGCCTTCTCCGGCCGCACGACAGCGCTCAGGAATGGTGTTCTGGCCATCGCCGGATCGCTGGCCCTGTGGCTGTCAGCCAAACTGCAGGTTCCGTTCTACCCGGTGCCGATGACCATGCAGACCTTTGTCGTCCTGTCGATCGGGACAAGTTTCGGATGGCGGCTGGGCGCTGCCACAGTCGCTCTCTATCTCATCGAAGGCGCGCTCGGGCTTCCGGTTTTCGCCGGAACACCTGAGAAAGGCATCGGTCTCGCCTACATGGTCGGTCCGACCGGCGGCTACCTCCTCGGCTATCTGCCCGCCGCGGCACTTTGCGGCCTCCTCGCCAGCCACGGCTGGGATCGCAGGATCGTCACGACGGCGCTTTCCATGCTTTTGGGAACGGTCGTCATCTATGCCTTCGGACTTTCCTGGCTGGGCACCGTCGTTGGGTGGGACAAGCCGATCCTGGCCTGGGGTCTCACGCCCTTCGTCCTCGGCGATCTGCTCAAGCTGGCGCTTGCCACCGCGGTCCTGCCGCTGGCCTGGAAATTTGTTGGCCGGACGCGCGACGGCGATCGCTGAAAGCGGAATTGCCAAGGTTGCGCAGCGATCCTCAGATCCATCCGGCAGGAGGGACCCAATAGCGTGCCCGGACAGAATGGAGAGCGCTTCCATGCAGCGACGTCGCTGGCCGATGCGATAGCCGCTCTTGCCGATCGCGGGTCGGCTGGAGCAGCTCTTGCCGGCGCGACCTGGATCATGCGGGCTCCGCTCAGGCACGAGCGGCGGGAGCTGTCCTATGTGGCGATTTGCAAGATCGACGAGTTGCGGCGGCTGGATATTCTCGATCGCGAGATCAGCATAGGTGCCTGCGTTACCCATGCCGAACTGGCAAGCTCGCTTGGATCGCTGCCCGAATGCCGCGCGCTGGCACAGGCCGCCGTCAACGCCGCAAATCCCGCAGTCCGCAACGTTGCCACGATCGGCGGAAATCTCTGCGCTTCGGCCTTTGCCGCGGCTGATCTGGTGCCCGCCCTGCTATGCCTCGATGCCGAGCTCGAAATAGAAGGTGCGAAAGGGTCCGAACGGATGACGGTGAAGCGTTTCCTGGAGGTGAGGACAGGCATTGGACCCGACCGTCTCGTCCGCCGTGTGATCGTTCCGCGCACGGCTCGGCGCTCGGCGCATATAAGGCTCCCGCTGCGCAAGGCGGGAGATTACCCCGTGGCAATCGTGAGCCTGGCGGCGACCTTGAACCCGACCGGCGTCGTCGAAAGCGCCAGGGTGGCGGTCGGCTCGGTCGAACCCGTTGCGCGCCGCTGGGAGCAGCTCGAAACAAGCCTTGTCGGCCATAGCCTCGATCCACACCGCGCGACCGAACAAGCCGAACGGTTTTGCGGAGATTTTTTGGGCCGCGAAGGCGTCGAGGCGCCAGGCTGGTACCGGGTGAAAGTGCTTCCCAGCCTCGTGCGCCGCGCCGTGCTCGCCCTTCAAGAGCAGTCCTAAAGCTCGTACCCGGAAGAGATCAAGCCGATGTCCTTGCGTCTCGTTGTCAATGGTGAAGACCGAGTTTCGCGCGCCGAACCGCTCACGCCGCTTGTCGACGTGCTGAAGGACGAGTTCCATCTGACCGGAGCGAAAGTCGCATGCCGCGAGGGCTTCTGCGGGGCCTGCACCGTCCATCTCGACGGACAGCCGGTCGTGTCCTGCCTGGTGCCGCTCGGCATGGCCGAGGGACGAGAGGTCTACACGGTCGAATCGCTTGCGACGGCGGGCGAGCTATCGCCTCTGCAGCGGATCATGGAAGAGCACGATGTCGTCCAGTGCGGCATGTGCTTTCCCGGTATCCTGATGGTCCTCACGAGCTTCTTCCAGGAGCATCCGCGGGCCGAGAGGGATGAAATCAAGGCGGCGCTTGTCGGCAATATCTGCCGGTGTACCGGCTATGAGCGCCTGGTCGATGCGGCCGTGGCGTTGGCGAAGCGGAGCTGAGCAATGGCAACGGCCGACCCGTCAAACGTCACGATGAACCTGCGACGGCGCGACGCACGCGACAAGCTGCTCGGCCGCACGCGCTACACCGTCGACCGTATGCTGCCGCGCATGCTTCACGCGGCGATCTTGCGATCGGAGGTCGCGTCGGCCCGCATCCTGAAGATCGACATCACGCGCGCCCGTCAAATGCCGGGCGTGCGCGCCATAGCGCTTGCCGAAGACGCCCCGGGAATGCACGGTATCGGCATCGCCGATCATCCGCTCTTCGCCTCGGGCGTCATCCGCTTTCATGGCGAGCAGATCGCCGCGGTGGCCGCCGACACTTACGAGCAAGCCCGGGCGGCGGCACGCGCGATCGAAGTCGAACTTGAACCCCTTCCCATCGTGCTCACCATGGCGGATGCGCTGGCGCCTGGCGCTCGCTTGGTTCACCCTGACTGGAAGAACTACGAACTTCTGTTCGAAGGCGGCGCTCGTGGCGGCAACGTTGCCTGGGAAGCGGCGGTGGTCCGGGGCGATACCGAGGCAGCATTCGCCCGCGATGACGTCGTGGTCGTGGAGAGCTGCTTTCGGGTCGGCCGGCAGAACCATGTCTCGCTCGAACCCCGGGCCGTCGTCGCCTCCTACGAAGACGGCCGCTACCATATCGAGACGTCGACACAGGTCCCATGGACGGTTCGCAACATGACGGCGAAGCTGCTTGGTGTTCCTGCCTCTCAGGTGCATGTCACGGTGCCGCCCGTGGGCGGGGGGTTCGGTCAGAAATTCGACTGCACGCTGGAGCCTTATGCCGCGATCCTGGCGCGCAAATCCGGGCAGCCAGTGCGCCTCGTCTATTCGAGGCAGGAGGAGATGCTGACCTGCCTCTGCCGCGAAAACGCCGAAATCAAGATCCGATCCGCGGTGACCCAAAGCGGCGACATCGCTGGACGCGAAGCCGTCGTGCTGATGGACTGCGGCGCCTATGGCGGCGAGCAGATATTCCTCACGACGATGACGGCGCACACACTCGGCGGCAACTACAGGCTTGGCTCGGTCAAGCTGGCGAGCCGTGCCGTCTACACCAACACTCCCCCCAACGGGGCCTTTCGTGCCTGCAACGGTGTCTACAACACATTCGCACTGGAGCGGCATACGGACGAGATCTGCCAGGCCATTGGGATGGATCCGCTCGAATTCAGGCGGCGGAACGTCCTGGGCGACGGAGACCTTGGCGCAACGGGACAGGTCTTCGAAGGCGACGTGCTCGGCCCGATGCTTGATCGGATGGCAAGGCTGCGGGAAGCGTCTCCCAGCAAGGAGCCTTTGGCGGGCGGGCGCCTGTACGGCCGGGCCACCGTGGTGGGCACCTGGTTCATCTTCGTCGGCCCCTCGACGGCCACCATCAACCTGAATGCCGACGGCAGCGCGACGCTCATCACCGCCGGGGTCGAGCTAGGCCAGGGCACGATGGTGCAGGCGTTGCCGCAGATCGTCGCCTATGAGCTCGGAATTCACCCGAATGACGTGATCGTTCGCAATGCCGATACGGATGCAGCCGGTTTCGATCTCGGCGTCGGCGGAGGCCGCACGACCGTTTCCGTCGGCGCGGCGAGCCTCGCCGCTGCCGCGGACGTGCGCAACAAGATCCTGCACACGGCGAGTGAGCTGCTGCAGACCCAGCCGGAACGGCTGGTCTTGCGCAATGGACGGGTTGAGATCGCCGGCATCGAGGGATCGGGTATGACCATTGCCAAGGCCGTGCAGCACGCGCACCGGTTGACGGGTCCAGTGGTCGGCAGCGGCTCGTTCACCAATCCCGGCGTGCCGGCGATGCCCGGCTGCGCGGCGGGCCATTTCATCGACGCAATCGATATTCCCGTCTTCAATGTCCATGATTGCGAGGTCGCCGTGGACCCCGACACCGGCCATGTCGAAATCCTGAGCTACAAGGTGGTGCAGGATGTCGGCCGGGCGCTCAACCCGCGCGCCATCCACGGGCAGATCCAGGGCGGGGTCACGCAGGGGCTCGGCTACGCGCTGCATGAAGAGCACACCATCGGCGAGGACGGGTGCATCCGACAGGGCAGCCTCGAGACCTATCGCGTCCCACTCGCGTTGGATACCGTGCCTGTCGAGATCGACCTCTACGAAGGCGCGCCTTCCATCGGCCCGCTCGGCGCCAAGGGCGCGGGCGAGGTGCCCATTCTCAATCCCCCGGCAGCCGTCGCCTGCGCCGTCGCCAATGCAACAGGGTGCCGTGTCCAGCAAATGCCGCTCACGCCGCCGCGTGTGCTGGGGCTGCTGCTGGGCAAGGAACCTGCCGTCGAACTGACTCACATCGCCGACAACTGGTGGGACAATGTGCTGATGAGGCCCAGGCCCATTGATCGATGAGGGATCCTTCCCGTGATCCCGGCGCGCAAATGACCGTCCGTCGGGGGCTGCGTCGAGCGAGCGGTTGTCGCGCAAGCACCGGCGGCAACTACATTTCCGTCACGAACTTGGTCCGCAGGTAGGCGTCGAGGCCTTCGATGCCGCTCTCCGAGCCATAGCCGGATTCGTTGACGCCGCCGAAGGGCGTTTCGGGCGTCGAGACCATCATGTGGTTGACGCCGACCATACCGGCTTCCAGCGCCGCTTCGGTCTTTTGGGCAAGGCTGAGGTTGCGGGTGAACACAAACGAGGCCAGCCCGTAAGGCAGCGAGTTTGCCCGCTCGATCATGTCGTCGAAGGTTGAGAACGGGGTCGTCGGGGCGATCGGCCCGAATGGCTCCTCGGACATGATGCGCGCCGTGTCTGGCACGTCCTTCAGCAATGTCGGGGCATAGAAATAGCCCTTGTTGCCGATACGCTTGCCGCCGGTGACGACGGCCGCGCCCTTCGCCGTTGCGTCGCTGACGAAAGCGTCCATGGCATCCAGCCGTCGTGGCGCGATCATTGGACCCATCTGCACGTTTGTGTCGAGGCCGCCGCCAATCCTGAGCTTTTCGGCGCGGGTGGCGAAGCCGTCGATGAAGCGGTCATAGACAGCCTCATGCACGTAGAAACGGGTCGGCGAGGTACACACCTGGCCGGCATTGCGAAACTTGAATGCGACGACCGTATCGAGCGTCCTTTCGAGATCGGCGTCCTCATAGACGATGACGGGGGCGTGGCCGCCGAGCTCCATGGTGCAGCGCTTCAACGTGTCCGCCGCCTGCTTCTGCAGCAGCTTTCCAACCGCGGTCGAGCCGGTCAGCGAGACTTTCTTCGGGATCTGCGAGGCGATCAGATAGGACGAGACGTTGGCCGGTTCGCCGAAGACGATGTTGAGTACGCCCGCCGGCAGTCCTGCGTCCTGGAAGCAGCGGGCGATGGCCACGGCGGTTCCGGGCGTTTCCTCCGCCGGCTTCAGGATGATCGAGCAGCCGGCGCCAAGCGCGCCGGAAATTTTGCGGATGACATTGCTGGCCGGAAAGTTCCAGGCGGCGAAAGCGACGACCGGTCCGACCGGCTCCTTGAAGACCATCTGCCGTACGCCGGGCAGCCGGGCAGGGACGATGCGCCCGTAAGCGCGCTTGCCTTCTTCCGCGTACCAGCGGGTCGCATCGGCGGCGAACTGCACCTCGCCGGTGGCCTCGGCCAGCGCCTTGCCATTCTCCATCGTCAGGATGCGGGCGATGGTCTCCTTGCGCTGTTCGATCACGTCGGCGGCCTTGTCCATGATCGCCCAGCGCTGCATCGCGGTCATCGCCTTCCACAGCTTGAAGCCCTTGGCCGAGGCCGCAAGAGCGCGGTCGAGATCGGCCTCCGTGGCGTGCGGCACGGATGCCAGCACCTCTTCGGTGGCGGGATTGATCAACGGTTCGGACTTGCCGTCCGATCCCTGGCACCACGCACCGTCAATCAGCAGCTCGATCGTCTCTGGATACATGTCCTGGCCCCTTTCAGCCCGGCGGTCCGCGGAAGGCCGCCGGCAGATTGCACGTCAAAAGAAATTACCGCGATGGCTTGACCTGTACATTGTATACAGTATGGTGTCGACATGATTTTAGCACGCTTTCAGAAATTGTCGGTCGCCATCCCCGAGAATCTCGCCGAGATGCTGGAGGAAGAGATCATCTTCGGCCGCATCAAATCCCGGGAGCGACTGACCGAGGAAATGGTCGCCGAACGATACGGCGTCAGCCGGTCGCCGGTGCGTGAGGCGTTGCGGCTGCTCGAGCGCGATGGCCTGGTGATGCGCGAGGCCCGGCGCGGCATCTGGGTTTCACCGATGTCGCAGCGCGACTTCGATGAGGTCTATATGTGCCGCATCGAGCTGGAAGGACTGGTCGCCAAGCAGGCCGCCGAATCCAACGACATCGAGAAGAAGGCCGAGTTCAAGATCCTGCTGTCCGAGCTGAAGGAGGCGCAGTCCAGGAACGACGCCCGGCAGTTCTTCATCGTCGACGTGCGCGGATCCTTTCTGACCTACGATCTTGCCGGCAACAAGACGCTGACGCGCCTGCTTGGCGGGCTCGAAAAGCAGGCCTTGCGGTATCGCTACCACGCCTACGAGAAGGATCCGAAGATCATCCAGCTCTCCCTGGATGACACGGCCCGCATTTACGACGCGATCACCGAGGGCGATGGCGAAAGCGCCAAGGCGATGACCGAAAACCTCATTCGGGAAATCTGGCAGAGCATGCGGGCCGGCATTCGCGACGCCTTCGGAGAGGGCTAGTTCGTGACTACCATTTCGTCAGCGTTCAGCGTCATTGATTCTCATACGGCCGGTCATCCCACGCGAGTCATCCTGAGCGGTGTCCCGCAGCTTGCCGGTTCGAGCGTGCGGGACAAGCGCGACCATTTCCGTCAGCGCTTTGATCATCTCCGTCCGGCATTGCTTCATGAGCCGCGAGGTCATGCCGCCATGGTCGGCCTGGTGCCCGTCGCCTCCGACGTCGCCGACTATGGTGCGTTCTTCATCTCGTCCTATGTCTATCTCGACATGTGCGGTCACGGCACGATCGGCTTTGCCAGGACGCTGGCCTTCACCGGGCAGATCAGCGCTGAAACCGGTGACAGCTTCACGCTGGAAACGCCGGCCGGTATCGTAACGGTTCATCTGATCTGGAATGAACACGGCTCGCTCGATCGCGTGCGGATAGCCAATGTCCCAAGCTATGTCGGGCTCGAGCATCTGAGCGTTGTCGTCGAAGAGCTTGGCGCGGTCGATGCGGCAATCGTCTACGCCGGCATGTGGTATGCGCTGGTCGACGCCGCACCGCTCGGACTCGAGCTTGTTCCGGACAGCGCATCGACGCTGATGCGGGCGGGCGCCAGGATCAAGGACGCAATCAAGGCGGCAACGCAGGACATGCCGCTGTTTGCCGGCGCCGCCGCGCCGAGCGTTCTTTTCTACGATGCCGACAGCGAGAATTCGGCAACGCATTTCCTTGTTCTGGAATCGAACAAGTTCGACCGCTCGCCTTGCGGCACCGGGACCTCGGCGCGGCTGACTTTTCTGCTGGAGAAGGGGCTCATTGGCCCCGACCAGACCTACCATGCCAGGAACATACTCGGCATTCCGTTCGAGGCGCGCCTGCAGCAGCGCGTCCGGGCCGAAGGCCGGGACGCGATGATTGTCGAGATCGAAGGCGCCGCCTTCATCACCTCGACCCAGACCATCTTCTTCGAGAAAGGCGATCCTCTCTCGCAGGGATTTTTATGCCGCTAACCAACCAATAATTCAGAAAGGGGAATGAAATGAAACTCACAGTCATTCGTACGTTCATGGCCGCCTTGACCATCGGCCTGGGCCTGCTCTCGGCACCCATCGCCGCTTCGGCCGACGACAATCCATCCGCCGTCATCGAACAGATCCGTGCCAGCGGCGTGCTGAAAGTGCCGGTCATGACCGGCGAGGAGCCGGGCTACATCAAGGACCCGGCCACCGGCCAGTGGAGCGGCTTCTACTACGAATTCCTCGGCGAGATCGCGACCCAGCTCGGTGTCAAGCTCGAGCCTGTCGAGACGACCTGGGGCAACCTGGCCGCCGACTTCCAGTCCAACAAGATCGACATCGCCATCGGCGTCAATCCGAACCCGAAGCGCGGTCTCGTCGTCGACTATCTGTGGGAGCCGCTGTTCACCGACGCCTGGGCCGTGCTGACGCCTCCCGGCAAGCCGGTCAAGACCTGGGCCGAACTCAACTCGCCCGACAAGACCGTCGTCGTCCAGAAGGGCAGCACCATGCAGGTCGTCGCCGAAGCCTTGCTGCCGAAGGCGAAAATCACCCCGGTGGAGGATCGCGGCCTGGCGCTGATGGAACTCCAGGCTGGCCGCGCCGATGGCGTCGTCTTCTCCATTTTCGACGCTTTGCAGATCACCAACCAGAAGATCGGCAATGTGTCGCTTCCCGAGCCGATCTTGCGCAATCCGGCAACGCTTGCCGTGGCGCGCAAGCCCGGCAATGCCGGCTTCATCAACTTCCTGACCAACTGGATCCTGCAGGAGCGTTCGCTCGGCCTCGCCCAGGGCAAGCTTGCCCGCTCATGGGAAGCCCGTGGCATCGATCTGTCGATCCTTCCGGCAGGCTTCAGCTTCTGATCGCAAACAGCCTGACCGCCGCACAGCGCGGCGGTCAGGCCACCACTGGACGTGCATCGAACCAGTGAGGACGCCATGTTCGACTATACAGTCATAACCAACAACATCGGGCTGCTCTGGCAGGGCCTCCTGATGACGCTCTACTTCACCGTGATCACGATCGGCGCGGGCATGCTGATCGGCCTTTTCATCGGGCTCATCCAGCTGAGCAGGTTCCGTCCGCTGGTCATCCTCGGCCAGATCTACGTGGAGTTCTTCCGCAACATTCCGCTGCTCGTCACGCTGTTGTGGGTCTACTACGCCTTCCCGATCTTCGCCGGCATCAATGTCACCAAATTCTGGGCCGGCTTCATCGGGCTCAGCTGCTACGTCGGCTCCTTCTACGCCGAAATCCTGCGCGCCGGCGTCCAGTCGGTCGATCCCGGCCAGACGGATGCGGCGACCGCCATCGGCATGTCCTATGGCCAGCGCATGCGCCGGATTATCCTGCCGCAGGCCTTTCGAAAGATGATCCCGCCGCTCGCCGGTCAGTCGATCATCCAGATGAAGAACACGACGCTGCTGTCGATGATAACGGTCCCCGACCTTCTTTATCAGGCCAGCTACATCAGCAGTTTCACCTATCGGCCGATGGAGGTTTACACCGCCGTTGGCGTCATCTTCCTGATTATCCTGGTTCCGCTGACGCTGCTGTCCCGGAAACTCGAAAAGAGCGGGGCCAGCGTAAAATGAGCATCACCCAATCGAATGCCCCCGCGCCGGAGAAGAGCGACAAGCCGGTGCTGCGGCTGGATCGCATCTGCCTGAAGTTTGGCGACAAGCGGGTGCTGAACGGCATCGACCTCTCGGTCGTCGAAGGCGAGGTGGTCGTGCTGATCGGCGCCAGCGGATCGGGCAAGACATCGCTGCTGCGCTGCATCAACCTGCTCAACACTCCGACCAGCGGCAGCATCGTCATCGGCGACGAGGTTCTGTTCCAGAAGGAAGCTGACGGCAAGGGCGGGTCCCAGATTCCCAACCAGGAAGTCAACCGGATACGCTCGAAGACCGGCATGGTGTTCCAGCAGTTCAACCTCTTCCCGCACATGACGGCGCTCGAGAACGTCATGGAAGGCCCGGTCATCGTCAAGAAAGAGCCGAAGGAGCAGGCGCGTCAAACGGCGCTGAAGCTTCTCGATATCATGGGGCTGGCACAGCATGTGGAGAAATATCCGCGCCAGCTTTCCGGCGGCCAGCAGCAGCGGGTCGCGATCGCCAGGGCCATGGCCATGCAGCCCAAGGTGATGCTGTTCGACGAGCCGACCTCGGCGCTCGATCCCGAACTGGTCGGCGAAGTGATGAAGGCGATGGTCGAACTGGCCAAGAGCGGCATGACCATGGTGATCGTCACCCACGAACTGGGCTTTGCCTTCGAGGTCGCCGATCGGGTCGTATTTCTCGATCAGGGACTGGTTGCCGAGGAAGGGCCACCGTCCAAGGTGCTGCTGCATCCCGAACATCCGCGTCTGAAGAGTTTTGTCGGACGCTTCCACGAATCGGCGGATCTGCTTCGCCCGTTCCTCGAGGCGCGTGAGGCCGAGAAGGCGTGCTGAAGGCACGCCGCTTCACGCGCAACAGTCAAGTGGCCGTCGTCGGCAACGGGACCGCACCAATCCATGCGGACCCTTCGAGTTGGCCGCAGAAGGAAAGATATCAATGACGCTGAGTTTCGATCCCGCCACGGTTTCCATTCCCAAGGGCCATCACATCGGGGGGCAGTATGTTGAGCTGCCGGGCACGGAGATCGAGGTTCTCAGGCCTTCCGATCTCCAGCACATGGGCATGATCGCCGATGGCGGCGAAGCCGCGGTGCAGCAGTCGGTCGATGCCGCGAAAAAGGCGCTGGCGCAAAGCCGCTGGGCGAAGATCGCGCCGCGCGATCGCGCCGCCGTGCTGTTGCGCTTCGCGGCATTGATCGAACAGAACGCCACCTACCTCGGACAGCTGGAGGCGATGGGGTCGAGCCGGCTGATTTCGATGACGATTGCCCGCGACGCGGTGCGCACCGCCGGCGTCGTGCGCTACTACGCCGAGTTCTGCGACAAGATCGAAGGCACGGTCACCTCGACCGAGGCGAATGCGCTCAGCATCGTCAAGCATGAGCCTTACGGCGTCGTCGGCGCGATCGTTCCCTGGAACTTCCCGATGATCACGGCGGCCTGGAAATTCGCCCCGGCGCTGGCCGCCGGCAATGCGGTGGTGATGAAGACGTCGGAACTGACCCCGCACAGCCTTCTCGCCTTGGCTGAGCTTGCCGCCAAGGCCGGCATTCCCGCCGGCCTGTTCAATGTCGTCAACGGCTATGGCCACACGACCGGGGCGGCGATCGTGCGCCATCCCGATATCCTGAAGATCTCGTTCACCGGCTCGACACAGACGGGTGCCGCGATCATGACGCTGGCGGCTCAGTCCGGCATCAAGCCCGTCACCCTCGAGCTCGGTGGCAAGAGCCCGCAACTGGTGCTCGCCGATGCCGGCGATATCGACGTGGTGGCCGGCCGGGTCGCGGCGGCGTTCATGGACAATGCCGGCCAGGTCTGCACGGCGGGCTCGCGGCTGATCGTCGAGGACAGGATTGCGGACGAACTCGTCGAGCGCGTCATCGCCCGGACAAAGGCGATCAAGGCGGGACCGACTTGGGACGAGACGACGACCTTCGCACCGATCATCAGCCGCAAGCAGCTCGAGCGCATCGATACGATGGTCCGCGCCAGCGTCAATGAGGGCGCCTCGGTGGTCACCGGCGCGACGGTGCTCGAAGGCCGCAACGAGGGCAGCTTCTATGCGCCGACGATCCTGGAAAACGTCTCGGACGACAATATCGGTTTCAAGGAAGAGTTCTTTGGTCCGGTGCTGACCGTGCGCACCTTCGCCGATCTCGAGGAAGGCCTCGCCCAGGCGGCGCACCCGGTCTACGGGCTTGCCGCCAGTGTCCACACCACGGACCTGAAGAAGGCGCTCAAGGCAGCGGATTCGATCGAGGCCGGCATGGTCTGGATCAACCAGCACGGGCGCGGCCCGGAGTTCACCTATCCGGCCGGTGGCTACAAGGGGTCCGGCTTCGGCAAGGACATGGGCCGTGCCGGTATCGAGGCGTTCCTGCGCCAAAAGGCCATCTGGGCCAACTACGCCTGAAGCGAGCGCACGCCTATGCAATTCGACTACATCATCGTCGGTGGCGGCTCGGCCGGAGCCGTGCTTGCCAGCCGTCTTTCGGAAAACGGCACCAGGCAGGTCGCGCTTTTCGAGGCCGGGCCCGACACGCCTCCGGACGATGTCCCGGAGGTGATCGCGGACAGCTACCCCGGCCTTTCCTATTTCGACCCGAAATACCACTGGACGGAGCTGCGCGTCTTCAACCGCTCGCCGAAGCAGAACGCGCAAGTGGTCAAGACCGCCAAGCTCGAGCAAGCCAAGGTGATGGGCGGCGGCTCCAGCATCAACGGCCAGTTCGCGGTGCGCGGCCTGCCGCACGACTATGACGAATGGGAGGGCCTAGGCCTCACCGGATGGGGATGGGACGGCATGCTGCCCTATCTCAAGAAGCTCGAGCGCGACCTCGACTTCGATGGCGATCTCCACAACAAGACCGGCCGGATTCCCATCCGCCGGGTCTTTCCGCAGGACTGGGCCGGCTTCACCAAGTCGGTCCTCAAGGCGACGGAAGGCGAGTACCCCTATCGGCCGGACTACAATGGCAGCTTCGAGGACGGCTCGTTCCCGCTGCCCTTGTCGAACGAGAACGACCGCCGCGTGTCGACGGCCATCGGCTATCTCGACAGCGAGGCGCGCGCCCGCAAGAACCTGCACATCTTCGCCAATGCCTTCGTCGAGAGACTGGTGACCAAGGGGACGCGCATTACCGGCGTCGAGGTCACCATCGATGGCCAGACGAAGACCTACAGCGCCGGCGAGACAATCGTATCAGCCGGCGCCCTGCATTCGCCGGCGATCCTGCTGCGCGCCGGCATCGGTCCGGCGGCGCAACTGAAGCGGCTGGGCATCGAGGTCATTGCCGATCGCCCCGGCGTCGGCGAGAACCTGACCGATCATCCACATCTGGCGGTCGGCGCGCATTTCAAGAAATCGGCGCGTCTGAAACCCGGCCAGCGGCGCCATATCTTTCTCGGCGTCAGATACTCCTCGAATTATGCCGACTGCCATCTGGGCGACATGCTCTTGATGCCCGTCAACCGCGCCGGCTGGCATCCGCTCGGCAAGGCGATGGGTGCGCTCAATGTCTGCGTCAACAAATCCTATTCGCGCGGAACCGTCACCTTGAAGACAGCGGCCCAGACCGACGAACCGATCGTCGATCTGAATCTCGCCTCCGACGGCCGCGACCTCATGCGCCTGGTCGACGGCTTCAAGCGCATCTGCCGGATCATGGACACGCCTGACGTCCAGCAGCATGTGAACACCTGGTTCCTGGCCGGCTACAGCGACGAAGCCCGCGCGCTCAGCGTCCGCAAGCCGTGGAACTGGGTCAAGACGGCATCCGCCGCCTACCTCTTCGACTATGCGCCGCTGTTTCGCGAAACCTTGCTCAGGCGCAAGTTCGGCACCACCGACCGCATCCGCACGATGCTCGGCAACGAAGATCTGATCGCCGATTGGGCCAAGCAATCCGTCTGGTCCGGCTGGCATGTCTCCGGCACCTGCAAGATGGGCAGTGACAACGATCCGCTGGCGGTGCTCGACGCCGAGTGCCGGGTGCGCGGCGTTGAGGGGCTGCGGGTCGTCGACGCCTCGATCATGCCGACGATCATTGCCGCCAACACCAACATCACGACGATCGCCATCGCTGAAAAAGCGGCGGACCTGATTTTGCATTCCCGATAATCGAAAAGGACATCAAGGCTATGCGCAAGAACAAGGTGAAGGACATCTGGGCCGCCGGCGGCGAAGTGGTGACAGGCTGGCTGGGTATTCCCTCGTCGATCTCGGCGGAACTGATGGCCCAGCAGGGCTGGGACGCGCTGACCATCGATCTCCAGCATGGCGCGACCGACTATGTCGACGCGGTGCCGATGCTGCAGGCGATCTCGACCACGGACACGACGCCGATGGTGCGCGTGCCGTGGAACGATCCGGCGATCATCGGCAAGGTGCTCGATGCCGGCGCCTATGGCGTGATCTGCCCAATGGTCAACACCGCCGAGGAAGCGGACGCCTTCGTCAGGGCATGCCGCTATTTCCCCAAAGGCGGTCGCAGCGTCGGTCCGCTGCGCGCCTCGCTCTATGCCGGCGCGGACTACTTCCAGCACGCCAACGACACCATCATCACCATGGCGATGATCGAGAGCGATCAGGCGGTGAAGAACCTCGAGGACATCCTGAAGACGCCGAATCTCGACGCCATCTTCGTCGGTCCGTCGGACCTCGCCGTCACCATGGGCGAGGCGCCGGGCTTCGATCCGCGCTATCCGGCCGTCTACGAGGCGATCGAATACATCGCCGCCAAATGCAAGGAAGCCGGTGTCATTCCGGGCATCCATTGCGGCTCGGTCGCCTATGGCGTCGACATGCGCAGGATGGGCTATCGCTTCATGGCCTACCTGTCCGACTTCCGCATGCTGCAGCAAATGGTGTCGCGTTCACTGCCGGCCTTCCGCGCCGGCACGCCGAGCGCGATCGCACCCTGATCGGCATAATCCGGATCGATCGCCATGACATCGACAAGCACGCCGCGCGGCAAGGTGACGGTCATCGGCGCCGGCATCATCGGCGTCTGCACCGCGAACTACCTGCTTGAGCAGGGTTTTGCCGTCGAGGTGGTCGATCCTGCTTTGCCGGGGTCGGAGGAGCAGTGCTCTTTCGGCAATGCCGGCGGCATCTGTCCGGGATCCTGCATCCCGAACTCGATGCCGGGTGTGCTCGGCAACGTGCCGAAATGGCTGATGGATCCGGAAGGGCCGTTGATCGTGCGGCTGGCCTACCTGCCGCACGCGCTGCCCTGGCTGCTGCGCTTCCTTGCCGCCAGCCGCAAATCCCGCGTCGAGGAGATATCGTCGGCGATGCGCTCGCTGCACCGCTATACATTCGAGTGCTACGAACCATTGATCAAGGCTGCCGGCTGCGAGGACTTGCTGCAGAAACGCGGCCAGCTCTTCGTCCACGAAACGGCCGACGGGCCGTCCAAGGGCGCCTACGGCCTGGGGCTTCGGCGCGAGCATGGCGTCAAGGTGGATATCCTCGATGCCGACGAAATCCGTCAGCTCGAACCGGCGCTGGCGCCGATCTTCAAGAGCGCTGTCTATCTGCCCGAACAGGGGCAATGCCCCAATCCCGGCCGCCTTGTTGCAAAGCTCGCCGAACATGCAGCGCGCCAGGGCGCCCACTTCACCAGGGCAAAAGTGCTAGGCTTCGACATGGCCGCCTACGGTCCGTCGGCGCTGCGGCTTGAGGGCGGTGGCCGCATGCCGGTCGAGACCGTGGTGCTTTGCGCCGGCGCCTGGTCGGGCGACCTTGCCGGCAAGCTCGGCGACCGCATTCCGCTGGAGAGCGAGCGCGGCTACCACATCATGGTCAAGGGCGCCGATACGGGCCTGCGCATCCAGACCATCTCCGCCGACCGCAAGTTCGTGGCTTCGCCAATGGAGGACGGCCTGCGGATCGCCGGCAATGTCGAATTCGCCGGCCTGAAGGCGCCGGCAAACATGCACCGGGCGGACGTTCTTCTCAAACAGGCGCGGCCGATGTTCAGGAAACTGGAGGTTGGCGAAGTCACGCGCTGGATGGGTCATCGTCCCGGCACGCCCGACAGCATACCGGTCATCGACCGGGCGCCGCGGGCGAAGAACGTCATCTACGCCTTTGGCCACGGCCATCAGGGCCTGATCGGCGGCGCCGTCACCGGCAAGATCGTGTCGCAGCTTGCCGCCGGTTTGCCGCCGGCGATCGATCTCGCGCCGTTCCGGGCGGATAGGTTCTGATTATTCAGAGCGCGCTGCTGTACCGGCAGGCCTTTCCGTTCTTGCATGGGGAAACGACGTGACCGCAAACACCAATACACAGACTGTAGAGCCAATCGACCCGCAGCGCGTCTACACCGTGCTGATCTGCGATCTGGTCGGCCTGCGCTTCGGACCCGATGGCAAGCCTGACCCGAGCGAAGTGCGTGCCCACATCGAGGCCAAAGGCGGCCGCTTTCACGCAACGGCGCTAGCCGACAGGGCAGACCTAGAACATGGCCGCGTGCATTTCTTCTACCAGCCGGAGCTCAGCACTCGCGAAGAGCTGATCGATGCCGCCGGCGATGGACGCTATGACGCCGTCATCGCCGCCGCGACCTTCCTGCCCGCCGAAACCGTCTTTCCGCTCGCCGGCGTGCGGATTGGTGCCGGCACCGGCAATATGGGCTCACGCTCTTGGGGTGGCGGCAATGGCGAGGGTGGCACCGCGGTGCTGATGAACACGCCCGGCATCAACAGCCGTGCCACCGCGCAGATGGTGATGAAGGCGATCCTCAAAGTGTTGCCGGACCTTCCGGTCGACAGGCTTCACGAGCGGGTGGCGCACGGTGCGTTCGACACCGGCAGGGACCTGCGTGATTTTCCGACGGAAAAGCTCGAAGGCAAGACGATCGCGATCATCGGCTATGGCAATATAGGCCGCGAGGTGGCCAAGCTTGCCCGCGCCTTCGGCATGCGCGTGGTAATCCACGCACGACCCCGACACCGGGACTGGATAGAAGCCGAGGGCTTTGCCTATGCGCCGGACCTCGGCGACGCGGCTGAAGGCGCCGATGTGCTGAGTGTCCATGTCGGTCTGGGCAAGCAGGACGCGCAGAGCGGGCGCTATGCCAATGCCGGGCTCATCGGCGCGGATGTCCTGTCACGCATGAACAAGGGCGCGGTTCTGGTCAACTACGATCGCGGCGAGCTTGTCGACATTGCGGCCCTTGGCGACGCCCTGGACACAGGGCAGGTGCGCCATGCCGCCATCGATGCTGATCTGTTCAGGGATGCCTCGACCGGGAGCCTTTCCGGTCCGATGCTGCCCTATCTCGATCTCGTCGAAAAGCATGGTGCCAGGCTTGAACTTCTGCCGCATGCCGCGGCCGATACGGACCATCCTTCGCGTGTCGCCGGCGCCAGGCAGGCCGTCGACCAGATCTTCGACGCCATCTGCCGCAAATCGGTGACGAATGCCAAAGGCACCGTCCCGGAAGGGTATCTTGCGCTGGGGGTGACCACGCCTCCCGGCATCGGACCGGTGACGGCTCGCAACCTCAGGACATTGACCGCTGACGAATGCTCCGAATTGGCCGGTCTGTGTGAACGGCAAGCCCAGTTGTGGAAGGCTCTTTCAATCGCGCTGCCAGAGCAACGCGGCAAGGTCATCGCCGAACAAGGCGAGGAGCTTGTCCGGTTGACAAATCGGTTTTGCACTCTGGCTGGGAACCTGAACCTCAGAGGCCCGTATCAATAGGATCAAGCTGCCCCGGAGGTGGACACATGCCGGGGCAAGCCTCGCTGCATTCTTCCCGCCGGTGCCTGAGCGCTCGATCCTGCGCATCGAGGTTGCCGCGATCCCGACTGATGCCGTAGACACAGCGACTGTGGTTGGCGTTTTGAAATGGCGGAGAAGAAGCACATGTCAGAGCAGATGAAGATCATCTCCGCAGCCAAGTCACATGGCGGCATGCAAGGCGTCTATTCCCACGCTTCGGATGCCTGCGCCTGCGACATGACGTTTGCCGTTTTCGTGCCGCCGCAGGCCCGTGAAGCGCCTTGCCCGGTGGTGTGGTACCTCTCCGGCCTCACTTGCACCCATGCGAATGTGATGGACAAGGGCGAGTACAGGCGGATGGCCGCGGAGCTTGGCTTGATCGTCGTCTGTCCCGACACCAGTCCGCGTGGCGCCGACATTCCTGACGAGAAGGACAATTGGCAGTTTGGCTGTGGCGCCGGCTTCTACGTCGATGCGACGCAAGAGCCTTACGCGAAGAACTATCGCATGTACTCCTACATCACCGAGGAACTGCCGGCTCTGATCGCGCAGGAGTTTCCGGCCGACATGACGCGCCAGGCGATCTTTGGCCACTCGATGGGTGGCCACGGCGCGCTGACGATGGCGCTGAAAAATCCCGAGCGCTTCAAAAGCTGCTCGGCGTTTGCGCCGATCGTGCAGCCAGCCACCGCCGGCTGGTCGAGGCCGGCCTTCGAAAAATATCTCGGCAACGACGAGGCCTCGTGGCGGAGCTACGACGCCACCTCGCTTGTCGAGGACGGACATCGTTTCCCGGAATTTCTCATCGACCAGGGTACGTCTGACGGATTCCTCAACGATGGGCTGAGGCCCAGGCTGCTGGAAGCGGCCTGCGCCCAAGCCGGCATCCCGTTAAAATTGAGGATGCAGGACGGCTACGATCATTCCTATTTCTTCATTTCGACATTCATGGACGACCATCTGAAATGGCACTCCAAAAGATTGTCTGATCCAAAAGCCGGCGCATAAGGCCTTTTGCTATCCCGGCGGGTCGATTTCCTTCCGCGACGGACGCCGCCGAATGCAAGACTGAAATGACAGCGCTTAGCACTGCCGCTGGTGTATACGGGGATACCTATATCCATTACTCTGGCCATCGCGTGAAAATGGGAGCATTGCTTGCGAGGGTTTGCGGAAAGCGTGCAGGGGCCGCGGACCGTCGCCGAGCAGGTCGCGAATGTCCTGCGCGAGGCCATTGCCAACGGCAGTCTCGAGGCGGGCACACCGCTTCGCCAGGACGATTTGGCCGAGCAGTTCGGCTTCAGTCGGATGCCTATACGGGATGCCCTTCGTCAGCTGGAAACCGAGGGCATTGTTTCCATTCACCCGACAAAGGGCGCGCATGTCGCCAGGATGGACAGCGCCGAGATCAGCGAAATCTACGCGTTGCGCGAATTGCTCGAAAGCGAGGCGCTCCGGCTCTCGATTCCCAATCTCGCCGGCGCGAAGCTCGATGAGGCCGAACAGGTGTTCGGTCAGATCGACGCGGAGCGCGATGTCGGCCGTTGGGGAGCGCTGAACCGGGCCTTTCATCTGGCTCTCTACGATGGCTGTGGCAACCACCGATTGCTCGACCTGATCGAGGCGCACCACAATGCGGCCGACCGCTATGTCCGTATCCTGCTATCGAACCTGGACTATCGCAACCGCTCGCAGATGGAGCACCGCGACCTGCTGGCCGCCTGCCGGCGGCGCGACGGCGCCAAGGCCGTAAGCATTCTCAAGCAGCATCTTCGCGAAGGAAGCAAGACGCTCGTCAACGCGATAAAGCGAGACGGTCTGTCGCGAACATCCTAGGTCGTGTTGGAGCTTCAGCCCTGCGCCGGCTTGCGTTCGACGATGTAGATGTGGTCGGCCGCCAGCACCACTTCGCCGCGCTGGTTGATCACCTCGCAGCGCTCGATCACCCGTCCCGAACCTGGCCGCTTGGTATCGTCTTCCTTGGCCGCGATGGTGGTGCGCGTACGGATCGTGTCGCCGATGAACACCGGCTTGATGAAGCGCAGCCGGTCGTAGCCATAGGAAAAGGCGACGGGATTGACGACGCTTGCCGTCAGCCCGATGCCGACCGAGAACACCAGCGTGCCATGGGCGATGCGTTGGCCAAACGGCGTCGTCTTCATGTACTCGGCGTCCATGTGGTGTGGGAAGAAATCGCCGGTGTGGCCGGCATGGACGATGAAGTCGGTTTCGGTGATGGTGCGGCCGCTGGTGAGGCGCGAGGAGCCGATCTCGTAGTCCTCGAAATACTGGATCTGTTCCATCAGGGCCTTTCCGCGATCGGCGTCGCCGGCGCCGCGCTCGATTGATAGGCGGCCTCGACCAAAGCCATCGTGCTCCACGCATCCTCGACCGGGCTGATCAGCTCTACGTCTTCGCCCACTGCAAAGCGCTGGACATTGGCCATGCGGCCGACAAAGGCGTCCGGAAACCACTCGCCGGCCAATGGCACGGCAACCCAGTCCGTCCCACCTTTCGGGTAAATCTCCAATACATCCGGTTCGCCGCGCGGATAGTCGAGATTGAGGCCGAGCTTGAGATAGGCCGCTCCCTCGGTACCGCAGATGCGGAACTCGCAGGCCTGGTGCCGACGGCCGAATTTGTGATCGTGATTGATCGACAGTGCGCAGCGCACGCTGTCGCCATAGTCGAGAATGGCGCTGGTGCGCGTCTGCGCCACCGCATGGTTGGGGTGGCCGAGCGTCTTGGCGTGGACACCTTGCGGGTCGCCGAGCAACTGCCGGATCAGGTCGAGATAGTGGATCGAATGCATGGCGATCTCGACACGCGGCGCCTTGAGCAGGAATTCCCACAGCTCCCAAGGTGTCGCCACCGCCAGCCAGGCGTCGAAGTCGACGATCTCGCCGAGCCAGCCCTTGCCAATCGCATCCTTGAGCGCCAGCATCATTGGCGCGAAGCGCAGCTGGAAGTTCACCGCCGCATGGAGCTTCTTGGCGCGGCAGATCTCGAGGATCGTGGTCGCCTCGGCAAGGTTGCTGCCCATCGGTTTCTGGATCAGCGCCACGGCGCCGTCGGGCAAGGATTTCAGCACATCCGCATGGCGGGATGGTGGCGTGGCGAGGTCGAAGATCGCCCCCTCGACGGCGGCGGCTTCCTCGGCCGAGCGAAAGGCGGTTACACCCCATTGATCCGCCAGCCTTGCGGCCCTGGCATGATCGGGATCGTAAAGCCCGGTGACTGGAAAGCCGGCCTTCCTGTAGGCCGGGAAATGCGCGTCGCCGACGATCGATCCGGCGCCGAAGGTGACGATCGGCCGGGGCTTCGAAGGCTTGGGCCAGGACTGAACGAGTGAGGCAGGATCGAAACCGCCCTCAGTCATGATGGAAGACCTCGTCCATGGCTGCCCACCATTCACCATCCTTGCGCGTCGCCAGTGGCTCCTGGCAAGGCATGCAGACCGCCCACCATTCCTGCGTCCGGGGATCGGCCGCCATCCTGGCCATGTCGGCCCCGTAGTCGGTGCCATGGTATTCGAAAGTGCTGAACAGTAGGTTCTCCGGCCGCTTCAGGTAGATAGAATAGTTCCTGATGTTGCAGGCCGAGATCATGGTCAGCACGTCGGGCCACACGGCGGCATGAAGGCGGACATACTCCTCGACCTTTTCCGGCTTCAGCCCAAGAACCATCCCCATCCGCTGCATGCCAGTCTCCTATTTCGAGATCGCCGTGGTGAACTCGGCGATGCTCATGGCCTTGACCGCGTCCCAGTCCCAGTCGATGCCGATGCCCGGTTCGTCCGGCGCCAGCGCCTGGCCATCCTCGATGCGCATGTGCTTGCCGGTCAACTGGTCGAGCTGCGGAATGTACTCGACATATCTGCCGTTCTGAACAGCGCAGGTCAGGCTGACATGCAGTTCCATCAGGAAATGCGGGCAGACCGGAATGTCGAACGCCTCCGCCGCATGGGCAATCTTGAGCCAGGGCGTGATGCCGCCGATGCGGCCGACATCGACCTGGACGATCGAGCAGGCGCCTTTCTGCATGTATTCGCGGAAATGGCGGATGGAATAGAGCGACTCGCCGATGGCGATCGGCGTCGGCGTCGAATTCGACAATCGCACATGCCCATCAATGTCGTCGGCCGGCAGCGGCTCCTCGATCCAGGCGAGGTCGAGCTCGCGCAGCCTTGCCGCGCGCCGGATCGCCTCGTCGACCGAGAATCCCTGATTGGCGTCGGTCATGATCTCGTAGCCGTCGCCAACCGCCTTGCGCACCGCCGACAGGCGCGCAAGATCCTCCGCGCCATGCGGCTTGCCGATCTTCACCTTCGAGCCGCGAAAGCCCTTCGCCTTGGCAGCCAGCGCGTCGTCGACCAGAGCTTGTGTCTCGATGTGCAGCCAGCCGCCTTCGGTCGTATAGAGCGGGCAGCGGTCCTTGGCGCCACCGGCCAGTTTCCACAAAGGCAGGCCCTGTTTCTTCGCCCGCAGGTCCCAAAGCGCTGTGTCGATCGCAGCGATCGCGATTGCGGTGATCGCGCCGATCGTGGTGGCATGCGTGGCGAATTCGAGATCGTGCCAGATCGCCTCGATCATGTCGGGGTCGCGGCCGATCAGGCGCGGCACCAAATGGTCCGAGAGCAGCCGCATCACCGACGAGCCGCCGGTGCCGATCGTGTAGCTGTAGCCGGTGCCGACCGCACCGTCGGAATCGGTGATCGTGACGATCGGCGTTTCCTGGCTGATGAAACTCTGGATCGCATCGGTGCGCTTGACCTTGGGCACAAGGTCCACCATCCGCAGTTCGACTTTCTCGATTCTAGCCATGTCGATCAGCTCCGCAATGTCTTTCCGGTGTCGGCGGCAAACAGATGCGCCTGCGACATGTCGAGGCTCATGGCGACCCGCTCGCCCGACTTGAGCTGTCGCGGATTCAGCATGCGCGACACCCAGTCCGTGCCGTTGAACTCGACGAACACCAGCGTCTCGTTGCCGAGCGGTTCGGTGACCGTGATCGGCAGTTCGATCTGGTGGACGTCGGCGACGCCACCTGAGCTGATACCATGGCCGGTCGGATAGATGTCGTCCGGCCGCAGCCCGAACACCACCTTTTCGCCGGTGGCGACATTGGCCTTGAACTGACCGGGCAAAGGCAGTCTTTCGCCGCTGGCGAAAACCATCTGGCCGTCGTAGATCGTGGCTTCATGCAGGTTCATTGGTGGCGAGCCGATGAAGCCGGCAACGAAGCGTGTCGCCGGCCGCCGGAAAACCTCGTCGGGCGTGCCGACCTGTTCGATATGGCCGTCGCGCATGATGACGATGCGGTCGGCAAGCGTCATCGCCTCGACCTGGTCATGGGTGACATAGATCACCGTCGACTGCACTTTGGCATGCAGTTTCTTGATCTCGGTCCGCATCTGCGTGCGCAGCTTGGCGTCCAGGTTGGAAAGCGGCTCGTCGAACAGAAATACGTCAGGATCGCGCACGATGGCGCGGCCCATGGCAACACGCTGGCGCTGGCCGCCGGACAGTTGCGACGGGCGGCGATCCAGCAGCGCGTCGAGGCCGAGGATGGCAGAGGCTTCGGCGACGCGGCGATCCATGTCTTCCTTGGCCGCACCCGCGATCTTCAGGGAGAAGCCGAGATTCTCGCGCACCGTCATGTGCGGGTAGAGCGCGTAGGACTGGAACACCATCGAGATGTTGCGCGAGCGCGGCGGCAGATCGTTGACGACACGTCCGCCGATCTCGATCGAGCCCTGGCTGATCTCCTCGAGCCCGGCGATCATGCGCAACGTCGTCGACTTGCCGCAGCCGGAGGGGCCGACCAGCGCGATGAATTCGCGGTCGGTGATGTCGAGATCGATGCCATGCACGATCTCGATGTTGCCGTAGCGCTTGGTCAGCTTTTTGAGGGAAACGGTTGCCATTGGATCAGCCTTTCACCGCGCCGGAGGTCAGGCCGCCGACAAGGTGTTTCTGGACGATGTAGGTGAGGGTGAGAGCCGGAATGATCATCACCACGGCGAGCGCGCACATGCCGCGCCAGTCGATGGTGAACTCGGCGGTGTAGTCGAGCAGGCCGACCGGCAGCGTCTTGGCGCTCACCGAGCGGGTCAGCTGCGAGGCCAGCGCGAACTCGTTCCAGCAGGTCAGGAAGGCGAAGATCGCGGCGGACGCTATGCCCGGCCCGGCGAGCGGGAACTCGACCTGCCAGAAGGCCTGCCAGCGGGTGCATCCGTCGATCTGGGCTGCTTCGGCGAGGTCTTTGGGCACCTGGCGGAAAAAGCCATCGATCAGCCAGATCGTGAACGGCACGTTGAGCGCGACATAGGCCAGGATCAGCCCGAAATGTGTGTCGATGATGCCGAGACGCACATAGAGGAAGAACAGCGGCAGCGACAAAGCGATGCCCGGCACCGTGCGCGTCAGCATCAGGCCAAGGAACACGCTGGACTTGCCGCGGAAGCGGTAACGCGCGAAGGCGTAGCCGCCGGCCATGCCGATGGCGACCGCGATGATCGTCGAGGTGACCGAGATGATCAGCGAGTTGCGGAAATATTCGATCACCGGGATGCCGCCCTTGCCGATGCCGCTGAACATGGCGACATAGGCGTCGAGCGAGATCTCCTGCGGGATCCACACGGGCGGCTTGGCCATGATCTCGACGGTCGGCCGTAGCGACGAGATGACGATCCACAGGCCCGGCAGGCAGATCGTCAGCATCGCCAGGAACAGGCCGATGCGATAGACGATGCCCAGCAACCGACGCTTGAGGCGGGCGGAAGAATTCTCGTCCATTCTCACCACTCCGCACCGATCTGCGTGCGCGCCGCGGCGAGCTTGTTGAAGAAATAGACGGTGAAGGCGATCGACAGCAGGATCGAGAAATAGGCCATGGCGTTGGCCATGCCCATGCGCCCGTCGCTATAGGCGGTGCGCGCCACCAGCGTCCACAGCAGCTCGGTGCGGCCCGCCGGTCCGCCGTCGGTCATGATCTTGACGATGTCATAGGCGCGCGCGACGTCGAGCGAGCGGATGGTCATGGCGATGTAGGCGAAAGGCATGACGAAGGGCCAGGTCACATAGCGAAATGTCTGCCACGGCGTGCAGCCGTCGACCCGCGCCGCCTCGATCGGCTCCTTTGGCATGGCCAGCAGGCCGGCGAGGATCAGGATGGCGAAGATCGCCGTCGATGACCAGATCTCGGCGATCGAGATGGCGATGAAGGCGAGATGGCCTTCGATCAGCCACGGAATGGCGTCCTGCGTGATGCCGAGCGACTGCAAGGCATTGTTCACCAGGCCGATATTGTCGTTGAACATGAACTTGAACTGGAAGCCGACCAGGATCGGCGAGAACATCATCGGAAACATCATCAGCGTGCGCAGGATGCGCTGGCCGCGTGTCGCTTTCTCGACCAGCATCGCCAGGCCAAGGCCGAGCAGCATTTCGAGATTGAGCGCGATCGTCAGCAGCAGAACCGTGCGGCCGAACGCCCACCAGAAATCGGTGTTGGACAGGATCGACAGATAGTTCCGGATGCCGATGAAGACGTAAAAAGTCTCCGGCTTGGTCAGGCGGAATGGCGTGAAGCTGGAATAGAGCGATAGAAGCAGTGGCACGACGACGACCGCCGCCAGCACGATCATCGCCGGAAGCAGCAGCAGGAATGGCGCGGATGGCTTGAAGCCCTTCATAGAGGTCCTGTGTGGTGTTGCATGCGACTGTCGGTGCCTCTTCCACGCCGAAGCCCACGGCGGGCGGCGGAAGGGCCATCATGGATCGGCCCGCGGCTTCGCCCGGAAAGGCGCGATCGCCTCCCCCATCTTCCTGATGGGGGAGGCAGCCTTTGGGAGCGGTTGCTAGAGCTTGCCGGCGTCCTGGAGGATCTGCGTCGCCTTGGCAGCGGCTTCATCCAGGGCCTGCTTGGACGTCTTGTCGCCGAGGATCGCCGCCTGCAGTTCGGGATAGACGGCGTTCGAGATCTCGATCCACGAAGGGGTCTGCGGCACGGCGAAGGCGCTCTTTGCCTCTTCCTGGAAAGCCGCCAGCACTTCCTTCTTGTAAGGATCATTGGCTGCCTGCTGCAGGTCCCAGTCCCAGACCGCCGTGCGGGTCGGCAACGGGCCTGCGGCAGCCTCGAGCTTCTGGCTGTCCTCGTTGGTCAGCCACCATACCAGCGAGGCTGCGGCCTCCTTGTTCGGGCAGTTCTCGGTCACCGAGAAACCGTGGAAGCCGGACCAGCCGGTGCGCTTGCCCGACGAGCCCTTCGGCGCAACTTTCACGCCGACATTGCCCGCGACCTTCGACGACTTCGGATCGTTGAAGAAACCGGCCCAGCCCGGCCAGTCGAGATTGATGGCGACGGTGCCGGAGGCAAAGCCCTGGCCGAGATCGTCCCACAGGTAGTTGGTCGTTCCGGCTGGCACGGCCTTGGCCTTGTAGAGATTGACGAACCAGTCGAGCGCCCTGATGCCGGCCTCTGAGTTGAAGACGGGCTTGCCGTCCTTGTCGAGATACTCGCCGCCTTCGGCGACGACCATCTCGTAGAAGCGGCCATTGATCGCCTCTTCCTTGCCGGCGAATTGCGTGCCGTAGAAATTGGGCGGGTTGGCGAAGAACTCGGCCTGGTCGGTGACTTCCTTCCAGGTGTCCGGCGGCACCAAATCATAGCCGTATTTCGCCTTGAACTTCGTCTTGTTGTCGGCGTTCTCGTAAAGGCTCTTCTGGTAGTAGAGCGCCGAAACGTCGAACTGCGCGCGCGGCAGCATCTCCAGCTTGCCGTCGATGGTCGCCGCCTTGATCGTCGACGGCACGAAGGCGTCGATCTCTTCCTTGGGCAGCAGCTTGCCGAGGTCGGTGTAGAGGCTCGTATACTGCGGCGCGAACGATGAATGGTTCCAGCCGACGCACCAGTTGGTGCTGCCCGAGGCGATGTCGGACTTGAGTTCCTTGTCGATATCGAAGCCGTTCTTCTTGGTCAGGATGTTGACCTTGGCGCCGGTCAGCTTCTCCCATTCGGGGATCCGCTCGTAGAGTTTCTCATATTGCTGGCCGCCGATCAGTTTGGCGTCGATGGTCACGCCTTCGAACTTGCCGGGCAGGTCGCCGGCAAGGGCAGTGCCTGCACCGAATGCAAGCAACAATGCGCCGGCGGATACGCCGGAAAGCAGTCTGTTCATTGGTATCCTCCCTTGGTGCGCCTCAGCGGCGACCGCAACTCGTCTGATGACAAGAAGTGCTACATTCATATACAAACAAAACATTCATGGATACGTCAAGGCGAAATTTGTTTCCGCTGGTCACATTCCTGCGTATATGAAGGACAGAATTCACTGGAGGGACGAGCCATGGACGACAGCGAAGACGAGCGCTATCGCGCGCCGGCGCTCGACAAGGGGCTCGACATCCTTGAGCTGCTGGCGGGCGTCGACGGTGGCCTGACGCAAGCGGAAATCGCCAAGAAACTCGACCGCAGCCCGAACGAATTCTACCGCATGCTCGACCGGCTGGTGCGGCGCGGCTACGTCACGCGGTTGGATGGAGACCGCTATTCGCTGACCCTCAAGCTGTTCGGCCTGGCGCAATTGCATGCCCCGGTGCGCCGCCTCGTTTCCTACGCCACGCCGCTGATGCGTGAGTTGGCCGAGACGTCGCAGCAAGCCAATCAACTCGTTGTTTTTGATCGTGGTTCCGCCGTCGTGATCGGTCAGCAGGAGGCGCCGAACTACTGGGGCATATCGATCCGGGTCGGCTCGCATATCAGCCTGTTCGATACCGGTTCGGGACATGTCCTGCTTGCCTTCCGTTCGCCCGAAGAACGGCAGATGATGATTTCCGAGCATGTCCGCAGCACCGACAAGACGGCGCAATCGGCCGAATTCTTCACCCGTCTCGATCAGATCCGCGACCGTGGCTACGAGATGATGGCCTCGATGCAGACCGCCGGCGTCTTCAACCTGTCGGCGCCCGTGCGCAGTTCCGACGGCAAGGCGATCGCTGCGCTGTCGATTCCCTATATCACCGTCGTCAATGCACCTTCAGCGCCCGACATCACCAGGACGATCGAACTGTTGCTGGCCACGGCTGACAAGTTGTCGCGCCTGGCCGGGTCGGCGGTCGGCTCATCGGCGTAAATTCTTATTTGAATGAAGAATTCCTCCGTGAGATGATCTGAAAAAGCCAAGGAGGAGGGGAGCCACCATGATCATCGACACCCATCTGCATCTCATCGATCGCTCGGCCTTGCGCTATCCCTGGCTCGCTGGCGTGCCGGCGCTCAACCGCGATTTCTCCTACGAGGAATACGCTGTGGAGGCGCAGCGTGTCGGCGTCGAGCGCGTGCTGCACATGGAAGTCGATGTCGATCCAGCCGACATCGAGGCCGAGACCGCGCGTGTCCAAGGATTGTCTGGGCAGCCCGGCAGCATGCTGGCCGGGGCGATCGCATCCTGCCGGCCGGAAGAGACGGATTTTGCGGCCTATCTCGAACGCCAGCGAGCAAATCCCTTCGTCAAGGGTTTCCGCCGTGTCCTCCATGTCGTGCCGGATGATCTCTCGGAAGGCGCGCTGTTCCGGGACAACATCAAGCGGCTTGGCGGCACCGGCCTGACCTTCGATCTCGTCGTGCTGCCGCACCAGATTCCCAAGGCGATCGCGCTTGCCGACCTTGCGCCCGATGTAAGGTTCGTCCTCGACCATTGCGGCGTCCCCGACATCAAGGGCGGAGCCGAGCATCCCTGGCGCGAGCATATGAGCGAGATCGCACGGCGCCCGAATGTCATGGCCAAGATTTCCGGTGTCGTCGCCTATGCCGATCCCGGCAGCTGGACGGCCGAGACGTTGCGGCCTTATGTCGAGCACACCATCGGTGTGTTCGACTGGGACCGTGTCATCTGGGGCAGCGACTGGCCGGTCTGCACGCTCGGCGGCGGCCTCTCGACCTGGGTGGCGGCGACCCATGCGCTGCTTTCGGGTTGCAGCGTTTCGGAACGTGACAGGCTGTTGTCCGCGAATGCCCGCAAGCTGTGGCGGCTCGAATAGGCGGGTCCGCTTGGTATTGCGTCAGATCGTCGTCGAGACGTGCCGCTCGCGGCCATAGAGCGAGACCAGCAGCACGATGATGAAACCAAGCGCGGCCTGCACGGCCGAGGGTTGGAAGCCGAGGCCGATCAGCAGCGTGTTGATTTCGGTCAGCACCAGCACGCCGGCAATCGTGCCGAGATAACTGCCACGGCCACCGACCAGCGCCGCACCACCGACGACGACCGCCGCGATGGTCTGGAACAGATAGGGCTGGCCGACATCACCATAGGCCGAACCGGTGAAGCCGAGCAGCAGCACGCCCGCGACCGCAGCGAAGAAGGCGCTCGCCGCATAGGTAATGACCCACATGCGAACCGGGTCGATCAATGCCAGCGGTGCCGCGCCCGGATTGCTGCCCAGCGCATAGAGCCGACGCCCATAGGGCGTCCGCTCCAGCACCAGGACGACGAGTGCCGCCAGCACGACCAGGCTCGGCACCAGCCATGGAACCGGCAGCGGCCCGGCCGATCCGCCGATCGACACGAAGCTGGAAACCGCTTGCGGTGCCGAGCCTGACGGGAAACCGGCTGTCCACAACAGCACCAGCCCTTGCACGACCATGCCGATGCCCAGCGTGACGATGAGCGGCTGGATGTCGAGGCTGCGCGAGATCAGCCCGTTCAGGCCGCCGATGACGAGTGCCAGCACCGCGACGAGGCCGCAGACGAGAAAAAAGTTCCAGCCGTCGCCGTAAAGCTGTGCCGCCACGACATTGGCGAAACCGATGACGAAGGGGATGGACAGGTCGATGCCACCCATGATGACGACCAGCGTCTGCCCGATCGAGGCGACCGCCAGCAGCGAGGCGAGCACCAGCATCGCGCGCACCGCGAATGGCGAGGAGTAGCCGGGGATGAGGACTGTGCCGGCGAGATGCAGAACGGCGGCGACGCAAAACGCACCGACGACGCGGGCATTGGTTGTCGCGAACAGGTTTCGCCCAGTGGCCATGTCAGCGTCCCCTCATGGCAACACGTTCCTGCAGCGCGGTCAGCATCACCGCCAGCACCAGTATGGCGCCATAGGCGATCTGCAGCACGAAGGTCGAAACGTTGAACGTCGTCAGCACGCTTTGCAGGAGAAAGATGTCGATGGCGCCGATCGCAGCCCCCGCGACACCGCCGCGGCCGCCGGCCAGGCTGACGCCGCCGAGAGCGACGGCGGCGATGGCGATCAGCGTGTAGGTCGGCCCGATATTGGGATCCGCGGAGCCGATCAGCGCCGTCAGCATCAGCCCGGCGCATCCGCCAAGAAGTCCGGTCATGACATAGGCGATGAAGCGCACGCGCGTGACATCGACACCGGCAGTGTAGGCGGCGCGGTCGTCGCTGCCGACCGCCATCAGCTGGTCGTAGTATGGAGTGCGCCGAACCAGCCACCAGGCAAGGAACATCGCCGCCAGCGGCAGCATCGAAAGCGGGCCGGACAGCGCCTTGAGCCAGGCAGGCGCGGGGCCGATCGGTGCCGGCAGGATCGTCAGCGTCACGCCGGTGAGGATCAGATAGGTGCCGAGCGTAGCAACGATCGGCTGGATGCGAACGACCGTCGCCAGGAAGCCGTTCGCCGCGCCCACCAGCGCGCCAACGAGCAGCGCTGCCGGAACGAGCACCAGGGGCGACGAGATGCCGGCGCCGAGGAACAGCACCTGGATCGCAAAAGCGTTGACAAAGCCCATCAGCGGGCCGACCGAAATATCGATGCCGCCACGGCCGGCGAGGATCACCGGTGTCGAAGCGATGGCCGCACCAATCAAGGGCGCGGCCAGCCCGAGCAGGGCGCCCCAGGATCCTGGCTGAAACCGCGCCGGACTGAGGATGAGATTGACCGCAAGCAGGATGACCAGCAGCACGACGGCGAAACCGACGCTTCGTCCAAGAGACAGGAGGCGATTAACTGGGGTCATGCCGCCCGTCCGAACATGGCAGCGATTACGCTGTCGGTGGTGAGCCGCTCACCGGCGATTTCGGCCGCGACTTCATTCTCCCGGAACACCAGCACGCGATGGCACAGGAGAAGAATCTCCTCGATCTCGCTGGACAGGATGACGAGCCCCATGCCGTCGGTGGCCAATCCGCGAAAGACGTCGTAGAGGACATGCCGCGTCGCCACATCGACGCCGCGTGTCGGGTCGTTGAGCAGCAGGATCGCGGGTTCCAGCGCCAGCGCCCGTGCCAGCAGAACCTTCTGCTGGTTGCCGCCCGACAGGGTGGTGATCGGCGCATCGGGCCGGGGCGCGACGATCGACAGTTTCTCGCGATAGATGTCGTAGCGCGCCTTGCGCGCCGCCGGGCTGATCAGGCCGAGGCGTGTATCGCGCGACAGTGTCGAGACAGCGAAATTGTCGAGCACCGACTGTGTCGGGAAAATGCCGTTCGCCCGCCGGTCGCGCGGCAGATAGGCGATGCCGCTGGAGACGGCTTTGCGGAACCCGGTGATCTTGCGGGGTGCGCCGGGCATGCCGATTTCAATCGAGCCGCCAAGTGGTGGCACGAGGCCGGCGAGCATCTTGAGGAACAGCTCCTGGCCGTGGCCGTCGAGCCCGGCAAGGCCTACGATCTCGCCGGGAGCGATCGCTTGCGTGATCGGGCTGGCGCCCGGCGCAATGACAAGGTCACGAACGGTGAGGCCGCGAAAATCAGGAGCCATGCGCCAGCTCCGCCGCCGTGCGTGGCGCCATGGCCTTGAGGAGTTCCGCCGGTGTCGAGGCGCCCCGTTCTTCGGTGCGCACGACGCGGCCGCCGCGCAGGATCGAGATGCGATCCGAAAGTGACATCACCTCGTCCATGCGATGGGTGATGAACAGGATGAGGCAGCCGTCGCCAGCAAAAGCGCGCATCAACGAGAAGACAGACTCGCGATCGGCGAAGTCGAGCGCGGCGGTGACCTCGTCGAGGATCAGGATTTTTGGATTGCGCACGATCGCGCGGGCGAGGACGACCAGTTGCTGCGCGGCAAGCGGCAACAGGCCGGCGCGCGTATCGAGCGGAACGTCGCTGACGGCGAAGCGCTTCAGCGCGGCCGCCGCCCGGTCGCGGCGCTCGTTGCGGGGGACAGTGCGTCGGATCATCCCGTCGAGGCCGAGCAGGATGTTGTCTGTCACGCTGCGGTCCGGTGCGACCAACACCTCCTGGAACACCGTGGCGAAACCTTGCGCCTGGAAGGCCGAGGGGCCGGCGCCTGAGAACGGCTTGCCTTGCAAAAGGATCGCGCCACTGTCCGGCTGGACGATGCCGGACAGAAGCTTGACCATCGTGCTCTTGCCTGAACCGTTCTCACCCAGAATGGTATGGATGGTCCCCGCCCGGAACGCGATCGAAGCGTCCGCGAGCGCGATCGTTTCGCCGTAGCGTTTGGATATGTTTCTGATTTCAAGCATGTCGTGTTTCGATGCTAGCTGGCCGGCTCCCCGAAAGGAGCCGGCTTGCCGAGACCCTATTTGGCGCCGGCGTCACTTTGCACAGGTGTCACTTTGCACAGGCATCGGGCACCTTCGAATAATCCCAGCCCTTGGTCGGCGCCGGGTTGGAGAAATAGGCGTCGAGCCATTCCTCCGGCATCGGGTCCTTGGGCGGAATCGGGAAGATCGAGACGGCATCCGTCGTCATGCAGTCCTTGTACCATTGACCGAGATCGGCGCTGTGGACCGGCGGGATCGGGATCAGCAGCGTGTTCAGTTTCGGCTTCTGGCCGTCGAGCATGCGCTCGCCGACACGGAACAGCGTCTCGGCGGTCCAGTGCGGCAGCACCGCATGGCCTTCGAAGCGGTACTTGTCGGGGTTGGCCTTCCAGTAGCCCAGCGCATCACCGGTGATCGAGCCGGTGATCAATGGCGCCGGCCGGCCAGCTTCGGCGAAGGCTTCGGCGACGACACGGCTTTCGCTGCCGGTCGTCCACACCGCGTCGATCGGTGCCGGGTTGGTGGCGATCGCCTGCAGCACCACCGTCTTGGTGACGTTGGCCGTCCAGTTGCCGTTGACGTTGCGCGAGATCTTCAGCTTCGGATTTTCCGCCAGCGCCTTGTCCGCGCCCTGGCGCTCCTGGACCACGATCGGGTGGCCGGCAATGCCTTCGACCAGCAGGATGCTGGCGCCGTCGGGCTGTGCCTTGCCGATCGCCGTCATCATGTCATAGCCCCAGCGCGCATAGTTGGAATCGACATTGATCGCGTTCGGGCTGGTCACCGAACCGGCCGCGGTGATGAACGGGATGCCGGCCTTGGCCGCGGCATCGATGGCATCGTCAAGCGCCGTCGCCGAACCGGGGATCGAGGTGATGATCGAGCATTTCTTGTCGATGAAGGCGCGGATCTGATTGATCTGCTGGCTGGCGTCATTGTTGGAATCCGACACCTCGAAGCTGGACACCGTGCCGTCGGCGATCAGCCCGTCGACCAGCCGCTTCAGCTCCTTGGTCACCGTGACCCGCCACGGATTGCCCTGGTAGGATTCCGAGTGGCACCATTTCCACGGCTTCGGCGGTGGGGTGAAATTGTCCCAGGCCGAGGGCAGCACTTTCTGCGGCGCGCCGTCATATTGCGCCTTGAGTTCGGTCGGCAGCCCGCCGATGACGCCTTGCACGTCCTCGGCAAAGGCGGTCGTTGCAAGCGAGGCAAGCGCCGTTGCGGCCAGCAGGCCGCGGATCATTGCTGTCATTCTCGTTCTCCTCCGTTCGGTTTCGTTCAGGCTCCTCCACCGGCAGCGCCGGACACCTGCGCCGGGGAGCTCTCCCGGAACAGGCGATTGAGATCGGCAACGACCTGGGCGGCCTTGTGCCCGGAGGTCATGCCGGAAAGGATGCGGTCGGATGCCGCCTGCTGGAACGCCATGTAGCCATCATGGCGCGGCCGCACCCATGCGCCCTCCAGCGTCGCGCGCGTATCGCTGTAGAAATTGCCGGTCGCGGCATTGACCGTCTGGTCTTCCCAGGCGTCCGCATGACCGGGCTGACCGCCGGCGGCGGCATAGGCGCTGTGCTGGACATCGCCACTGGCGACCCAATAGGCGAAGTCGATCGCGGCCTCTTTCGCCTTCGAAAAGGCCGACACGGCGATGCCTGTGCCACCGAGCGCCGAACCGACGGGGCCGCTCGCACCGATGACCGGGATGTCGGCGAAGGCCAACCGGATCGCGCGAAATCCCGTCACCGCATAGGAGACGTAGCCGTAGATCAACGGTGCGCAGACGAACCGGGAGCCGGACTCTACCATGCGCTCCGAAACGGCGATCGGGTCCATCTCGAAACAGGCCGGGTCGACCAGCGCCGCGATCTCGCGCATCGTCTCGAAGACTTCGCTGCCCGTCTCGATGTCGATGAGATCGCGGGACGGATCGGTCGCGCAGGGATGACCGAGATTGCCGGCCAGCGTGTAGAACGTCATCAGCACATGCGGCGGCCGCAAGGGCAACAGCACGCGGCCTTGCCGGGTGAGATCGAGCACGTCGCTCCAGCGCGGTGGCGGTGCCTCTAGCGCATCCGGCCGCCAAGCCTGGACTTGGCTGGCAGCATCGATCGGAAACGCCCACTGCCGCCCCTGCCAGTTGTAGCTCGGATAAGACTGGCCGACGCTGCCCGTCGCAAGTGCGGCGCGCTCCGTCTCGCGGCCGGCGACGTCGAGGGGTTCAAGGCAACGCTCCGCCGTGATCTGGCCGACATGCGGATGGTCGATGACGATGAGATCGTAGGCCCGTGCCAGTTCCTCGACAGGGAAGGACTCGAAATCCTGCAGCGAGCGCTTGTCCCACTTGATCGAGACACCCGTTCGTTGCCGCCACAGGGACGAGCAGGCGACCATCGGATCGTAGCCACGCGGATGGCTCCAGGTCATGCCCTTGAGGGTGTTCAGGCTCACAGGCCGAACTCCTTGCGGATCGCCGCGCTGTGCTCGCCGATGCGTGGAGCTGCCCGATCGACCTTGGCTCTGACACCATCGACCCTGAGCGGCGAACTGGTGGTGAGGATCGAGACGTCGTCCTCGCGCGTGACCGTCTGCAGCATGTCGAGTGACTGGAAGCCCTCGCTTGCCAGCATCTCAGGCCAGGTCAGCACCTTGGCGCACCAGATATCGGCCGGCTCCAGAATGGCCAGCCATTCGTCGATGGTCTTGGTGGCGATCCGCTGCGCGATGATCGCCTTGATGTCGTCACGCGCGGTAAACCACGATGCCGGTCTGTCGCGATAGGGCGCCAACTCCTCGAGCGACAGAAGATCAGCCAGCTTGGGGATCGGCGTCATGGCGATGGCCAGATAACCGTCCTTGGCCGGATACACGCCATAGGGCGCCGACAGATAGGCGTGCGCGCTGCGGAAGTTGGAGCGCCTGGGCAAGCGCCGGCCGTCATTGAGATGCGTGGTCAGCACCTCGAACTGGAAATCGACCAGCGCTTCCAGCAGGCTGGTTTCGATATGACTGCCCTGACCGGTGATGCCGCGCCGCACCAGCGCCGCCAGGATGCCTTGCGCGCAGGCCGCACCCGCCAGCATGTCGCCGATGGCAAGCCCGAACGGCACCGGTCCCTGGTCCTCGTCGCCGTTCAGCCACATCACGCCGGAGCGCGACTGCGCCAGGAGATCCTGGCCCGGACGCTTGACCCATGGACCTTCTTCGCCATAGCCGCTGATCGAGGCATAGACCAGCCGCGGGTTGATCTTGCGGACAGCCTCATGGTCGAGGCCAAGCCGCTCGATGACGCCCGGCCGGAAATTCTGGATCAGCACGTCGGCCTTGGCCAGAAGGCCGCGCAGCGCCTTGAGGTCGGCCTCGTTCTTGAGATCGATGGCGAGGCTTTCCTTGGCCCGGTTGATGGCATGGAAGATGGTGGAATCGCCGCCGATCTCGGTGTCGCTGAGATAGAGCCGGCGTGACAGGTCGCCGCCATCCGGACGCTCGATCTTGATGACGCGCGCGCCGAGATCGAGCAGCCTGAGCGAGCAGTAGGGCCCGGACAGGAACTGGCTCATGTCGACGACGACGAGACCGGCAAGCGGCAATTCGGCTGCTGCCGGCATCTCTATTTCTCCGTCTTGCCGACGAAATCGGCCGGGTTGCGGTACTTCACCGTCTGCAGATGCTCGCAATAGAGAACCAGTTCGCCTTCGCCCTTGAACACTTCATAGCTGGCGCGGATCAGCCCCATTTCCTTGTAGCGGGGCTTCTTGTCGAGATTGGAGCGGATCGAATAGATCGTGTCACCAATGAAGACGGGCTTTATGAAACGCAGTCTGTCGTAGCCATAGGAAAAGGCATTGACGCAATTGGTGGCGACCAGCCCCAGGCCGGCCGAGAAGACAAAGGCGCCGGCCACCAGCCGCTTGCCGAAAATGCCCTCGGTCTCGGCAAACATCTGGTCCTGCACGTAAGGGTGGATGTCGAGCACCAGCGTGTTGAAAAGGTGACTGTCGCCTTCGGCCATGGTGCGGCGCAACGAGCGGATCTTCTGGCCGACCGGCCAGTCTTCATAGAACCAGTTCTCGGCGTTCCAGACCGGCAGGGCGGCGTGGTCCTCGGGCATATTTCTCGGGTACGTCGAGGCGACGCCGACGGTAGGCGCGAAATCGGTCATGGCTGGCTCCGATGGTCTCGTGCTGGGGTCCGGCAAACCATATGACCACGCGTCAAAGCGCCTGATTGCACGACATCTCCTCCCGTCAATCTTCTTTTGTAAATAGTATTTTCACATATGGGGTTGCGTTGCAAGCATGAACAGGCGAAATTTTGGCTGCTCCCGCGCACCCAAGCGCTGGCGGGCAGGGGAGGAAATCATGCGCGCGGATTGTCTGGTCTTTGTCGGCAGCCTGAACCGGGAGGCGCCCTATTTTCAGGGCGCGCGCGGCGTCGGTCTCAGCGTCTACAGCTTCGACGAGGAAACTCTGGGAACATCGAAACTGGCCGAGACCAATGACATCGACAATCCGACATTCCTGTCGGTGACGCCGGATGGCTCGCGCCTATACGCCAATTCGGAGGTCTTCACCTGGCGCGAGGGCACCGTGTCCGCCTACAGCTTCGATCGCGCCTCGGGGACGCTCAGCTATCTGAACAAGCAGCCCTCGCTGGGCAGCATCACCGCCCACAACACCATCACCCAAGACGGGACGAAACTGCTGGTCGCGAACTACGGCATGGGCGAGGGTGGTCCGGATCGCGCCGTGGCGGTCTATGGCTTCGAAAAGAACGGTGCCTTGTCGGCACCGCTGGCCAGCGTTTCGCATAAGGGCACCGGCCCGAATGCGGCGCGGCAGGAACGATCGCATGCCCACAGCGTCACCGAAACCATCGCTGGCGGAACGGCTATTGTCGCCGACCTCGGCATCGACCGCTTGGTGTCCTACCGCATCGAGCGTGATGGCAGCCTGAGCAAGTCAGCCGAATCCGCTTTGCCGCCGGGCGCCGGTCCGCGCCATCTCGCACTGCATCCCCGCGGGCGCTTCGTCTTCGTCATGAACGAGCTGGATTCGACCATCGTGTCGATGGCGCTCGACGAGGCCACCGGTAAGCTGTCGATGATCGACGCCAGGCCGGCCGTGCCGACCGAGGCGCGCGACAGCAATCATTGTGCCGACATCCAGATCTCGCCCGACGGCCGTTTCGTCTATGGCTCCAACCGTGGCCACGACAGCGTCGTCATCATGGCGGTCGACCAGCAGACCGGCGCGTTGAGCCTCGTCGGTTATGTTCCTTGCGGCGGCGCGACGCCGCGCAACCTGGCGCTGACGCCGTCCGGCGGCCATCTGTTCTCGGCCAACCAGAATGCCGACCGCATCTCGATCTTTGCCCGCGATGCCGACAGCGGCATGCTGACCGACACCGGCCGCGCCATCGAGATCGGCACGCCGATGTGCGTCAAGATCGTGCGTTGAACCTCCTGCCATCAACCAGGGCTCATGCCTGTTGTATTGCCGAGAGCTTCCAGTTCGAGCCATTCTCACGTGTGAATGTCCACAACTCGGTCGTCTCTGTGGGATGGTCCTCGTCGCCCTCGACGATCTTGCCGCTGGCGCGTTCGCGCGTCACGTGACGAGACTCGTAGCGCAATGCGGCCGTGGCGTAGTCGCGGTCCTCCTCGCGCCAGCTTTCCGCGATGTCGGCCTGCAGCAAGGTGATGTCAGAGACCTCGTTCCTGAGACCTTTCTGGGCATTGTCGGCCAGTTCTTCGGACAGATAGGACACCATCTCGGGGGTCGTCGCCCGACGCAGAGCGGCATGGTCTTCGCGCCCGAATGCTTCCTGGAGATCGGTCAACAACTGCTGGAATGCGTCGAGGTCGGTCTGGGCCAGCGTGATGTCCTCGGAACCGGTGGCCGGAGAGCCGGCGCCCGAACCGCCGCCAAAGCCGGGAATTGTGAAGGCGCGTGCAGTGTCCGTTTGCTGCTGTGCCGTTGCGCGGTTCTCAAATCGCGACGCTTGGCCATTGCCTGCACCGGCGAGCGCTGGGGCAGGGCCACGAGCGGATTGCGACCGAAAGAAGCGGATAACCAGCATGATCGCGCCACCGATGAGCAGGGCCTGGAGCAGGAAACCGAACATGCCGGCCAGGCCACCGAAGCCTTGGCCCACGAGCAGGCCGATCAGGCCGCCGAGCAGCAGGCCGCGCATCATCGTTCCGCCAAAGCCGCTCATGAAGCCGGGCCTCTGCAGGCCGGCCTGCGGCTGCCGGGCCTGCGTGTTCACACCGGTGTTGGGCGTCATCGAACGTTCGAGCGGAGCGGTCGGCGCCGGTGCGGTTCTGGTCGGCGGCGCCGATTGGAACGTGCGCGTGCCACGACTGCCGAAACTGCCGCCGCGCCGAGCCTCGGCATGATCGATCGCGACCATGGAGAATGCAAGGAACAGTCCTGCAAAGAGGGTTGCAAATCGGCTTGTGCGAGACATCATCGGAGATAGGCCTTTGTGGATGTGATTTCGGAAATTTTCAGCGAACGCCGGACCCGGGTACCGGGGCGCCAAGCGGTCAATCGAACAATTCTTCGAAGAATGATTTCTTCCGCTTCGGATAGCGGTGGCCCTGCGAGCGGGAATAGTCGTCATCGCGGCCGTGGCCGTGTTGTGGCTGGGAAAACGCTGTCGGCTGTGGCTGCGGCGCGGCATCCCTGCCGGAACGCTCGATGATCTTGTCGAGTTCGCCCCGATCAAGCCAGACGCCGCGGCACTGCGGACAGTAGTCGATCTCGATACCCTGGCGTTCGCTCATTGTGAGCGCAACGCGGCAGGAAGGGCAAACCAGGCCAAGGAGAGAAGATGTCATGCGGGGCTCCAAACCGAGAGGAATGAGCCCGCTTGACCGAAAAGGATGGAAACGGGCCCGTTAAAGCGGTCCGACATCACAATCACAGAAGCGATCGTCAGAGGGGCCCGGCCCGCACCGGACAGTTAGGAAGGCAGAGCCGCGCCTTCAAGGGCGATATTGCCCGCAAGAATGGTTTGTTGGCATTGCGGCTGAGACCGCCCTGTTCGGTCCATTCAGCGTCCGGAACATAATGGTCTCGGATCGCGGAGCCAGTGCTAGATCCGAAGATGGGCAATGGTTGTTGCTACGATCCGTAGCCTCTTTGAGGCGTCGCGTTCCGGTGCCATATGAAGGTGGCTGGCGGGATGTAGGCATTGCAGGAGAGTTGGTTCATGACCAAAGGTTCGAATCTGTTCGTTGCGGCCCTCGAGAATGAAGGGGTCGAGCGGATCTTCGGCATTCCGGGCGAGGAAAATCTCGACATCGTCGAATCGATCCGGCGCTCGTCGATCCAGCTGATCCTGACCCGCCACGAGCAGGCGGCCGCATTCATGGCCGCCACCTATGGCAGGCTCACCGGCAAGGCAGGTGTCTGCATCACCACGCTTGGCCCCGGCGCGCTCAATCTGACAACCGGCTCGGCCTATGCGCTGCTCGGCGCGATGCCGATGATCATGATCACTGGCCAGAAGGGCATCCTGTCATCGCGGCAGGCGCGCTTCCAGATCGTCGACATCGTCGCGGCGATGAAGCCGCTGACCAAGCTGTCGCGCCAGATCGTCTCGCCGAAGATGATCCCGTCACTGGTGCGCGAAGCCTTTCGCGTCGCCCAGGAGGAGCGCCCCGGCCCCGTGCATCTGGAATTGCCGGAAGACATTGCCGCGGCGGAGTGTGAGCCGGTCGCGCTTGTGCCGACGCATCCGGTCGAGTTGCCCCTGGCCAGCGCGACCGCGCTCGATCGTGCCGCCCGCATGATCATGGAAGCCAGGCGTCCGCTGCTGATGTTCGGCGCGGCGGCGTCGCGGCCACGCGTCACCCCCGATGTCGCCCAGTTCGTCCTGCGCACGCAAATTCCCTACTTCACCACGCAGATGGGCAAGGGCACCGTGCCGGGCGGAACCGAGCTCTACATGGGAACGGCGGCACTTTCGGAACGCGACTATGTACACGAGGCCATCGAGCAGGCCGATCTGATCATCACCATCGGCCACGACACGGTCGAGAAGCCGCCTTTCATCATGGGCGCCAAGGGGCCGACGGTCATCCATGTCGGCTATCACTCCGCCGATGTCGAGCAGGTCTATTTCCCGCAGGCCGAGATCGTCGGCGACCTCGGCCCCTCGCTGGCGCTGCTGGCGGACCGTATCGAGGGCAAGATCCCCAATGCGCAGGCCCTGCTGCCGCTGCGGGAAGGCATTTTGAGCCGGATCGCCGCGCGCGCCACCGAAGACCGTTTCACGCCACAACGCATCGTGCACGATGTGCGTGCGGTGATGCCGGCAGACGGGATCCTCGCCCTCGACAACGGCATGTACAAGATCTGGTTTGCGCGCAACTACCGCACGCGCATGGCAAACACGCTGCTGCTCGACAACGCGCTCGCCACCATGGGCGCGGGCTTGCCGTCGGCGATGATGGCGGCACTGCTCTATCCCCAGCGCCGTGTCATGGCCATCTGCGGCGATGGCGGCTTCATGATGAACAGCCAGGAACTGGAGACCGCCGTCAGGCTCAAGCTCAACCTCGTCGTCATGCTGTTGGAAGACCATGCATACGGCATGATCCGCTGGAAGCAGGCGGTCGATGATTTTCCGGATTTCGGCATGACCTTCGGCAATCCCGATTTCGTCAAATACGCCGAGGCCTATGGCGCCAAGGGGACCAGGGTTGACACGATTGCCGAATTGCGGCCGGCGCTGGAGCAGGCCTTCGCCGGCGGCGGCGTGCATCTCGTCGTCGTGCCCATCGACTATTCCGAAAACACCAGGGTGTTCGTCGACGAACTGCGCGAGCGGCTGCCGGCGCCGCAGACGCCCTGACGGCAGCGGCAACGCCGCCGTCAGGATTGCCTGGAGGCGCAGCCGAAATGCACTACACCTTGCAGTAGGGCGTTACCGGCGCAATCGTCCCGAAATCCTTGACGATCTCGTAGCCGATGCCGTCGGCCGCGGCCTTGCCGACATAGGAGTGGCAGAGCGTGTGGTTGTTGGTCGCGTCGACGCGGATCTTGCCTTGCGGCGCGTCGAACTCGATCGTCGGCAATGCGGCCAGCACATCGTCGTCCTTCAGCGATCCGGCCTTCCCTGCGGCCAGCGCGTAGAGATGCAGGCCGTTGTAGCCGGCTTCGCCGATGCCGTTGACCATCTTCTCCTGGCCGAACTTTTCGCGGAAGCTCGAGATGAACTTCTTGTTGACCGGATTGTCGAGCGCCATCCAGTAGGGCTGCGGCGCGTAGGTGCCGGCCGCCACGCCGGGCGGCAGCGCGTCCTTGTTGAAGACCTCGTCGAGCGGCGCGATCAGCGGCTGCTTGATGTCGAAGGAGCGATATTGCTTGAGCTGGGTGACGGCGTCGTTGCCGACCACCATCGACCAGACGACATCGGGCTTCAGCGACTTGATCTTCTGGAAGGCGGGGCCGAAATCCGTGGTGCCGAAGGGGTAATAGTCGGCGCCGATGATCTTGCCGCCGGCCTTCTCATAGGCCGCCGTGATCGCCTCGGTCATCTTCTGCGGCCAGGCATAGTCCGAAGCCATGACGTAGATCGTCTTGCCGAGGTTTTCGGCCACCCACGGCATCATCGGGTCGACCTGCTGCATCGGGATCGGGCCGGTGGCGACGAAGTAGCGGTTGCATTCGCCGCCCTCGAAATTGGTCGGGTAGAAGAACAGCTTCTTGGCCTTCGAGGTCACCGACAGCGTCGCGCTGCGCTCCGGCGAAATGATAGTGCCCATGATCACGTCGACCTTGTCCTCGTTGAGGAGCTTGCGCGCCTTGTCGATTGCGCCCTTGGTCGTGGTCTGGTTGTCCTCGATGAACAACTCGACCTGGCGCCCGCCAATGCCGTTGGCGGCGTTGAGCTCGGCGGCGGCCAGCTGGTAGCAATTGAGCAGCGTCTCGCCGAGGATCGCCTGCAGCCCGGTGATCGGGATCGACAGGCCGACCTTGACGGTGTCGGCGGCGCGCAGGATCGAGGGCGCGCCGACCATGGCGAAGGCCGCGGCCGCGCCGCCGGATTTCAGGATAGTTCTTCTGCTTATCATTGTTGTGTTCCCTTCCAGTCCCAGGCGCGCCCCATGCACGCCTTACAAAGCCGACAAGTCCCGGGCGCGCTCCAGGCGCGCCCTATAAAGCCAACAAATCCTTGAGCAGGGTCTCGTCGGCGAACGCCTCCGGCGCGCCTTCGTGCACGATCCTGCCCTTCTCCATCACCAGGCAGCGGTCGGCCGCCTTGAGAACGAGATCGAGATTCTGTTCGACCAGAACGATCGCGATGCCGCGCTCGCGGGCGATGCGCGGCACCAATTCGGCGATCGACTGCACGATGTTCGGCTGGATGCCTTCCGAGGGCTCGTCGAGCAGCAGCGCCGACGGCAGGCCGCACAGCGCGCGGCCGATCGCCAGCATCTGCTGCTGGCCGCCCGAGAGCGTGCCGGCGACCTGGGCTTCGCGTTCGCGCAGGATCGGAAAATAGCCGAAGATGTCGTCAGGAATGCCGCCGTCGCCACGGTCCCTCGCGGCACGGGTGCCAACTTCGAGGTTCTGCCGCACGGTCAGCTGGTTGAAGATGCCGCGCCCTTGCGGCACATGCGCGATGCCGGCCCGTGCCCGGCGGAAGGCGGGAGCATTGGTAAGGTCCTGGTCGCCGAGAACCACCGCGCCGCCGCTTGCCCGCAGGGCGCCGGCGATGACGCGCAGCAGCGTCGTCTTGCCGGCGCCGTTGCGGCCGAGCAGGCCGACGACTTCGCCCGGTGCGACGCCGAGGTCGATGCCGTTCAGCACCGGGAGCAGGCCGTAGCCGGCCGAGACGGCAAGTGTCCGCAGCATGGTCAGCGCCTCCCCAGATAGACGTCGCGGACCATTTCGTCGGTCTCGATGTCATGGAAAGGACCGCTGCGCAGGCGGCGCCCCTGATGCAGCACCAGCGTTTCGCAGTTCAGGGCCCGCACGAAGCGGATGTCGTGCTCGACCGCGACGATCGAGAACTCGCCCTTCAGCCGCAGCAGCATCTCGGCGGTCGCCAGCGTTTCCTGCGGTGTCATGCCGGCGGTCGGTTCGTCGAGCAGCAGCAGCCTTGGCTCGATCGCCAGCGCCATGCCGATCTCCAGCCATTGCTTCTGGCCATGCGCGAGTTCACCGGCCAGCGTGGCGGCGCGATTTGTGAGCGCGACCAGATCCAGCAGTTCATCGACCGGGCGCACCGGTGAGGGGACACCCCACCGTGCGACCTTCAGATTGTCCTCCACCGAGAGGCTGGGAAAGACCGACGGGATCTGGAATTTTCGCGCGATGCCGAGCCGGGCGATGCGGTGCAGCGGCAGTCCGGCAATGTCGTGGCCGAGAAACCGCACGCTGCCGCTGGTTGGGCGAAGCGTGCCGGTCAACACGTTGAGGAACGTGCTCTTGCCGGCGCCGTTCGGCCCGATGATGCAGCAAAGTTCCTTGTCACGCACCGTGAGGTTCAACGCTTCGAGCGCCTGCAGCCCGCCAAAGCGGATGCCGACATTCTCGGCCTGGAGCAGGACGTCGCTCATGACGCGCGCCTCCGGCCGTTGAGCAGGGCCTTCAGCCGCGCGTAGATCGACAGGATGCCATCGGGCAAGACAAAGACTATGACGACGAAGACGCAGCCGAGCAGGAGTGGCCACAGGCTTGGATTGAAGCTGCTGATCGTCTGCTGCGCACGCTGAATGAAAATCGCGCCGAGAACGGGACCAAGCAGAGTACCGCGCCCGCCGACCGCCACCCAGACGATGACCTCCGTGGACAACAGCAGCCCGGAAAGGTCGGGCGCCACCAGCCCCGCCATGCAGACATAAAGCGCGCCGGCGAGCCCGGCGATGGCTGCCGAGAGGACGAAGGTGACGAGCAATCGCAAGGGTGCGTTGTGACCGAGAGCGGCGGCCCGGACCTCATTGTCCTGGATCGCGATCAGCACCGTGCCCCAGCGGCCACGGCTGATCGACCACAGAGCCAGCACGACCACGGCGACGATGGCCGCGACGAAGATGTAGGAGGGCAGGTCCTGGCTGAGATCGACATGCAGCCCGCCAAGATCGAATTCGATCGGCGGGATGCCGATCAGACCGCTGTCGCCGCCGGTGACCGAGCTCCATGACACCGCCGCCTGCTGGCATATGACGCCCATGGCCAGCGTGACGATGGTGAAATAGCTGCCGCGGATGCCGCCGAAGAACAGGAAGTAGCCGATGATGGCGGCGACGAAGGCAGCACCAGTCACCGCGCCCATGATACCGAGCAGGCTGGCGAAGGGGATGGCATCGTTGAGCGTGACCAGCGCCATGATGTAGCCGCCGATGCCGAAGAAGGCGGCGTGGCCGAAGCAGAGAATGCCGGTGCGGCCCCAGAAGAAGTCGAGGCTCGCCGCGAACAGGCCGAAGATCAGCGCGTCGCGGATCACCGTCAGCTGATAACCGTCGGCGATGAACGGATAGAGGATGGCGAGTGTTGCGCAGACGGCGAAGATCAGCAGCCAGTTGCGGTCCCGGGCGATCATCGCGCTGCCCCGTTGAACAGGCCGTTGGGCCGCAGCCGCACGGCGACGATGGCCGCGAGCAGCACGATCGCTTGCGCCAGCGATGGCGATATCTGGTAGTTGAGGACGCTGGTCAGCCCACCGACGAAGACGCTGCCGGCGACGAGGCCGCCGATCGAGCCGACACCGCCGACGATGACGACGAAGAAGGCGTTGGCGAGATAGTTTACCCCCATCTGCGGCAGCACGATCGCCAGCGGCGCGACCAGCCCGCCGGCGAGCCCGGCGATGGCCGCGCCGAAGGTAAAGGCAATGGCATAGGTGCGCCGCGTGTTGATGCCGACGCCCTCGGCCATCTCGCGGTTCTGGATGACGGTGCGGATATCGAGCCCGAACGATGTCCGGCTGATCAGCAGGACGACGCCGAGCAGGGTCAGCGTGGCGATGGCGATCAGGATCAGCCGGTAGGCCGGATAGACGGTGAAGAAGAGGTCGAGCGTGCCTTCGATCGGCGGCGTCACCGGCTTGGCGCCGAGACCGAAGGTCAGTTCCAGCCCTTGCTGCAGGATCAGGCTGACGCCCCAGGTGGCGAGAACGGTCGAGACCGGCCGCGAATAGAGATGGCGGATGATGGCGAATTCCAGGACGCAACCGACTGCGGCGCCGGCGATGGGCGCCGCGGCGAGCCCCAGCCAGAACGAGCCGCCCACGCTCTGGACGAAATAGACGGCGAAGGCGCCGACGGTGACGAACTCGCCATGCGCCAGGTTGGTCACGTTCATCAGGCCGAAGCTGATCGCCAGCCCGAGCCCGACCAGCATCAGGATGCTGATCAGCGTCAGCGCGTTGAGGAGCGTGGTGACGACAAAATCCATCGCGTCAGGCCGCGCTGGCGAGGCGTTGGCGCAGGCCGGCGAGCAGGGCTTCGGCGGCGTCGATCACATCGGCCTGATGCGGCTGCAGATCCTGCCCGGCCCATTCGTCGATATGGTCCGACAGCGGGTCGACGACTTCGGTGCGATGATTGGCCAGCGTCTCGATGACGGCATGGCCGCAGAACGGCACATAGCCTTCCGAATAGCCGCCTTCATGGGTCATCATCAGGCGTCCCTGCGACGTCTCGGCGGCCAGCGCCACCATGCGTGCGGCGAGGCGCCGGAAGCACTCGCTGTTCAGCATCATGCGGCCGAGCGGATCGAAGCCCGACGCATCGAAGCCGGAAGCGACGATGACGAGATCGGGCTTGAAGGCGCGCAGTGCAGGGGCGACGACGCGGTCGAAGGTCGATTCATAGGCGCCGGTACCGCTGCCGGCGGGCAGCGGGATGTTGATGTTGTAGCCTTCGCCGGCGTCCTTGCCGTTGTCGGCCAGCGCGCCGCGGCCGGTCGGATAGAGATTGTCCTGGTGCACGGAAATGGTCAGCACCGACGGGTCGGAATAGAAGATCGTCTCGGTGCCGTTGCCGTGATGCACGTCCCAGTCGACTATCGCGGCGCGGCCAAGCAGGCCTTCGTGCTGCAGCCGGCGCACGGAAACGCCGATGTTGGAGAAAAGGCAGTTGCCCAACGCCTGGTCGGGTTCTGCATGGTGCCCGGGCGGCCGCGCCAGCGCATAGGCGTTGTCGACGCGGCCAGTCAGCACGGCGCGCATGGCGGCATAGGTGGTGCCGGCCGAAAGCAGGGCGATGTCGAAACTGTTGAGTCCGATCGGCGCCTGCGGTCCGGCGAAACCGGACCCCCGCTCGCTCAGCATGCGGATATCGTCGACGTGGCGCTGCGTATGCACGCGCATCAGGTCCTCGACCGAGACCGGTTCGGGAATGATCGGCACCAGGTGGCGCGACAGGCCGCTGACCTGGATGAGATTGTTCAACCGGCGTTTTGAGCCGGGGGATTCCAGATGCCGGCCGGGCTCCACGAAACGGCCGGGAGGCATCATGTCGGCGCTGGAGCCGGTGTCATGCCACATCAGCTGTTCGTGAAAAACATAACCCGTCGCCATCGGCAGCGCCCTCCAAAACCAGGTGACGCTAGCAGGCTCGCATCGGCTCCGCCCGACCCGAAAGGGGGGGCTGCGCCCATCTTCTATGCCCCTCCTTTCGGAGGGGGCGGGTGGCTCTCTGCCGCCTGTGCGGCGCGCACCGCCTGGACCCGATTGGTCACTGACAGCTTGCCGAAGATGTTTTTCAGATGCCATTTCACCGTCGTTTCGCTGACTGACAGGGCGAAGGCGATATCGCGATTGGACATGCCTTCGGTCAGGCAGCGCAGCAGTTCGGCCTCGCGCTGGGTGAGCTGTTCCTTGTCTGCGGTTGGCGCGGCCAGCTTGCGCGTCGCCACAGGCATGGTCTGCGCGGCATCGATGATGCGCGTGGCATAGGCGGACAGTGCCGGATCGGTTTTTGCCTGAGCCGCACGCAGCCGCATCAGCCCTTCGATAACAGGCCTTCCCTCGTCAACGAAGGAGCGGATGAAGCCGGAGGGTTGGGCGAGGCGCAGGGCGTCGAGCAGGTAGCGGTCGGCCTGGCGTTGCTCGTGGCCGGCGCTGGCCACCTTGGCGCGCAGGATCAGCGCCAGGATGTGGCGGCGCATGCGCCCGCTGCTTTTTGTTCGCTTCAGCAGCGCATCGAAAAGCGCCGCGGCCGCCGTGTAGGATTGTTCCGCCGTCAGCAGCCTGCCCTCGGCGAAGTATTCGAATTCGTTGGCGACAGTGGGGGCGGTTTCGGCGCTTTCGCGGCGATGCTCGCTCAGCAGGGCGCGCGCCTCGGCGACGCGGCTCTGGTCGAGCAGGAGTCGGATGCGGTCATGCATGATCATCGATGCCAGGCGGCGGTACACCGTGCCCCGCACGCGCTGATAGACGCGGTCAAGCATGTCCAGGGCAGCTTCGGTGCGACCGGTCAGTTGCAGCACGCGGGCATAGGTCGGCACGCTGGCCAGCGGATAGACGATGACCGCGGCGCCCTCGATCAGCGGCCCGAGATTCTCGACCAGCGTCAGTGCTTCGCCCGACGAATTGGTTTCGTAGGCAAGCTCGGCAAGCAGCGTTCCGGCCAAGGCTTCGGCATAGGAGTTTGCACCGATCCGCGCCCTGGCCTCGATGATGGCGTTGCGCAGCAGCCGTTCCGCGGCGGGCAAGCGTCCAGCAGAGCGCTCGATGACGGCCATGTAGCAATTGGCGATGGTGACGCCGAGCAGGCTGCCGCTTCGCTCGTGCGCCTTGCGCGCCGCGTCCACCGCCGTGCGCGCGCCCTCGAGGTCGCCCAGCGCATAGAGATTGTAGCCGATCACATTGGCCGTCGCGCCTTCCATGAACCAGGCGTCGGGCGCGATGACGCGCAAGGCCACGAGTGCGGTGTCGCGCGCCTGTTCAAACTGCTCCAGCGTGCTGTGCACGGCGGCATCGAGCACCACGAGTTCGGCCTCGATTGTGGTGCCGGTCAACGTGCCCGGATCATTGCCGTCAACCGGTCCGGTTTCGACCAGCTTGCGCGCATTGTTCAGCGTCTGTTGGGCAATCTCCGGCTGGCTGCTGTGCACCGCCAGCCACAGCACGACCAATTGCAGCCTGATGCGCTGGTCGATCAGCGTCCTGGGCAGCAGTGCCAGCAACTGGCGGACATAAAGAAGCTGGCACTGGGCGATGAGGTCGAGCGCGTTGTTTTCGACGAACACCGCCGCACGGGCCTGGTCGCCGGCAGCCAGCGCGTGTCCGATGGCCTCGGTCAGCATCCTGCGCTCGCCGAACCATTCGGCAGCCGCCAGATGCAGCGGTGCGATCATCTCCGGTTCGCGCCGTTCCAGTTCGCGGCTGAGGAAATCGCGGAACAGATGATGATAGCGGAACCAGCGTCGCTCTTCGTCGAGCGGCACCAGGAACAGGTTGCGTGTCTCGATTTCCGTGATCGCCGCCTCGGCGTCCGCCGCGCGCATCACCGCCCGGCAGGCCTCTGCGCTGAAGCGTTCGAAGATCGAGCTGTAGAGCAGGAACTTCGCGATCGCCGGCGGCAGTTCCAGGAACACTTCCCCCATCAGGAAATCGGCGACGTTGCGGTTGGCGCCGGTGAAATTGCCGATGACGGTTTCGGGCGCATGCGCGGCACTGAGCGACAGCGAGGCCAGCTGCAGGCCCGCGGCCCATCCCTCCGCTCGGGAGCACAAGGTCTCCACCGCGCCGCTGCTGACGCTGAGGCCAAGCTTCTCGTTGAAGAAGGCCTCGGCTTCGGACGAGGCGAAGCGCAGGTCGTCGCGGCCGATTTCGAACACGTCGCCAAGCACCCTGAGCTTGCCCAGCTGCAGGTCGGGCAGGCTGCGCGAACCGATGACGAAGGCGACGTTGGCGGGCGCCTGCCGGGTCAGGCGCTCCATGAACCGCCTTACCGCCGGCGTCTCGATGGCGTGGTAGTCGTCAAAGAACAAGGTGATGTTGGCGTCGCGCGCCGCGAGGCCCGCCAACAGCGCGGCGAGCACGACATCGAGCTGCGGGATCGGGCTCGACTGGAAGGCAAGGTCGAGTTCCGCCGGACTCTGGACGAGATGGCGCAGCGCTCCCACCAGATGCGACAGGAAGGCGCCCTCGTCATTGTCGGTTACCTCACAGGACAGCCATGCGGTCAGCCGGCCATGGCGAGCGACTTCCGCGGCCCACTGCGCCATCGTCGTCGACTTGCCGAAGCCGGCGGGCGCCGCGAACAGCACGATCCGCGTATCGATATGCCGGCTCAGCGTCGACAGGATGGTCTCGCGGCGGACCCATCGGCGGTGATGCAGTGACGCGTGCGTGGCGGATTGCGGAGGTGTTCTCATCTAGGTCTGGGCAACCTGTCGGTTCGCCGGGGAGGCCGGCGCTCCCTTGCCATTGCCGCCCCTGGGATTGCAAGCACTCCACTCTGCTTCGATCAGGGGAATCTGCGGTGCGGCGCTGCGTGGCAAGGTTCCCTTTATCCGGGGATCGTCGATGATTTCGAACCCGGTCGCGAAGGGCACAAATCCGCAAGCGCTGTAGAAACCGATGACGCTGTGATGATCGAAGCTGCTTGTGTGCAGCCAGATGCGGTTTGGATTGAGGCGCCATGCCAGATCGAGCGCCCCCGCCATCAGCCGCTTGCCGAAACCGCGGCCGGTCAACGAAGGGAACAGGCCGAAATAGGTGATCTCGATCTCGTTGCTGTCGGCGGCGAAGAATTCGACCATGCCGAGATGCGTGCCGCTTTCATCATGGCCGTAGTAGAGATGCTGGCGCGGATCGGTGAAATGCTCCGCTATCTCGGCGTCGGACATTTCCGAAACGCGGTCCCACAGCCAGGGCGCGCCGATCTCCAGGAAGATCGCCCGATACGACGCGCAGTCGGGTATCGTGATCCGGTTCATGGCCAGGGGTTGCGCCAGATCGGGTTGCGGGGCGCGCAGCTCCATCCACGTCACCGCATTGGCGAGCTTGCCCGCTGGCAGGCGCCGGTAGCCGATGGCGAGATCGGTAATTTCGGCAGGCATCGTATCTTCTGTAATCAACGCATTCCTCTTCCTGTCTGTCCGATAGCAGTATCGGCTTGCGACAGCCGATGCCAACTCTCAAGAACGTGCAGCATCGAACGGCAAGCTCTGGACTGAGCTTTTTGGCGCCGGTGCCTCTTGCATTTCACAGAAATGGCATATGAGATATGATACACCATCCAGATGAAAGCGAAATATGATGCCTGAGCGCATTGCGGACGAGGCCATTCTCAGCGCGGTCGACGACGGCTTCGCGCGACAGGTTGCGTTCCTGGCTGACCTCGTGCGCTTTCCCTCCCAGCGTGGCGAGGAACACGCCGCGCAATCCTTCATGGCGGCTGCCTATGAAGCGGAGGGCTATGCGGTCGACATGTGGCGTGTCGATGTCGATGCGATTCGCGACCTGCCGGGTTTTTCACCCGTGGCGGTTTCCTATGACGATGCCTTCAACGTCGTTGCCACCCACACGCCGCGAAACGCCACCGGCCGCTCGCTGATCCTCAACGGCCATATCGACGTGGTGCCGACGGGACCGCTCGACCGCTGGGTGCGGGATCCCTACGATCCGGAGATCGAAGATGGCTGGATGCATGGCCGCGGCGCCGGCGACATGAAGGCCGGCCTGTCGGCCTGTCTCTATGCGCTGACCGCATTGCGCAGCCTCGGCTATCAGCCGGCGGCTAACGTGTTCCTGCAATCGGTGGTCGAGGAAGAGTGCACCGGCAATGGCGCGCTCGCTTGCCTGCAGCGCGGCTACCGCGCCGACGCCGCCTTCATCCCGGAACCGCTGGAGCCGAGGCTGATGCGCGCGCAGGTCGGGCCGATCTGGTTCCGGGTCGAGGTCGATGGCGATCCGCAGCACGCGTCGGGCGCCTTCTCGGCCGGCGCCAATGCCATCGAAAAGGCATTCGTCATCATCCAGGCGCTGAAGCAGCTGGAAACCGTCTGGAACGCGCGCAAGGTCGATGACCCGCATTTTTGCGATCATCCGCACCCGATCCGTTTCAACCTCGGCAAGATCGAAGGCGGCGAGTGGACATCGAGCGTTCCGGCGCGCTGTGTCTTCGAAATGCGCGTCGCCACCTATCCCGGCCAGAAGCTGGAGGACGCCAGGGCCGAGCTCGAGGCGTGCATCGCCGATGCGGCGCGCGCCGATCCGTTCCTGGCCAATCGCCCGCCAAAGATGACCTATAACGGTTTCATGGCAGAGGGCTATGTGCTGGAAGGGGCCGACGAGATGGAAGCCGTGCTGCGCCGCAGCCATGTCGCGGTCTGGGGCGAGCCGCTGACGGAACACGTCACCTCGGCGACGACCGATGCGCGTTTCTTCGGCCTTTATGCAGACACGCCGGCGATCGTCTACGGCCCGATCTGCCGCATGCCGCATGGCTATGACGAAGCCGTCGATCTGGATTCGGTGCGCAAGGTCACCCAGACCATCGCGCTGTTCATCGCCGACTGGTGCGGCCTCGAACCGGTCGCTCCCGAGGCAAAACCATGAACGCGGCCGTACCCGATGCTTTCGGCGACACGCTCGCCGAGGGCGCGCCGCACGTTTCGACAGCCGACGCGCTCGCCATCTTGCGCCAGCACTACGGGCTCACCGGCACCGCGCGTCCGTTGCCCGGCGAACGCGACCACAATTTCCACATCCAGACCGACGGCGAGGGCGAGTTCGTCCTGAAAATCTCCCATCCGGCGGAAGAGCCCGGCTTCACCGACTTCCAGAACAAGGCGCTCGACCATATCCTGGCGATCGACCCCACCTTGCCGGTTCCATCGGTACGCAAAAGCCTTCAGGGCGAAGCTCAATTCGCGGTCAGCGTCGGGGGGGCGGCGCCGCGTATCGTCCGGCTGGTCACCTATCTGCCCGGCCAGTTACTTTCGCGCTCGCCAGCATCAGCGGCGCAGGATCGCAATCTCGGCATCTTCCTCGCCCGCCTCGGCAGGGCGCTGCGCGGCTTCTTCCATCCGGCCGCCGGCAGCGACCTGCTCTGGGATATCCGCAAGGTCGCCAAGACGCGGCCGATGATGGCGCATATCACCGACGCAGGCCGGCGCGCCATGGTCGAACGTGCGATCGACGCCTTCGAGGAGCATGCGGCACCGGTCATCCCGAAACTGCGCGCCCAGATCGTCCACAACGACATGAACTCCTACAATGTCGTGATGGACGCTTCGCGGCCGGAAGTCGTGAGCGGCATCCTCGATTTCGGCGATATGATCCATTCGCCGCTGATCTGTGACCTCGCCATAGGCGCCGTCTATCGCTGGCCGGCGGAAGGCCATCCACTGGCACCGGCCGCGCGCTTCGTCGCCGGCTATCAATCGGTGCAGCCGCTCGAGGTCGAAGAGATCGGCATTCTTTTCAATCTGATCCGCGCCCGCCTTGCGCTCATCGTGAACATCGCCACCTGGCAGGCGGAGCGGTTCCCAGCCAAACGCGACTATGTCCTGCGCCACGGCGCGGAAGTCTGGGCTTCGCTCGAACGGCTGGACGGTCTGTCGTCCATCGATGCCCGCCAATATTTCCTCGACCATTCCAATCCGGAGTAGATGCTCGTGTCCCAGTCCTCGCCAAACCCTGCAAATGTCGACGCGACGGCATCCCAGCGCGCCCTGCTCGAGCGTCGCGCCAGACTGCTTGGCCCGACCTACCGCGCCTTCTACCGCAACCCGATCCATCTGGTGCGCGGCAGCGGCGTCTGGCTCTACGATGCGCAGGGCCGGAAATTCCTCGATGCCTACAACAATGTCGCCTCGGTTGGGCATTGCCATCCGCGCGTTGTCGAGGCGCTGGCGGGGCAGGCCGCCACGCTCAACACGCACACCCGCTATCTCAGCGAGATCATCCTCGACTACGCGGAAAAGCTTCTCGGCACCTGTCCGCCCCATCTGGGACACGCCATGTTCACCTGCACCGGCAGCGAGGCCAATGACCTCGCCATCCGCATCGCCCAGCATTCCAGCGGCGGCACCGGGGTGATCATCACCGACTTCGCCTATCACGGCGCGACGATCGCGACCGCGCAGCTGTCGCCGGCGGCGGTCGGGGCAAAGGGTGTGCCCGCGCACCACCGCACTGTCGCGGCGCCCGACACGTTCCGCGACCACGGCCGAACCGCGCGCGATTTTGCCAAAAATGTCGCCGCCGCCATCGACAGCATGCGTGCGCAGAACATCCGTCCGGCAGCAATGCTTCTCGACTCGGCCTTTTCCAGCGACGGCATCTTCTTTCCCGACGCCGAGGTGATGCGCGAGGCGGCGGATCACGTCAAGCAAGCCGGGGGGATTGTCATCGCCGACGAAGTCCAGTCCGGCTTCGGACGGCTCGGCCAGGGCATGTGGGGCTTCGCCAATTATGGCATCGAGCCCGATATCGTCACGCTGGGCAAGCCGATCGGCGCCGGGCATCCGATGGGAGCGGTGCTCGTGCGGCCGCAGCTCGTTGCCTCCTTCGGCTCGAACACCGGTTACTTCAACACCTTTGGCGGCAATCCTGTCGCGGCTGCCGTCGGCATCGCCGTTCTCGAGGTGATCGAAGGCGAGGGACTGATCGAGAATGCGCGCATGGTCGGTGCCTATACGGCTGACCTGTTGAGCGCGCTGCAGAGCCGGCACGGCATGGTCGCCGATATCAGGCAAAACGGCCTCTATTTCGGCGTCGAGTTGACGGCGGAGGGCGACGAAGCCTTGGCCGCCACCAAGACATCGGCGGTTGTCGAAGCCATGCGCGAGGACGGCGTGCTGATCTCCTCCTGCGGCCCGCGCGGCAATGTCCTCAAGATTAGGCCGCCTCTGCCGTTTGCCAGGGACAATGCCGAGCAACTGGCCGAGACGCTCGATCGCGCACTGTCGCAATGGTGACCGGAGCGGGCCGCGCATGCTGAAGCTTGAACATCAGACCCTGAACGACCGCGCCTATGGCGCGCTCAAACAGGAGTTGATTTCAGGTGGCTTCAGCCCGGGCCAGACACTGGTCATCCGCAAGCTTGCCGAGACGTTCGGGATATCGACGACGCCGATCCGCGAGGCGCTGCAGAGACTTGTCGCCGAGCGGCTGCTCGAGATGCAGAACAACCGCTCGATCATCGTGCCCTTGCTGTCAGCGCCTGCCTTCGAGGAACTGACGCGCATTCGCATCGCCGTCGAGGGACTGGCGGGCGAGATGGCTGCCTCGCGGATGACCGAAAGCGGGCTGGCTGACCTGCAGGTCACGCTCGACGGCATGCAGCGCGCCATCGAGGCTGGTGACGCCAGGGCCTATCTCACGCTGAACGAGGCCTTCCACTTCGCTATCTACCAGCACGCAGGTGCGCCGATCCTGCTCAACATGATCCGCGACCTTTGGGGGCGGGTAGGGCCGTATCTCAAGCTGCTGATGCAGGCCGATCGCTACATCCCGCAGTCGAACGATGCGCATCGCAGGATCGTTGTCGCGTTGGAGCAGCACAGCGGTTCGGCGGTTCGAGCATCTCTCGAAGACGACATCGCCGTGGCGGCTGCGATTCTCTCCGAAAATCTTCGCAGGACCGACTGATCGTCCGCACGCCCAGGCTCGCTATCCAGCCTCGTCCATTCGGTCGCGCAGCATGCTCCAGCCGAGCAGCATGTTGGGCGCATGCCGCAGCACCGCATGGAACGGGATCGGCGCCGGCGGCCCGAAGGGCAGCGGCAGGTCGCGGGCGTCGGTTCCTGCGGCCCAGTCGGCCAGCACCTTGCCCATCGCCGTCGTCATGGCGATGCCGCGTCCGTTGCAGGCGCGACCGGCGATCAGGCCCCGTCCGAGATCGAGGAGATGCGGCAGGAAATCCGGTTCGACCGCTGCCATTCCCGACCAGCTATAGGCAAGCGGCGGCAGATCGGGCAGGTCGAGATGCCGGGCAAGCCGTCGCCAGATCGTTTGCGGCACGCGCGTATCGGCGCCGGCGCCAAGGATGTGCATGCCGCCGCTGATCAGCCGGTTTTCGGCGTCGAAGCGGAAGGTGAAGAGATTGCGTCTGGTGTCGCCGACGCCTTGCCCGCCCGGCAGCAAGCGGGTGCGTATCTCGCGCGGCAGCGGCGCGGTGGCGATCTGGAAAACTTTTAGCGGAAAATAGGTTCGCTGCAGCAAAGGATTCAACGGCCCGCCATAGGCGTTGGTAGCGATCAGCACCTTGGCGGCGCGCACCGAGCCCGCCGGCGTTTTCAGTGTCCAGCCTTCGGCCATGCGATCGACCGAGGTGACGCGTGTCTGCTCGAAAATCCGTGCGCCGGCCTTCTGGGCCGCATCGGCCAGCCCGCGCGCGTATTCGACCGGATTGAGCACGCCGCCCGAACGATCCATCCAGCCACCGACATAGCCCTTGGCGCCCGTCAGGGCTTCGACCTCCTGCCGGTCCAATGCTACGACCGGCCGGCCGCGCTGCGCCCATTGGTTGGCGCGTGATCTGACCTTCTCGAGCGCGGCGGGGGAATGCGCCGGCTGGATCCATCCGTTCTGCACCGCGTCGCAGTCGATGCCGAGCCGCTTGATCAGGCCGAAGACGAGGTCGGCGCTGCCGGCGGCGAAATCGATGAGCCTTTCGCCGCGCTCCGCTCCAAGATGAGCAAGGATATTGTCCGGATCCATCTTGGCGAAGTTCGGCACGACGAAACCGGCATTCCTGCCGGTCGCGCCCCAGGCAATGAATTCGGCTTCGAGAACGGCGACGGAAAGTCCTTTCCCGCCGGCGTGCAACGCGGTTGAAAGACCGGAAAAACCGCCGCCGATGATAGCGAGGTCGACATCGAGGCCGCCTTGCAGCGCCGGCCGGTCGCGATGGTTGCGGCCGACGGCATGCCAGAGCGAAGCGCCATGCGCCTCCGGCCGGGCCACAGCGTTCATGATCCGGAACTGCCCTTGGCCGCGGCGATCTTCGCCCGCTTGCCGAACCGTGGCCGCCGCGGCCTGTCGCCGAACAGGCCGTTCGGCCGGATCAGCAGGATGACACAGAGCATGACGCCGATGGCGACGATCTGCAGTGAGGCGGCACGGGCCTGCTGCTCTGGCGGGAACAGCACGCTGGTCAGCGTGCCAGACCCTGCCCATATCCCCCAGACCAGGATGCTGCCGATGACGGCACCGAGATTGCTGCCCGAGCCGCCGACGATCAGCATCACCCAGACCTGGAAGGTCAGGATCGGCAGGTAATTGTCCGGGGCGATGAAGCCGGTGAAATGCGCCTGCAGCGCGCCGGCCAGCGCCATGATGGCACCGCCGACGGCAAAGGCCTGGACACGGTAGAAACGCGCGCTCTTGCCCAGCGAGATCGCCGCCCGCTCGTCCTCGCGCAGCGCCTTCAGCACGCGCCCCCACGGGCTGCGCGACAGGTGCTCCAAGGCGAGATAGGCGATGAGCGTCACCGCGCAGACGACGGCGAGGTTGGAGAGGTTGAACAGCAGCGGTGTTTCGGCGAGGCTGCCGAAGGGGCGCGGGATGAAGCCAATGCCGAATGGGCCGCCAGTCAATTTCTGCGCGTTGAGTGCCACCAGTTGCACGACGACGGCGACGCCGAAAGTGGTGATCGCCAGATAGTCGGATCGCAAACGCAGCGTCGCCATGCCGGTGAGAGCGGCGGCGATGCCGCCGACGACCATGGCACCGAGCCAGCCGACAAGGATGGGCAGGCCGAAGCCGCCGAGCCGCGCGGCGTCGTCCGGTGTCGTCAGCAGCGCCGAGGTGTAGGCGCCGATGGCGACAAAGCCGGCGAGCCCGACATTGAACAGGCCGGTCAGGCCCCACTGCAGATTGAGCCCGAGCGTGACCAGCGAAAAGATCAGCGCGGTGGTCAGGAAGAAGGCGCCATAGCCGAGCAGATCCATCAGCGTTCCCTCACACCAAAAAGGCCGATCGGCCGCACGAACAGCACCGCCATCAGGATGATGAAGGAGACGGCGGCGCGCCATTCGGCGCCGATCAGTTGCACCGCGCCGGCTTCGGCGAGCCCGATGATCAGGCCGCCGAGCACGGCGCCGGGGATGCTGCCGATACCACCGAGGATGGCGGCGGCGAACATCGGCAGCAGCATGTCGAAGCCCATGAAGGGGCGGATCTGCACCAGGATGCCGATCATCACGCCGGCCACGCAGGCCAGCGCCCCGCCGATGACCCAGGTGACGCGCACCACGCTGGCGACGTCGATGCCGACGATGCGGGCCAGTGCCGCGTTCTGGCTCAACGCCTGCATGGAGCGGCCGGTCTGCGTACGCGTCATCAACAGATGCACGCCGAGCACGAGCACGGCGGTCAGCAGCAAAAGCGCGATCTGGTCGGGCGTGAAGCGGATGCCGAAGCCGACCGGCATGGCGATCTGGATCGCCCGGCCGAAATAGGTCGGGCGCGAGGTGAAGGTGAATTCGAGCAGGCTCCGGAGCGCCATCGAAGCGCCGAAGCTGGCCATCACCACGATGATGGCCTGGCCTTGCGAGCGCAACCGCGCGAACAGCACCCTGTCCAGTAGCAGCGCCAGGAGGGCGGTGAATGCCATCCCGACGACCAGTGCGACAAGCAGCGGCCAGCCGAACGACAATGGCGCGATCGGCGCCACCTTGCCGACTGTCGCGCCGATGGCGCTGACGACGGCGAGCGTCGCATAGGTGCCCCAGGCCATGAAGTCGCCATGGGCGAAATTCGAGAAGCGCAGGATCGAATAGGTGAGCGTCACGCCGATGGCGCCCAAGCCGATCATCGAGCCGGTCAGCAACCCGTCGACGACAAATTGCAGGCTCATGCCGCGCCTCCTTTCTCGGCGTGCAGCGGGCGCTGGCCGAGATAGAGTTCGGCGACGACCGGATCGTTCCACAGTTCGGAGGCAATGCCTTCGTGCCGGTCCTTGCCTTCGACCAGCACATAGGCGCGGTCGCCGATGGCAAGTGCTGCCTTGGCGTTCTGTTCGACCAGCAGGATGGTGACGCCGGACTTGCGGATGCCGGCCAGCATCTCGAATACCATCGACACGAATTTCGGTGACAGGCCGGCCGACGGCTCGTCGAGCACCAGCACCTTGGGGTGGACGATCAGCGCCCGTGCGACGGCGAGCATCTGCCGCTGCCCGCCCGACAGATTGCCGGCGGCGGTGCGGCGCTGGCGCACGAGGTCGGGAAAGGCCGCATACATTTCCTCGATACGGCCAGGGATTTCGCGCCGCTCGAGAATGCCGCAGGCGACCCTGAGATTGTCCTCGACCGACATCAGCGGAAAGATGTTTTCGGTCTGCGGCACGAAGGCGAGGCCAAGCCGCACCATGGTGTGGGCAGGGGCTGCGGTTATGTCCTTGCCGTCCAAGAACACCGTGCCGCCGGTGATCGGGACGAGGCCGGCGATCGCCTTGATGAAGCTCGACTTGCCGGCGCCGTTGGGGCCGAGGACAACGACGATCTCGCCCTTGTTGACGGTGATCGAGGCGCCGCGAACGATCGGCACGCCGGGTTCGTAACCGGCTTCCAGGTCGTGGACATCGAGAACGGTCTCGCTCATGCGGTGCCTCCGAGATAGGCCTCGATAACGCGTGGGTCGCGGGCAACTTCCTCCGCCGTACCTTCGCTGAGCAACTGGCCGCTGGCCATGACCAGCACGCGGTGGCAGAGCCGCGTCACCATGTCGATGTTGTGCTCGATCAGCAGGAAGGTGATGCCACGCGCGTTGATGTCGCGGATGCGGTCGATGATGACTTCGAGCAGCGTCGCGTTGACGCCGGCCGCCGGCTCGTCGAGCAGGATGATCGCCGGGTCGGCCATCATCACGCGGGCAAGTTCGAGCAGCTTGCGCTGGCCGCCGGAGAGCACCCGCGCCGGTTCATGCGCGAGGTGGGTGAGGGTGACGAGCTCCAGCAGTTCGAGCGCTTTTGTCCTGGCAGCCCTTTCCTGCGCCGCCACCCGCCATGGCGTGACGAAGTTGGCGAGCAGCTTTTCGCCGGCCTGGCCCTGTGCGGCCAGCATGATGTTTTCGATCAGCGTCAGGTTGGGCAGCGGGCGCGGGATCTGGAAAGTGCGGCCGAGACCACGACCGATGCGCAGATGCGCGGCTTCCCCCGAGACGCGCGCACCGTTGAGGAAGATCTCGCCGCTGGTTGGCAAGATGCTGCCGGCGAGCAGGTCGAACATCGTCGTCTTGCCAGCGCCGTTGGGTCCGATGAGGCCAAGGATTTCTCCCGCCCTGACATCAAACGAGACATCGTTGACGGCGACAAGACCGCCGAAACGCCTGACGACATTCCTTGCCGCCAGAACCGGGACGCGGTTTTCCTCCCTTTGCCGTTTGGCTGCCTCGCTCATCAAACCCTCTGGCCGAAGACGGTCATCGCCGCCTCCTGATTTTTGATTTGTGATCACACTTGCTTTGATCACGCTATTCGGCTTTAATTTCGTCCGCAAGCCGAAAACCGGCCAAGAACGGAATTCCATGCAAAAGGCTGCCATCGAAAAGAACAACGAGGTGATCGCGGCCCAGCTTGCGCCGGTCGGCCGCGAAACCGTGCAGGATCGCGTCTATTCCGAGCTGCGCCGCGCCTTGATCGGCGGCCTGTTCGAGCCAAGCCAGGTGCTTACGATCCGTGGGCTTGCCGATGCGCTGGTCACCTCGACCATGCCGGTGCGCGAGGCGCTTGGCCGGCTGATCACCGAAAAGGCGCTGGAGGCGCTGCCCAACCGTTCGGTGCGGGTACCGCCGATCACGCTGGAACGGCTCGACGATCTCTTGCGGGCCCGCATCCTGATCGAGGGTGAGGCGATCGCGCTTGCCGCCGCCCGCATGGGTCCGCGCCAGATCGCCACCATCGAGACCATTCTGGGCGAATGGGACGAGATGCGGGCGCTGAAACACAAGAAGGACGTCGATCGCGAAGTGACGCTCAACCAGAGCTTTCATTTCGAGATCTACCGCTCCTGCGGCTCGGCCGTGCTGATCCCGATGATCGAGAGCCTGTGGCTGCAATCGGGACCTTGCATCCGTGTCGCCATCTATGCCTTCTCGGAAGCCGGCGAGGTCGACACCGCCCAGTATCACCGGCGCATCGTGACGGCCCTGTCCACGCAGGACGCGCAGGCAGCGCGCGAGTCGCTGGTCGCCGACATCAGCCGGCCCTTCACCTTCCTGCGCAGCAAGCTGCAATCCGCCGCCGCGAAAGACCAGACATGACCGCCATCAGGATCACCGAGCCGCGCTCGAAGCTTGCCGTCACGGCGCTGCTGCTGCCCGAGAAGGCGCCGGAAAATGCTGCCTTTCTCAAGGCATATCTTGGCACGCCGCGCGTCGTCCCGGGCATCCATGCGATGTGGACGGGGCCCGAAATCTCCTGCCCGGTTCCATCAGCCGATCTCGAGGGCCAGGCCTATGCCAGGCCGTTGCCGGCGGAGAACGCGACCTTGACGCCACAGCCGGGTGACATCGTCTTGTCCTATGTGCCGCCGCGCATGTGGGGCGGCAATCCCAATGCAATCTTCGACATTGGCCTGTTCTACGGGCAGGGCGCGCGGCTCTTGTTCCCGATCGGCTGGCTCGCCGGCAGCGTGATGGCGCAGGTGCTTGCTGGGGAGCGTGATCAGTTCGCCGCCGCCTGTGGGGTGATCCGGCGCAACGGCGCCTGCGACATCACCTTCAGCCTGGTGGAGGTCTGAAATGGCCGACGACAGTTTCGAGCTCTTCGATCTTCGCGTCGAGGCGGTCATTCCCGAGGGCAAGCCGATCTATTGCGGCGCCAAGGCCGGCGACTATTTCGAGCTCAAGGGCGAGATGCTGTCGATGCCGGCAGGCCAAGGTTTTTCGATCTATTCGCTCGCCGCCGTGTTGCCGCTGCTGGCGGCCAAGCAGCGCCCGACCGACAGGAATGACTGGATGACCTCGGACGCCGAGATCGCTTGTCCCGATCCCAATTGCGCCAGCCGGCTGAGGATCGTCAGGACCGGTAAGCGGCGGTTCAGCCATGCCGAAACCACGGCCGTGCCGCTGCCGAAGGAGAATGACCAGAGATGACCGCCAAGACCTTCGAACTCAGCCCCGGCTACACCATCTCGCGCGTCATTCGCGGTGGCTGGCAGCTGGCGGGAGGCCACGGCGCTATCGATCGCAGCCAAGCGGTCACCGACCTGATCGCTACCTTCGATGCTGGCATCTGGACCTATGATTGCGCCGACATCTACACCGGCGTGGAGGAACTCATCGGTGCCGCGCGCCTGCGGCTGGCCAGCGAGCGCGGCCTCGACGTCGCCGCCAGGATGAAGGTGCACACCAAGCTGGTGCCCGACCTCGAACGGCTGGCCACCATCAGCCGCGATTACATCAGGGGTATCGTCGACCAGTCGCTGCGGCGGCTGAAGACCGAACGGCTCGATCTCGTGCAGTTCCATTGGTGGGACTATGCGATGGCCGGCTATGTCGATGCGATGGGCTGGCTCGACGAACTTCGGCTGGAAGGCAAGGTGCGCAATCTCGGCACCACCAATTTCGACACGCCGCGGCTGGCCGAAATTCTCGCCGCCGGCATCCCGCTGGTCAGCCAGCAACTGCAATATTCCGTGCTCGACCAGCGGCCAGCGAACAGCCTGGCGGGCCTCGCCGCGAAAAACGGCATCAGCTTCCTTTGCTATGGCTCTGTCGCCGGCGGCTTCCTCAGCGACAAATGGCTTGGCGTGGCCGAGCCCGCCACGCCGCTCGAAAACCGCTCGCTGGTCAAATACAAGCTGATCATCGATGACTTCGGCGGCTGGGAGCTGTTCCAGCAGCTGCTTCGGGCGCTGAAGACCGTCGGCGATCGCCACGGCGTCGACATCGCCACCGTCGCCAGCGCCTGGGTGCTGCAGCAGCCGCAAGTGGCCGCGGTTATCGTCGGAGCCCGCAACCAGGCACATGCGCTGGCAAATGCAAAAATCATGGACGTTGCGCTCGATGCCGAGGACATGGCGGGGATCGCTGCCGTGATCGCGCAAAGCCAAGGCCCCCTGGGCGACGTCTATACGCTGGAGCGCGACCGCCACGGCCGCCACGGTTCGATCATGCACTACAATCTGAACGCGGGCCGGACATGATCGCTAACAACGAGACACTGTTTTCCAGGGCCAGCGCCGAGGTCATCGACCTGCATCGCTTCTTCGTCGACTGGTTCGTCGCGGCGCGCGCCGACAAGGCGGATTTCAGCCGTTTCGAGCGTGCCATGGGTGACGGCTTCGGCATGGTCGCGCCGGACGGCAAGGTCCTCGATCGCGACGCGGTCGTCGATCATGTCCGCTCCAGCCGCGCCTCTTGCGACGACGGCTTCACCATTTCGATCGAGGATATCCGGCCCGGCTGGCAGGACGCCGACACGGTCGTCGTCTTCTACGTCGAGGCGCAGCTGCGCGCCGGCAAGCGCAGCCGTCGCCAGTCCAGCGCCGTCTTCACCACCAGTTCATCGGCGCCCAACGGCGTCCAATGGCGGCATCTGCATGAAACCTGGCTGCAGGCGCCGGAAAGCTGAACAGGCTCCAGAGATCAAATACAGTCGAGTAACGAAAGGGGAACAACAATGACAAAGACCATACTCCAACTCACCACCGCGCTCGCGCTCGTGACGATGGCCGGCGCGGCGCAGGCCGCCGATTGCAAGATCACCGTCGGCCTCGTCATGGAACTGACCGGCCCGGCCGGCGAGTACGGCCAGGCCGGCGCCAAGTCGGTCGAGATGGCCTTCCGTGACATCAACGCCGCCGGCGGCGTGCGTGGCTGCGATCTGGCAACCGACACACGCGACAGCCAGAGCCAGGGCAACATCGCCGTCGACGCGGCGACCCAGCTGGTTCAGGTCAAGAAGGTGCCGGTGATCATCGGCGGCATCATCTCCTCGGTGTCGATCCCGATCCTGACCTCGGTCACCGCGCCGGCCAAGATCGTCCAGGTGTCGCCGGCGTCGTCCTCGCCGACGCTGACGGCGCTCGGCCGCGACGGCAAGACCAACGGCATCTTCTTCCGCACCATCACCTCGGACGCGCTGCAGGGCGTCGCCGCCGCCAAATATGCCATCGACAAGGGCTTCAAGAAGCTGTCGATCATCCACGTCAACAACGACTTCGGCGTCAACATGGTGGCCGAATTCTCGCGCGCCTACAAAGCGCTCGGCGGCACCATTGTCTCCGACACGCCATACAACGAAAAGCAGTCGAGCTATGCCTCGGAAGTCACGGCGGCGATGGCCGGCGAACCGGACGGGCTCTATCTCGTCAGCACGCCGGTCGACGGCGCAACCGTTGCCCGCACCTGGATTTCGCAAGGCGGCGTGCAGAAATTCCTGCTCAATGACGGCATGAACAGCCCGGACTTCATCGAGTCGGTCGGCGCCGACTATCTGAAGGATGCCTATGGCACGTCGTCGGGTACCAGCCCGACCGCATCGACCGACTACTTCATGAAGAACTACAAGGAATTTTCCGGCATCGAGCCGTCCAATCCAGCCGCCGACCGTTCCTATGACGCCGGCGCTATCGTAGGGCTGGCCATCGCCATCGCCGGCTCCGAGGATCCGGCCAAGATCAAGGACGCGATGTACAAGGCGGTCGACCCGGCCGGCACGCCGATCTTTGCCGGCAAGGACGAATTCGCCAAGGCGCTCGGCCTGATCAAGGACGGCAAGCCGATCCGCTACGAAGGCGTCATCGGCCCGGTCGCTTTCGACAAGTATGGCGACATCACCGGCCCGTTCCGGCTGTGGAAGATTGTCGATGGCAAGGTGACGACCGACGGCGAAATGACCACCGACGACGTCAACGCGCTGCAGGCCAAGCTTCAGTAAGACGATCCTGTGTCCGGCGTCGATCCGATCCCATCGTGATCGATGCCGGACGGTTGGCCTGTCGGCATCGTCTGCGGACGGTCGTGCGGACGGGCCTGCACGGGCTGGGGTTTGGCCAGCAGTCGATCATGAATAGGATTGGCCGATGGCGCCTGAAACCCAACAGCTTCTCTCTGCTCTCGGCGATCGGTTGGGCGCGGGCGGCGTGCTCGCCGGCTCCGACGTCGACCAACGCTATCGCGACGATCCGGAGGGCAGGCTCGGCGTGCTCCCGGAGGCGGTGCTGCGCCCACGCGACACTGAGGGTGTCGCGGCGGTGTTGACCGCATGCAACCATCTCGGCCAGCCAGTTGTCGTGCAGGGCGGACGCACCGGATTGACCGGAGCCACGCGCGTGCAGCCGGGTGAGATCGTGCTGTCGCTGGAGCGCATGGCCGGCCTTGCCGCGCCGGATCGCCAGGCTGCCAGCATCGTCGCGGAAGCAGGCGCGACGCTGCAGGCGGTGCAGGAAGCGGCCGACGACGCCGGTCTGATGTTCGGCGTCGATATTGGTGCCCGCGGCTCGGCAACGGTCGGCGGCAATGTCGCCACCAATGCCGGCGGCATTCGCGTGCTGCGCTACGGCATGTACCGCGCGCAGGTGCTGGGGTTGGAGGCGGTGCTTGCCGATGGCAGCGTGCTGACTTCGCTCAAGGGCCTGCCCAAGGACAATTCCGGCTACGACCTCAGCCAGCTCTTCATCGGCACCGAAGGAACACTCGGCGTCGTCACGCGCGCCGCGCTCAGGCTGCATCCCAAGCCGGCATCCGAAGTAAATGCCTTCTGCGCGCTCCCCTCGCTCGACGCGGCGATCGCTTTGCTTGGGCTGCTCCGGCAAAAGCTCGGCCCGCTACTGTCCGCCTACGAGGTCAACTTCGCACCGCTCTATGACGTCATGGTCGCCAGCATGGCCATGCCGGCGCCGCTGCCGACGGGCTCGCCCGTCTATGTGCTGGCCGAGATCCAGGGCAGCGAGCCCGAACGCGACGGCGAGCGCTTCGCCGAGGTGTTGATGCAGGCGGTCGAGGATGGCGCGATCGACGATGTGGTCGTCTCGCAGTCGCCGCGCGAATTCCGGGCACTGTGGGATGTGCGCGAGGATGCCAATCGCGTTCTGTTTTCGATAAAGGACCTGGTCGGGGTCGATATCAGCATCCCGCTGTCGCGCATGGACGCCTTCCTGCGGGAAGCGGACGCTGCCATCCACGCCGTCGACCCCGGCGCCGACATCTATGTCTTCGGCCATCTCGGCGACGGCAATCTGCACTATCAGGTCCGCACGGTGGATCCGGCGGCGGCATATGACATCATCTATCGCGGCGTGGCGGCGGCCGGAGGTGGCGTCTCGGCCGAACATGGCATCGGCCTCGACAAGAAGAAATGGCTGCATCTGGTCCGTAGCGACGCCGAGATCGCCACGATGCGGCGGCTGAAGACGGCACTCGACCCGAAGAACATCCTCAATCCCGGGCGGGTCTTCGACCTCTGACCGTCTGCCTTGCCTCGATGACAGTTGCCCGGTAACTCAGGTCCGTTCCGTCGCGACTTGCCTGGGGATGAGAAAACGGGCGGCAAGCACGCAGAGCAGCACGGTGAACATCAGGATCAGTGCTACCAGCGCGTTGATGTCGGGCGAAAAGCCAAGCCGCATCATCGCCCACAGCCTGACCGGCAACGTGCTTTGCGTGCCTGTGACCAGGATGGTGATCATCGTCTCGTCGAACGACAGGGCAAAAGCCAGGATAGCCCCGCCGACCATCGCGCTCGACAGGTTTGGCAGGATGATGCGCCAGAACGTCTGCCAGCCGGTGGCGCCAAGATCGTAGGACGCTTCGACCAGGGTGCGGCTCATCGACTGCAGGCGCGTCAGCACCGTGCGGTAGACGATCGCCAGCACGAAGACCGTGTGTCCGATGATGACGGTCAGCAGCGAGCGTTCGAGATGGATCTCGCGGAAGAAGATCAGCAGCGCCAGGCCGCTGATGATCGGCGGCATCAGGAACGGCAGGAAGATGATGAACTGCAGCACAGAACGCCCGGAACGGCGTCCGTGATAGTAGAGCGCCAGCAGCGTTCCGCTGACCACCGACAGGACGACGGTGCAGACACCGACGATCAGCGTGGTGCGCAAGGCGGCCAGGATGTCATGGTTCTCGGCCAGCGCTACATAGGTCGAGAGGGTCGGTGACGACCAGTCGACATCGCCATGCGAAATGGTGAAGAACGACGACACGATCGGCACGAACAGCGGGCTGTACAGCAGCACGGCAACCAGCGTCGTGATTGCGGCCAGGAAGATGGTGGACAGCCGGGGCAGGGCGCTCATATCGACGTCCCCCGGTTGCGGCCGAAGCGCTCGCCGACAAGAATTGCCGCGATCACCACGACAGCCAGCGCCACCGACAGCGCCGCGCCGAACGGCCAGTTATAGGCCGTGCCGAACTGGCTGTAGAGGATGCGGCCGAAAGTGAATCCGCTGATCCCGCCGACCATTTGCGGCGTCAGGAAATCGCCGATCGCCAGCACGAAGACGAAGCTCGCCGCCGAGGCGACGCCGGGCAGGCTGAGCGGCAAGGTGATGCGCAGGAATGTCTGCAATCCGCTCGCCCCCAGATCGTCGGAGGCGCGCAGCAGCACCTGCGGGATACGCTCCAGCGACAGGAAGATCGGCAGGATGGCGAAGGGGATCAAGAGCAGCGTCAGCGTCAGCAGGATGGCATTCATGTTGAACACGAAAAGCGTCGACGGCTGCTGCAGGATGCCGACCGCCACCAGCGCCTTGTTGAGGAAGCCGTTGAGGCCAAGGATGCTGCGGATCGCGTAGATCTTGATGACGTAGCTCATCAGCAACGGCACCAGCAGCAGCATCAGCAAGGCATAACGCCAGCGCCCCTTCAGCGTCGTCAGGAAATAGGCCGCGGGGTACGCTAGGAGAACGCAGATGATGGCCACGGATACACACAGCACGATGGTGTTCCAGAACACCGGGAGGAAGATCGGGTCGGTGAAGAAGCGGACATAGTTGCCCAGCGACAGCCCGTAGACGATCGTGCCCTGGTCGACGCTGAAGAAACTGTAGCCGAGGAAGATCACCAGCGGCACCAGGACGAAGAGCACCGGCAAGGCGAAGGCCAGCACCGTCACCAACAGCGACAACCGTCTTTCCGCGGGCTGCATCGAACCGGCTTCGCTCATGCCAGCACCAGATGGCCTTCATGCGGCGCAAACGAAAGCGATACCGTCTCGCCGGATTTCAGCGCGCTGCCCTCGACCCGGCTCGGCACGCGCAGCCGCAGGCGTTGCGCGGCATTGCCGGTGCCGGCCGCGATGGTGGCGACGGTCGATGAACCGGCAAAGGCCAGATCGGCGATCGTGCCGGAAAAGCGGTTGTCGGTGTCCTGTCTATCGGCGAGGTGCAGGGCCTCGGGGCGGAACGCCGCGTAGGCGCTGGCGCCATCCGGTGCGGCCTTCAAATGCGGCTGGCCACTGATCGAGCAGATGAGGCGACCGAGCGCCGTCTCGATCGATCGCAGTTCGCCCTGGACCATCCCGAGTTTTCCGGCCACCAGATTGTTCTCCCCGAAGAAGCGCGCGACGAACTCGCAATTCGGTTTGTAATAGAGGTCGTGCGGCGTGCCGAGCTGGCGGATATGGCCGGCCTCCATCACGCAGATCCGATCGGCCATGCCGATGGCTTCTTCCTGGTCATGGGTGACGAACAGGAAGGTGGTCTTGATTTCGCGCTGGATGGATTTCAGGAACTCCTGCATCTGCCGGCGCAGTTCGAGGTCGAGCGCCGCCAGCGGCTCGTCGAGCAGGATCAGGCGCGGCTGGCAGATCAGCGCACGGGCCAATGCGACGCGCTGGCGCTGGCCACCGGAGAGCTGTGCTGGAAAGCGATCGGCGAAACGCCCAAGCTGGACCAGTTCCAGGGCCTCCGCGACACGGCGCACGATCTCCTTGCGCGGCACGTGGCGAACCGAAAGCCCATAGCCGACATTGCCGGAAACGGTGAGGTGCGGGAACAGCGCATAGTCCTGGAACACGGTGTTGAACGGCCGCAGGTTGATCGGCATGTGGCCGATGTCCTGGCCGTCCAGTCGGATCTCGCCCGAGGTCAGCGGCTCCAGCCCGCCGATCAGCCGCAGCACCGTGGTCTTGCCCGAGCCCGACGGCCCGAGAACGGTCAGGAACTCGCCGTCGCGGATCGACAGGTCGATGTCATGCAGCACGGGAACCGTGCCGTAGGATTTCGAGACGGACCGCAGCGTCAGCAGGTCGGTGTTCTTGTTCATAAGCCATTCTCGCATACGCTGCGGCGGTCCGGAATGTCCGGACCGCCGGGTCCTTCGAAGTCAGGGTTCGGAAGATCAGGGCGTCGCCTTGACCTCGTTCCACATGTCCGAACGCTTTAGCGGGTCTTCGACATTGTTGAGCCAGACCAGCTTGTCGTTGCCGCCGGCGCTGCTCGACTCGACCACGGTGTTGCCGAAGCCGGTGCGCTCGGAAAGCTCGCCGCTGACCTTCTTGCTCAGCATGAAGTCGATCCACTTCTCGGCAGCCGCATTGTCGCGAACACCCTTGGAAATGACCCAGTTGTCGAGCCAGGCAAGCGCGCCCTCGCTCGGATTGACGTAGGCGACATGGGCGCCGATCTTCTGCAGCGCCTTGACCTGCTGCTGGCCGTAATTGGCCCATATCAGGGCAACGTCATTGTTCTGGTAGATCTGCTGCGCCTCGTCGGCGGTGGTGTAGAAGCTCAGCACGTTGCGCTTGAGTTCGACCAGCTTGGCCTTGACCGCCGCCATCTGCTCTTCGTTGAGATTGAACGGATCCTTGTAGCCGAGCGTCAGCGCGGTGAACGAGAAATTGTGCTCGCCATTGTCATAGGCCAGCACCTTGCCCTTGTAGGCCGGGTCCCACAGGACCGACATCGACGTCGGCGCCGGCTTGACCTTGTCGGTGTCGTAGATCAGGCCGATGGAATCGAAGCAGAACGGAATGCCGTAGACCTTGCCGTCCTTGGTGTCGCCGCTGACCTGAGACAGATCGCGGAAGCGCGGCAGCACTTCCTTCTGGTTGGCCAGCTTGGTGATGTCGATCGGCGACACCAGATCGGCCTTGATGTAGCGCTGCAACTGGGCGGTGTTGACGGCGAAAACGTCGAAGTCCTGCCCTTCGCTGCCCTTGATCTTGGCCCAGATCTCGTCGTCGCTGCCGATGAAGACGACATCGACGCCGATGCCGGTTGCCGCCGTGAAATCCTTGACCCAGTCCGGGTCGGCGTAGCCGTCCCAGGCCAGAACCCGAAGGTTCGCGGCCAGGGCCGCCGATGTCATCAGGCCGATGCCGAGCCCGATTGTCGCCATTCTTAGAAACAGTTTTTTCAGTCCCATTTTTCAATCTCCCATTGTCGTTCTGGTGGACCGCTATTTCCGGACCTTCGCCGTCACAGCTGAGTGACAGCGACCAGTCCCTCGTCCGGCACCGAAATCATCCGGTTGCGCAGTGGCTTGCCGAATGTCTGTGCCTGGATTTCATACTCGTCGCCGGAGGCCGTCTTGATGCCGGAGGCGTAGCTCATCACCGCCGCACCGAAGAAATAGGCGTGCAGGTCGCCCGCCCTGCGGTGCATCGGGTAGCGGAAATGGAAGTGTTCGAGATTGGCGATCGAGTGCGACATGTGCGCTTCGCCCGACAGGAACTCCTGCTCCCAGATGACGGTGCCGTCGCGCAGGATGCGGGAATGGCCGCGCACTTCGTCGGGCAGGTCGCCGATCAGCAGCTCCGGGCCGATCGAGCAGGAGCGGAGCTTGGAATGGGCGAGATAGAGGTAGTTCTCGGCTTCCGTCACATGGTCGGAATATTCGTTGCCGAGCGCATAGCCGATGCGGTAGGGGCGGCCATCCGGCCCGTTGAGATAGAGACCGACGATCTCGGCCTCTTCGGCGCCGGCGCGCGCGAAGGCCGGCATTGGTAGCGCAGCGCCTGGAGGCACGACACAGGTACCGACGCCCTTGAAGAACCATTCGGGCTGGATTCCGATCTGCCCGGCGGCGGGCTTGCCGCCCTCCAGGCCCATGCGGAAGATCTTCAGCGAATCCGATTCCTCGGCATCCTCGCCATGGGTCAGCACATGCATCTTGTCGCGTGCGGCGGCACTTCCAGTATGGGTGAGCCCCGTGCCGGTGACCAGGAAGCGCGCCGGTTCGGGATGGTCGACAGGGGCCAGCACACGGCCATCGCGCAACAGCTCGTCATAGTCGATCGTCGCGCTTCCGGTCCGCTTCTCGACCAGCGATGCGATGGACGCGCCCTCGGCGATTGCCGCCTCTGCCAGTTCCAGCACGGTGCTGGTCTTTTCGAGCGGGCGCAGGCGATTGCCGTCATCGGAGACGCGGCCGACCCGCCTGCTGCCATCTGGCATTCTGTACTGAACAAGACGCATGAAATACCCTTCTTCCCTTGAGACCGTGCGGGTCACACCCAGCCCGCATCGACGATGAACTGCTGGCTTGTGCACATGCGGCTGTCGTCGGCGGCGAGGAACAGCGCCATGCGCGCGATATCGGCGGGCTGCAGCCGGTCGGGCAGGCACTGCCTCTCCTCGATCTGGCGCTCTCCGGCCGGGTTCAGCCACAGCCGCACCTGGCGCTCGGTCATCACCCAGCCCGGCACCATGCAGTTGACGCGGATGCGCTCGGGGCCGAGCTCACGCGCCAGCGCCCGCGTCATGCCGTAAACGGCGGCTTTTGCGGTGACATAGGCTGGGCAATCGGGATCGCCGACCATCCAGGTGATGGAGCCGAAATTGATGATCGAGCCGCCGCCCAGCGCGCTCATCTGCGGGCGTACCGCCTGCGCCGCGAAGAACTGGTGGCGCAGATTGACCGCCATCCGGTCGTCCCAGTAGGCGACCGTGACGTCCTTGGTCTGATGGCGGTCGTCATTGCCGGCATTGTTGCACAGCACCTGGATCGGACCGTTCTGCCGCATTGCTTGCGCCGTGGCTGCCTGCAGTTCTTCGACATTGCGCAGGTCACAGGGAATGAACAGTGGTGCGGGATGCCCCTCGGCCGCGATCGCGTCGACCAGGCGCCGTGAAGGCTCCTGCGCCACATCGACGAAGGCGACGCGGCTGCCTTGCGCGCAGAAATGGCGCACCAGGCTTTCGCCGATGCCGCTGCCGCCGCCGGTTATGAAGACGCTGCGGCCATTGAGGCTTGGGTAGATGGCGTAGCTGCCGATCTGATCAGTCATCGCGCGCTTCTCTAATGGGAATGCCGGGGGATGCCGGCGTCGCGCCGGCCGACCAGAAAGTCGAAATCGCAACCCTTGTCGGCCTGCAGAACGCGCTCGACATAGAGGCTCTGGTAACCGCCCTCGGGCGGCGTCGGCGGCTGCCAGTCGCGCCGGCGGGTCGCCAGTTCCTCATCCGATACCAAAAGCTCCAGCCGGCGGCCGGCGACATCGAGCTCGATGAGATCGCCGTCGCGCACCAGGGCCAGCGCGCCACCTGCCGCGGCCTCCGGCGCCACGTGCAGCACGACGGTGCCGTAGGCGGTGCCGCTCATGCGCGCGTCCGATATGCGCACCATGTCCGAGACGCCCTGCTTGAGCAGCTTCGCCGGCAGCGGCATGTTGCCGACCTCGGCCATGCCGGGATAGCCGCGCGGTCCGCAGTTCTTGAGCACCATAACCGAGGAGGCGTCGATATCCAGTTCCGGATCGTCGATGCGGGCGTAGTAGTGCTCGATGTTTTCGAACACCACCGCCTTGCCACGATGCTGCATCAGCTCGGGCGTCGCCGCCGACGGTTTGATGACCGCCCCGTCGGGCGCCAGATTGCCGCGCAGGATCGAGATGCCGCCTTCCTTGGTCAGCGGATGGCTCAGCGGCCGGATGACCTCGCTGTTGTAGTTGGGCGCGCCGTCGATCAATTCACCGATGGTCTTGTCGCTGACGGTCATGACGTCGCGATGAAGAAGCCCCACTTCATCAAGCGACGCCATGACCGCAGCTAGCCCCCCGGCATAGTAGAAATCTTCCATCAGGAACCGGCCCGACGGCATCAGGTCGACAATGGTTGGAACGTCGCGGCCAAGGCGATCCCAGTCCTCGAGGCTGAGATCGACACCGAGCCGGTTGGCGATGGCGATGAGATGCAGCACCGCATTGGTCGAGCCGCCGATCGCGCCGTTGACGCGAATGGCGTTCTCGAACGCTCGCCTGGTGAGGATCTGCGCAATCGTGACATCCCTGCGGACCAGCTCGACGATCTGGCGTCCGGCCATCTGGGCGAGCACGCCTCGGCGCGAATCCACCGCCGGGATCGCGGCATTGTCCGGCATGCCGATGCCGAGCGCCTCCACCATGCTGGCCATGGTCGAGGCTGTGCCCATTGTCATGCAGCTGCCCGCCGATCGGCTCTGGCCCTGCTCGGCCGCAAGGAAATCGGCGATCGGCATGCGGCCGGCCTTCACCTCCTCGGCGAATTTCCAGACATGCGTGCCCGAACCGATATCCTTGCCGCGGAACTTGCCGTTGAGCATCGGCCCACCCGACACGGCGATGGTCGGCAGATTGCACGACGCAGCACCCATCAGCAGCGCCGGCGTGGTCTTGTCACAGCCGACCAGCAGGATGACGCCGTCGATGGGATTGCCGCGGATGGACTCCTCGACATCCATACTGACTAGGTTGCGGAACAGCATGGCGGTGGGGCGCATGTTGCTCTCGCCCAGCGACATCACCGGAAACTCCAGCGGCAGGCCGCCGGCTTCATAGACGCCACGCTTGACGTGGTCGGCCAGCGCGCGGAGATGGGCATTGCACGGCGTCAGTTCCGACCAGGTGTTGCAGATACCGATCACGGGACGGCCGTCGAACTCGTCGGCGGGAATGCCCTGGTTCTTCATCCAGCTTCGGTGCATGAAGGCATTCTTGCCTTCACCACCGAACCACGCCTGGGAACGCAGCTTGCGTTTCTCGTCCGTCACGATGTCTGTTCCCGATCCTGGCGACGCTTGTTGCGGTTCTCGACGCTGCGGCGCACGTCTTCCTCGGCATTGTCGATGAGCACCAGCAGTGCCCTTTGCGCGCCGGTCGCGTCGCCGGCGGCAATCTTTTCGGCCACTTCCCGGTGCAGCGGCAGAGAGTGGCGCTGCCCTTCCGGATTGTCGTTGGAGAGGCGAAAGCTCATCACCAATGCGGTTTCGACCAGCGCCGCCAGCGAGCCGATCAGCTCGTTGCCGGTCATGCGCAGGATGGTCTGGTGGAACAACAGGTCGGGCTTGGCGAAGCGGTCGCCGTCGTCGCTCACCGCTTCCATTTCAGCCAGCGCGGCATTGATCTCGGCAATCTGCGCCGGTGTGGCGCGCTGCGCGGCAAGTGCTGCCGACATCGGCTCGATGGCCCGCCGCAGCTCGAACAGCGCCCTGACATCGTCGGCGCTGACACCAGTGGCGTAGCGCCACGACAGGACATCCGGGTCGAGGAAATTCCAGTCGGAGCGAGGACGTACCCGTGTGCCGGTCTTCGGCCGCGACTCGACGAGCCCCTTGCCCGCCAGCACCTTGATCGCCTCGCGCAGCACGGTGCGGCTGACCCCCAGCATCTCGCTGGAATCGTCGGCGTTGGGCAGTGCTTCGCCGGGCAGGAAATCGCCTTGCACGATGCGCAGACCGATCTGCTCGACGACCGTCGCGTGCAGCGCGGTGGAGCCGCTGGAAACCGCGACGGCGATGCGCGAAGTGCGTGCCGTGCTGAAAGATTTCTTATTCTTCATACTATTCATATGATATGTCTTAAAGGCATTGCGATTGGAGTCAAGGGATGGGGGAATGCCGATGACAAAGAATTCCGCTGTCGTTGCCGAACAGCATCCAGAGCTGATCTCGATCAGCGACGGCATCGCGACTGTCGACATTGCTCCGGCTGCCGGCGGCGCCGTGGCGTCGTATCGCTGGTGGCAGAACGGGTCTGCCGTCGATTGGCTACGCCCGGCCGATCAGGCGGCGATCAGCCGCCGCGATGCAGGCGCGATGGCCTGCTTCCCGCTCGTCCCCTATTCCAATCGCATAAGGGGCGGCCGCTTCGAATTCGCGGGCCGCACCGTCGAGTTGCCCAGCCGGCCGGAGGACCCGCACCATGAGCATGGCCATGGCTGGCGCAGGCCATGGACAGTCATGCGGTGCGAAGCCGGCACCATCGTCCTGCGCTATCGCCACATCGCCGATTCCTGGCCGTGGAGCTATGAGGCCCGGCAAGTGATCTCGCTGATCGATGGCAGGCTGGTGATTGCCATTTCGGTGCGCAACCTGTCAGACACACCGATGCCAGCCGGATTCGGGCTCCACCCCTTTTTCCCGTCGACGCCATGGACGCATGTCCAGGCGCGGGTGTCCGGCATGTGGGAGACCGACGCGGACGTCTTGCCAACCCGCCACGTGGCGCCGCCGGCTGGAGCCGATCCGACCACCGGCTTCGATGTTTCGGAAACGGACTTCGACACGGTCTTCACCGGATGGACACGCCGCGCCCGGATCAGCTGGCCGGAGCATGGACGGCAGCTGGACATCGAGGCCGAGGCGCCGCTCGATTTCCTCGTCCTCTACACGCCGCCCGGCGAGCCGTTCTTTTGTGCCGAGCCGGTCAGCAACATCACCGATGCGTTCAACCGCGCACATGACGCCGGCATCGACACCGGCGGCATTGTGCTCGCGCCTGGGCAGATGCGATCCGCAAGCGTTCGCTTCACGCCTTCACAGGCATTCTGATCGCCCATGGCGAGCTGCCCAATGCCGGGCCGGTCAGAACGGGTAGTGCTGTCCTGGATCCTCGATCGTCACCCAGCGCAGGTCGGTGAATTCGGCGATCGACGCCTTGCCGCCAAAGCGGCCATAGCCCGAGCCCTTGACGCCACCGAACGGCATCTGTGCCTCGTCGCCGACGGTCGGGCCGTTGATGTGGCAGATGCCGGCCTCGATGCGCGCGGCCACCGCCATGGCACGCTTGATGTCGCGGCTGAACACGGCTGACGACAGGCCGTATTCGGTGTCGTTGGCGACCCGAATGGCTTCGTCCTCGCCCTTTACCCGGATCACCGGCTTGACCGGCCCGAAGGACTCTTCGGCGTAGACGCGCATCGCCGGCGTGACGTGGTCGAGCAATGTCGCTTCGACGACGGTGCCGCTGCGCTTGCCGCCCGCGACAAGCTTCGCGCCCTTGCTGACGGCGTCGGCGATGAGTTCTTCCATCTTGTCGGCGGCCTGGCTGCTGATCAGCGAGCCCAGCACAACGTGGCCGCGCGGGTCGCCTGCCGGCAGTTTCGATGCGCGCGCTGCCAGTTTGGAGACGAATTCGTCAGCGATCTTTTCATCGACGATCAGGCGCTCGGTCGACATGCAGATCTGGCCTTGATGCATGAAGGCGCCGAAGGTCGCGGCATTCACCGCCGCGTCGATGTCGGCATCATCCAGCACCAGCAATGGCGCCTTGCCGCCGAGTTCCAGCAACGCCGGCTTCAGGTGCCGTCCGGCGAGTTCGGCGATGATCCTGCCGACCTTGGTCGAGCCGGTGAAGTTGACGCGCTTGACCGAGGGATGCGCGACCAGCGCCTCGACGATGCCGGCGGCGTCCTTCGGGTCGTTGGTGACGACATTGATGACGCCTTTGGGCAGTCCGGCCTCGACCAGCACCTGGCCGATCAGCCGGTGTGTGCCGGGGCACATCTCGGATGCCTTGAGCACGACGGTGTTGCCGCAGGCGATCGGCATCGCGACGGCGCGGGTGCCGAGAATGACGGGTGCATTCCATGGCGCGATGCCGAGGCACACGCCGGCCGGCTGGCGGATCGCCATGGCCAGCGTTCCGGGCTTGTCGGAGGGGATGATCTCGCCCGAAATCTGCGTCGTCATCGCCGCTGCCTCGCGCAGCATGTTGGCCGCCAGCATGACGTTGAAGCCGGCCCAGGGGCCGGTAGCACCGGTCTCTTCCATCATCAGCCTGGTGAACTCGCCGACCTTCGAGGCCATCACGTCAGCGGCCTTGGACAGCAAGGCGCGGCGCTCGCCAGGCCCGGTCTTCGACCAGGCCGTAAAGGCCGCCGCGGCGGCCTCGACCGCTGCGTTGGCGTCGGCGACGTTGGCCGCGGCGGCGCGTGTCGCCAGTCTGCCGGTGAATGGGTCCATGCGCTCGTAGGAGGCCGCACCGGACGCATCCCTTTTATCGCCGTCGATCAGAAGTCCGATATCCATGATTGTCTCCATTGCTCTCGCGAGCGTCTTCATTCGTGTTCTAGAAACCAAGCACTTCGGCGTTGATCGAGGCCTCGAGGCCGCCATCGACCGGCACATTGGCGCCATTGACCCAGCGCGCGCCGTCCGAGCACAGGAACAGCACCACCGGCGCGATGTCGCCCGAGGTGCCCGCGCGCCCGACCCTTGCAATGTCGCTGTCGACGCGGGCGTCGCCGAGCACGCTGCGGAACTGTTTCAGGATCGGCGTTTCGACCGGCCCCGGGCTCACCGCATTGACGCGGATGCCACGGTTCTTGAACAGGTCCTGATGCGCGGCACGGAAAGTCCAAAGCAGCAGCAGTTCCTTCGAGACCGGATAGCCTTCCTCGTTCTTGACCGCGTGGTCGGCGACCACCTTCGCAACATTGGGAAAGCCCTCGATGCCGACCATCGAGGCTGCACGGTTGAGATTGGCGCGCCAGCCATAACCGGCGATCGAAGCGACGTTGACGATGGCGCCGCCTTCGCGAAGCTTAGGCGCCAGGCCTTCCGATAGCGCCCGCAGCCCGAAGAAGTTGACCGCCAGCGTCGATGCCGCTCCGGTGTTGCCGGAGAGGCCGGCGACGTTGCAGAGCGCGTCGATGCGTTGCGGCAGGCTTGCGACGAGATCGTCGACACCGGCCTTCGACGAGATGTCGGCCTTGACGAAGCTGCCGACCGGCCCGGCCGGCTCACGGACATCGACACCGATCACGTCGGCGCCGAGCTGGCCGGCGAGTTCCGCCGTGCGGGCGCCGATGCCGGAGGCGACACCGGTGATGAGGATCGTCTTGCCGAAAAGCATGGTCATGCCTTCTCCTGATGCTGTGTGGTTTGTCGCGGCGAGGGCGCGGTGCCATCGTCGGCCGCGGCTGCCGGATTGCCCGGCAGCCTGACGCGGTAGCCGACCGGCAGCAGGCGCAGTCCAAAACGCTCCTCGACCGTCCCCCACAGGCCGCGCGGCAGGAAAAGCGAGAACAGCACGGCGGTGGCGCCAAGCCCGATCAGGTACCAGACGCCGGTGCCGCCGAACCAGGTCTCGATGAGGAAGAACACCAGCGCGCCTAGAATGGCGCCTTCGAAGGTGCCGATGCCGCCGACCAGCACCATGAAGATCATGTAGGCGGTCCACTGGACGTTGAAATAGGTTTTCGGCTGGAAGGTGATGGAGGTCGCCAGCCACAGCGCGCCGGCGATGCCGATGCCGAAGGCGGCAAGCACGAACAGCAGCCGCTTGGTGCCGGTGACGCGCACCCCGACCGACGCGGCGGCATTCTCATTGTCCCGGATGGCGCGGATCGCGGCACCGGTGCTGCCGCGCAGCAGGCCGAACAGCATGGCGAGCAAAGCCGTCATCGACGCCAGCGCCAGCCAGTAGATCGTCATTCGTCTGGTGCCGGCATCATAGGCGTTGAGCGAGATCAGCGAGGTGCCAGTTTCGCCCTGCACGAGCCGGTCGAGATTGACCAAGAGATGCGTCAGCGCCGCGATCACCCACATGCCGATGGCGAATTCGCCGTTTCTCAGCCGCAGCATGAACAGCGACAGCGGCACCGACACCAGGCCGACGATGATCGCCGAAACGAAAAGCGAGGCGAAGGGGTTGAGGCCTGCATCGGCCAGTCGGATGGCGAAGTAGGCGCCGAGCCCGAAGAACACCTGCTGGCCGACAGACACCAGCCCGCCAAAGCCGGCCAGCGCGTTCCACATCGCCGCCAGGATCACATAGATGAACAGCGCCGTCATCCGGTCGACCGCGCCGGCCGACAGGAACTGCGGCGCGATGGCCAGCAGCGCGATGATGACGGCGACCGCAATCGCGGCGATCCGCGACGTCGCTGTGCCGCGCTCGATGACAGGCGAGGTCGAGGCAGCGCTCATGACGTGCTCCGGGAAGGCAGGCGCAGCAGGCCGCGCAGGCCAAGGCCGGATGCCGAAAGCCGCACGAACAGCACGACAAGGAACACGGCGTGGCCGCCGATCAGAAAACCTTGCGGATGCACCTGGGCGCCGAGCGTCTGCGCAAGCGCCAGCACGATGCCGCCGATCAGCGTTCCCCACAGCGAACCGGCGCCACCGATCACCGCGGCTTCGAAGGCGAACAGCAATTGTGGCGCGCCGGCATAGGGATCGAAGGTGGCGCGCATGCCGAGGAAGGCGCCGGCAAGGCCGACCGTGACCATGGCTATTGCCGCGGCGATGGCATTGGCGCGGCGCGCGTCGACGCCGACCAGGCCGGCTGTATCGGGGTCCTCCGAAGTGGCGCGGATCGAGCGCCCGAGCCTGGTGTGGGTCAGGAAAAGCTGCAGCCCGCCAAGCAGGACCACGGCGGTGGCGAACATGATCACGGCCAGCTTGCCGACATAGATGCTGCCCGGCCACTCCCAGGAATCATAAGAGAGGCTGCCGATATAGGGCGCCAGCGAGCGGGTGTCGGCGCCGAACTGCTCGAACAGCAGATTGTCGATGACGATGGCAAGGCCGAACGTGGTCAGGATCGGCAGCAGTGCACCGCCGCGCGCGCTGCGTTCGAGCAGGAAGCGCTGCAGCGCCCAGCCGATCGCCGCCATCAATGGCAGCACGATGAGCAGGCCGACAAAGGGCGAGACATGGAACCGCGAGGCCAACAGCCACAGCGCATAGGCGGCGAGCACGGCCAGGCTGCCATGGGCGAGGTTGATGATGCGCATCACCGAAAACATGAAGGACAGGCCGCAAGCGATCAGCGCATAGTAGCCGCCAAGCAGGATGCCCTGGATGATCTGGTTGCTCATGCGGGAACGCCCCCGGGGCTTTTCCTGTGCAGGCCGAAATAGGCCTTGGTCACATCCTCGCGCGAGATATCCCTGGTCGATCCTTCGAGCGCGACGCGGCCTTCGAGCATGCAGATGACCCTGCCGGAGACCGCGAGCGCCCGGTTGAGATCCTGTTCGACCAGGATGATCGTCGTACCCGATCTGATCAGGCCCTGCAGCGCGGCATAGACACGGTCGACGATCAGCGGCGACAGGCCAAGCGAAACCTCGTCGAGCAGCAGCACGTCCGGATTGCTCATCAGCGCCCGACCGATCGCAGTCGCCTGCTGTTCGCCGCCAGACAGGTGACCTGTCCTGGCATGGCGGCGCGGCTTCAGGTTGGGGAACATCTCGAGCACCTTGTCGACGCTCCAGTCGCCCGGCCGGCCGGCGGTCCTGCCGAGCAGAAGGTTCTCCTCGACCGTCATCTGGACGAACAGCTTTCGCCCCTCCGGCACCAGCGCGATGCCCATGCCGACGCGCCTGTGCGATGGCACGCCCGTGAGATCGGCCCCGTCCAGCAGCACGCGGCCGGCCGCCGGCTGATGGGCGCCGGCGATTGCCCTGAGCAGCGTCGTCTTGCCGGCGCCGTTGGCGCCGACCAGCGCCAGTGTCTCACCGCGTTCGATTGTGAAACTGACGCCGCGCACCGCCTGTAGCAGGCCATGCCGGACAACCAGGTTCTCGACCGAAAGCAGGCTCATTTCGGGCCTCCGCCGAGATAGGCGTGGATCACTTGCGGGTCGGCCATCACCGTTTGCGGGTCGCCGTCGGCGATGATCCTGCCGGCGTCCATGCAGATCAGCCGCTCGGCCACCTGCAGCAGAATGTGGACGATGTGCTCTATCCAGACGATGCCGATCTTGCGCCGGCGCAATTCCTTGATGGTCTCGACAAGTTCGCCGGCTTCGCCATCGGTCAGGCCGCCGCCGATCTCGTCCAGGAGAAGCAGCGTCGGCCTTGCGGCGAGCGCCCGGGCCAGTTCCAGCCGTTTGCGGTCGAGCAGCCCGAGCGTCTCGGCGCGCCGGTTGGCGACGCTGAGCATGCCGCACAGTTTCAGCGAGCCGAGCGCCTCCTCATAGGCTTCGTCTCGGCCGAGGCCGGCGCCGTGCGACGCGGCGACGAAAACGTTCTCAAAGGTGGTCATGCCGCTGAACGGTTTCGGCACCTGATGCGTGCGCACCAGGCCGAGCCGGCAGCGCTGCGTCGCTGTCAGGGTCGTCACGTCACCGCCCTTGAAACTCACCTTGCCCAAACTCGGCGGAAAGGCGCCTGAAAGCACGCTGAGCAGCGTGGTCTTGCCGGCGCCGTTCGGGCCGACAATGCCGACCGCCTCGTCGGCGCCCATCGTAAAGTCGACGGCATCCAGCACCACAAGCGCGCCGAAGCGCTTGTGGATACCGGCGGCAGTGAGAACAGCCTGTTGTTGCGGATGGGTCACCAGGCGATCCTCGTCAGCGGTCCATCAACCGTTGTAAGGCAGAAGCTTGGCTTCGACGGGCACCTTGGGGTCGGTGGCGTTCTCGGTCACCACGTAGTCGAGCGGGAATTTGCTGCCTTCCTTGGCGGCGACCCACTGCGTGCCGATGATCGGGCCGGGCGAGACATTGGCCACTGGCCCGCTGGTGAAGTCGACCTTGCCGATCATCGTCTCGGTCTTGAGCGTGCTCAGCGCCTTCGCCACCGCCGCCTTGTCCTTGGCGTCGGTGCTTGCCTTCAGCGCCTCGAAGCCGGCATCGAGCAGCGACATCGAGGCGCCGAGCTGCTGCGTCCACTGCTTGCCGCTCGCCGCCTCATAGCCGTCGGCAAGCTCGGTGCCCGAAACGCCGGTCAGCGGCGACTTGTAGGGAAAGGCCTTGTGCCAGTAGGCGGCGCTCGAAATCTTCATGCCGAGATCGCCGAGCGCCTCGATGTCCGAAGGGAACAGGCCGGTCTTGGCGACCTGGCAGATCTTGATCTGTTTGATCAGGCCCTGTTGCGCCGCCTGGCGCCAGAAGGCGGCGAAATCCGGCGGGATCGGGAAGGAGTTGAAGATCTCGACACCCTCCTGCTTGAACAGCGCGATCTGCGAGGAATAGTCGGTGGTGCCGGTTTCATAGGCGCCGGGATCGACGATGGTGAAACCTTGCTTGGCCAGCAGCGGCGCCAGATTGGCGCGGATCGCGTTGCCGTCGGCATCGTTCGGATACATGACGCCGACCTTCTTGTTGGTCTCGATCAGGTTCCATTGCGAGATGTAGGTCTTGAAGAACTCGCCGACGCCGAAGCCGAAATGATAGGTCCATTTGAACGGCGAGGGCGCACCGGGCTTGGCGCCACGGCCGAAATACCAGGCTTCCCACGGCATGACCGTGGAGAGGCAAGGCACGCCGGCGGCTTCGCAGGCGTCGGCTACCGGATTGATCACCTCGGGCGTCGAGACCGCCAGCATCAGGTCGATGGCCTGGTTGTTGATCAGGTCCTTGGCCAGCTGGCCCGCGCGGGACGGATCCGATTGCGTATCCTGGTCGAGGATTTCGACGCTGTATTTCTTGCCGCCTATATCGAGGCCGCCGGCCAGCGCCTTGCGGGCAAGGTCGAGCACGTAGCCGTCGGTCTGGCCGAAGCCGGCCAGCGGCCCGGTGCGCGGGCTGACGAAGCCGACCTTGAGCGTGTCGCCTGCCGCAAAAGCCTTGCGGCCGCCAAGTGCCAGCGCCGTGCTGCCGGCGATCGAGGTGGCAATGAACTGGCGTCGCGAAATGCCTGGAATCGTGGATCTGCTGCCGAGTGCGTGTGTCATGTGTTCCTCCCTCTGTGGCTCCTCCAACACCACAGTGCACCACGCGTTTGGTTCGGTAAAATGATATTTTGCGGTGTTTCATTAACCTATGGGTTAGGAAATCTCAGGTCGCGACAACATCTTGTTCGGATGTTTCGGCGCGTCAACCGCCTTGCCTTGCCGCTTCGCGGATGGTCTGCAGCAGGATGGAGAAAGCGGGCGAGGGCGCCGTGTCGGTCCGCATCGTCAGGCCGACCGGTCCCTTGGTTTCCTCCGTGTTGACCGGCAGGGCGACAAAGGCGCCGCTGCCGAGCTCATTGGCAACGACGCCCGCCGAAATAATCCAGACCGCATTGCTTTGCCGCAGGAAAGCGCGGCCGAAGGAGTCCGATACGGTTTCGATTTCGGTTGCCGGCGCCGTCATGCCGTTGGTGATGAACAGCCGGTCGACGAAGGGGCGGATGACCGATTCCCGCGTCGGCATCAGCGCCGGGAATTCGTCGAGCCGTGCGAACACGTCCTGTCCGGCTTCGAGCAGCGGATGGCCCGCGCGCACCACGAACAGCACCTGTTCGGAATAGAGGTGCTCGAAGAAGAAGCCGGTCATGTTCTCCGGCGCCGCCAGCCGTCCGACAACGAGATCGAGCGCTCCGACACGCAACTGCTCGAGCAGCACCGCGTTCTCGCCGGTGACGATCTTGATCGCAGCACCGGTGCTCTCCTTGAGGAACAGGCTCATGGCGAGCGGCATCACGCGCGCCGAAACCGTCGGCAACGCGCCGATGCGGATCGGGTGCCGGTTGACCGCGCCATCCTGCCTGACGGAATCGACGCCTTGCTTCAGCGCCGTGATTGCCGTGCCGGCATGGCGAAGGAAGATTTCGCCGATGCGCGTCAGCCGGATGCCGCGGCCGTCGCGTTCGACCACCGCCACACCCAGCGCCTCTTCCAGTTCGCGCAACGTCTTGGTCACCGCCGGCGGGCTGACATGCAGGAAGTCGGCCGCTCTCGCCACGCTTCCCTGCCGCGCAACTTCAAGGAACGCCTGCAGGTGACGGAAGCGGATGCGGCCTTCGGACATGAATTCGATAACCTCTGAGTTAATGAAACGGCGCAAAATATCATTTTACCGAACCAAATGCCTTGTGCAATGTGGAGATGGAGGACCGAAATCGTGCCATTCGTCACCATCGGCGGCATCACGCTGCACCATCGTCGCGTCGAAGCGAACAGCGAGGCACGCCCGATCGTGTTCATCAATTCGCTCGGCACCGACTTCCGGATCTGGGACGACGTCGTCTCGGCGCTTGATGGTGAAATGCCCTTGCTGGTCTACGACAAGCGTGGCCACGGGCTCTCCGACATCGGCGATATCAAGTCGATCGACGATCATGTCGACGACCTCTGCGGCCTCGTCGATCACTTCGATCTCGGCAAGGTGGTATTGTGCGGCCTGTCGGTCGGCGGTCTGATTGCGCAGGGCTTTTATGCCAGGCGCCCCGCAGACGTCGAGGCGCTGATCCTCTGCGACACGGCACACAAGATTGGCACCACGGACAGCTGGAACACACGCATCGCGACGGTCGAAACCAAGGGCATCCAGGCCATTGCCGATGCCGTGCTCAAAGTGTGGTTCACCCCGGCCTTCCACGCGGCACGTTTGCCCGAGCTGGACGGCTATTGGAACATGATGACCCGGCAAGCGCTTGCCGGTTACATCGGCACTTGCGCGGCGGTTCGCGACGCGGATTTCACCGACGCGGCGCGCCGCATCGCGGTGCCGACACTTTGCGTTGTCGGCGACCAGGACGGCTCGACGCCTCCCGATCTTGTCCGCTCGCTGGCCGCTCTCATTCCCGGCGCGCGCTTCGAGATCATCCGCGACGCCGGGCACATTCCGTGCGTCGAACAGCCTGAAGCGCTGGTCGCCCTGATCCGCGAGTTTATCGCATCGCTTCCCTCTGGAGCAGAAACCCATGGATGAAGTCCCCGGCAACGCAGCCAGATATCGCGCCGGCCTCGCGGTGCGGCGGTCCGTCCTCGGCGACCGCCATGTCGACCGGGCCGAAGTCGCCGCCACCGATTTCGATCAACCGTTCCAGGAGCTGATCACCGAGGCAGCCTGGGGAACCGTGTGGGCACGACCGGGCTTCACCAGGCGCGAGCGTTCGATCGTCACGCTGGCGCTGCTGGCCGCGCTCGGCCATGATGAGGAGGTCGCCTTGCATGTGCGCGCCACCGCCAACACCGGTGCCACGCGCGACGATATCTGCGAGGCGTTCCTGCATGTCGCCATCTATGCCGGCGTGCCGGCCGCCAACCGTGCCTTCAAGATCGCCAAGGACGTGTTTTCGGAAATGGACGGAGCCAAGAATGTCCGCTGAGTCCGGCTCGAACCGGAGGCCTGAGACCGGCGCCTTTTTCCAGCGCGACCGGACATGGCATCCGCCGGCGCTGACGCCGAACTACAAGACTTCCATCCTGCGCTCGCCGCAGAAGGCGCTGCTCGCCTTCGACAACACGCTGTCGGAGATTGCGGGCCCGGTCTTCGGTCATGCCATGCTGGGCGAACTCGACGCCGACCTGATCCACAATTTCGCCAGGCCCGGCGAGAGCGCGCTCGGCGAGCGTATCATCGTCCATGGCCGCGTGCTCGACGAACGCGGCGCTGGCGTGCCCGGCGTGCTGCTCGAATTCTGGCAAGCCAATGCCGGTGGCCGCTATCGCCATAAGAAGGACGGCTATCTGGCGCCGCTCGACCCGAATTTCGGCGGCTGTGGCCGTGCCATCACCGGCGAGGATGGCGGCTATGCCTTTCGTACCGTCAAGCCCGGTCCTTATCCCTGGCCGAACGGGCCGAATGACTGGCGGCCTTCGCACATCCATTTCTCGGTCTTCGGCCATGGCTTCGCGCAGCGGCTGATCACGCAGATGTATTTCGAGGGCGACCCGCTGATCTGGCACTGCCCGATCGCGCGCGGCATTCCCGACAAGGCCGCCGTCGAGACGCTGATTGCCGCGCTCGACATGCAAGCGACGATCCCCTTCGACGCGCGCGCCTACAAGTTCGACATCGTGCTGCGCGGGCGCCGCTCGTCGCTGTTCGAAAACAGGCTGGAGGGCAATTGATGGCCCAGTCGCTCGACCGGCTGAAGGAAAGTCCTTCGCAGACCGCCGGACCCTATGTCCATATCGGGCTCACCCCCAATTTCTGCGGCATCGCCGGCGTCTATGCGACTGACCTTGGTGCGACCATGGTCAACGAGAAGACCAGGGGCGAACGCATCGGCCTGCGCATCCGGGTGCTCGACGGCACCGGCACGACGCTCAAGGACGCTCTGATCGAAATCTGGCAAGCGGATGCGGACGGGCTCTACAATTCGCCGGCGGAGATGCGCGGTGCCGCCGATCCGAATTTCCTCGGCTGGGGTCGTTGCCCGACTGACATGGAAACCGGCCTGTGCACATTCGAGACGATCAAGCCGGGCCGGGTGCCGTTCAGGGATGGCCGCCAGATGGCGCCGCATATCACGCTCTGGATCGTCGCCCGTGGCATCAATCTCGGCCTGCACACTCGGCTCTATTTTTCCGACGAGGAAAAGGCCAATGCCGAGGATCCGATCCTGGCGCGCATCGAGCATCGCGTTCGCGTGCCGACCCTGATCGCCGAGCGCAAGGACGACACCTACGTCTTCGATGTCCATCTCCAGGGGGAGAAGGAAACGGTCTTCTTCGACAGCTGATGGTCAGGAGGACAAGGACATGACCGTATCGCCCTTCGACCATCCGCTGCTTTCCGCTCTTCTCGGCGACGAGGAGGCGAGCCGGCATTTTTCCGTCGAAGCCGAAATCGAGGCGGCGCTGGGATTTGAAAGCGCGCTGGCGCAAGCGCAGGCCGAAAATGGCATCATCGCCAAGGATGCGGCGGCAGCGATCGTTTCGGTCCTATCCTCGTTCCGGCCGGACACCGCCTTGCTGCGGGCCGCGGTCGCCAGGGACGGGGTCATGGTGCCGGAACTCGTGCGCCAGATCAGGATGGCGGTCGGCGAGCCGCATGGCCAGAAAGTGCATTTCGGCGCGACCAGCCAGGATGTCATCGACACCGGCCTGATGCTTCGGCTGAAATCCGTCGTCGAGCATCTCGGCCTGCTGCTGACCGAGACCATCTTACGGCTCACTTCCCTCGATGAGCGCTTCGGGGGCAGGGTGCTGGCCGGGGTGACCCGCATGCAACCGGCGATCCCGATCGAAGTGGCGGATCGCGTACGAGCGTGGCAGGCACCGCTGCGGCGGCACCAGGAAAGACTACCGGAACAGTCGAGGCGCCTGCTGGTCGTGCAGTTCGGCGGTGCCGCGGGCACGCTCGAAAAGCTCGACGACAAGGGGCCGGCGGTGCGTGCGGCCCTTGCCGCCAGGCTTGGTCTTGCCGATGCGCCGCAGTGGCAGAGCCAGCGCGATGCACTTGCCGATTTCAGCGGCTGGCTGTCGCTGGTGACCGGCAGCCTCGGCAAGTTCGGCCAGGATATCGCCCTGATGGCGCTGGGCGGAACCGAAGTCGAACTCTCGGGCGGCGGCGGTTCGTCGGCCATGCCGTACAAGCAGAACCCGGTGAAGGCGGAGGCGCTGGTGGCGCTTGCCCGCTTCAACGCCACGCAGCTTTCCGGCATGCATCAGGCGCTCGTGCATGAGCAGGAGCGTTCGGGATCTGCATGGACGCTGGAGTGGCTGTTGCTGCCGCAGATGGTCGTTGCCACGGCGGCATCGCTACGCCTCGCCGCCGAACTGGCCGCACAGGTCGAAAGTCTCGGTCACTGATGCGCACCCAGGTCGTCATCATCGGCTCCGGACCGTCCGGCCTGCTGCTCGGACAGTTGCTCCACGGCATCGGCGTCGAGACAATCATTCTGGAACGCGCCAGCCGCGATCACGTGCTTGGCCGCGTGCGCGCTGGCGTCCTCGAACAAGGCACCGTCGAGCTGCTGGAGGAGGCCAGCGCTGCCACCAGGCTGCATGCCGAGGGGCTTCCCCATTCGGGCATCTCGCTTGCCTTCGATGGCCGCTTGCATCGCATCGATCTGGCAGCGCTGACCGGCGGCAGGCATGTCACCGTCTATGGCCAGACCGAAGTGACGCACGATCTGATGGACAAGCGCGATGCGGCAGGACTGACCACGGTCTACGAGGCGGCAAACGTCACACTGCACGATTTCGACGGTAAGGCGCCTTTCGCCACCTATGACAAGGATGGCGTCGGCCATCGCATCGACTGCGACTTCATCGCCGGCTGCGACGGCTATCACGGTGTCAGCCGCAAATCGGTGCCCGATGGCGCGCTGAAAACCTTCGAGCGGCAATATCCGTTCGGCTGGCTCGGCGTGCTGGCCGAAGTGCCGCCGGCCGATCACGAGCTGGTCTACGCCAATCATGAGAGGGGTTTTGCGCTGTGCTCGATGCGCTCGACGCACCGCAGCCGCTACTATGTGCAGTGCCCCGAGGGCGACCGCGTCGAGGCATGGTCGGACGACCGCTTCTGGGACGAGCTGCGCAGCCGCTTGCCGGAGCAGACGGCGGCAAGTGTCGTCACCGGGCCATCCTTCGAGAAGTCGATCGCGCCGCTGCGCTCCTTCGTTGCCGAGCCGATGCGTTTCGGCCGGCTTTTCCTGGTCGGCGATGCCGCCCACATCGTGCCGCCGACAGGGGCCAAGGGCCTCAATCTTGCCGCCAGCGACGTGCGTTATCTCTTTGCTGGCTTGCGCGACTTCTATGCCGAGAAATCGCATGCCGGCATCGATGCCTATTCAGGCAAGGCGCTGGCGCGGGTCTGGAAGGCAGTGCGCTTTTCCTGGTGGATGACGACGATGCTGCACCGCTTTCCCGACACAGGCGAATTCGGCCAACGCATCCAGGAGGCCGAGCTCGACTATCTCGTGCATTCCAAGGCGGCATCGACGGCGCTTGCCGAGAATTATGTCGGCTTGCCTTACTGACGCACGGCAAACGATGCGCGGCTATCGGCCCAGGAGATTGCGTTCGACGGTTCTCAGATGCGCCAGCATCGCATTTTTCGCACCTTCCGGATCGCGGTGAAACAGGCAATCGAGGATCGCCTGGTGCTCGTCGCAGTAGGCCTGGCGACGTTCCTCCGAGAACGAACGCTTCTTCATTTCGAACCAGGGTGACTGGTTGCGAATGGCGCGCATGAGATTGTGGATCTCTTTCAGGAAGTCATTGCGGCAGCATGCGAACACCCGGTGATGGAATTCGGCGTCCCAATGCTCGAAATCCGGCATGTCCTTGGCGTCGCATGCGGTCTGGTGCGCTTCGCGAACCGCGTTCAGTTCGGTCGCGCTGGCATTGGTCGCGGCAAAGGCCGCTGCCGCCGGTTCGAGCAACTGCCTGATCTCCATCATGTCGGCGGGGCTGGTGCCCTCCATCCGTGTGACCATCGATGTGATCGACGTCGGGTTGGTCGCGGTCAGGAAGGTGCCCCGCCCGACATGCCGGACGACAGTTCCGTCGTTCTCGAGGAAGCCGACGGCACGGCGCACGGTATTGCGCGCGACGCCGAATTCGACCGCGAGGTCGCGCTCGGGCGGCATGCGGCCGTCCTCGAGCCACTCGCCGGAGGAAATACGCTTCTTGAGCATTGTGGCGATATCGTTGGCGACGAGCTTCGGCATTCGGTGAGAACTTTTATCTGATCCAATGTTGAACCAATATTATCAAGCGATTGCCGGTTGGTCCAGTGTTCAGACGAAAACAGGCGCCGCATGCGCATGTTTTGTTGAATCGGGAGCTGAAACCCTCTTGAAGCGTGAACCAATCGGCGATAGCGTGTAGCGAAAGAGCCAGTATTGGTTCATAAAAGGTTCAGGGAGGAATCGAATGCGGGTCGCGACATTTTCGATCGCCGGCGAACGTCGCGTGGGTATGGTCGATCTCGATGCCCAGACCATCGCTCCTTTCGATTTTGCCGTCGATCAGGCCAAGGCCGGCATTCTGGCACTGATCGAGCGCAACGGCGCCGGCGTGCCGCGCACCCTGTCACCGATCCCGCTGGCGCAGGTGGAAATCGAGGCGCCGATCCCGCAGCCGCGCCGCAACATCTTCTGCGTCGGCAAGAACTATCACGAGCACGCGCACGAGTTTGCCCGCAGCGGTTTCGATTCCAGCGCCGGCGCCGGCGCGATCCCAAAACACCCGATTATCTTCTCCAAGGTGCCTGAATCGGTCGTCGCCAACCATGCCAGCGTGCTGATCGATTCCTCGGTCTCGACGGCCATCGACTACGAGGCGGAGCTTGCCGTCATCATCGGCAAGGGCGGGCGCGGCATCGCCAAGGAAAATGCGCTCGACCACGTCTGGGGCTACACGATCGTCAACGACGTCACCGCCCGCGACCTGCAGGGCAAATACAGCCAGTGGCTGATCGGCAAGTCGCAGGACACGTTCTGTCCGATGGGCCCCTGGGCGGTAACCAGGGATGAGTTGGATCTGGCGACCGCCGGCATCCGCTGTTTCGTCAATGAGGATCTGCGCCAGGATTCCAGCATATCGCTGTTGATCTTCGACATCCCGACCATCATCGCGACGCTCTCGCAAGGTATCACGCTGAAGCCCGGCGACATCATCGCCACCGGCACGCCGGTCGGCGTCGGCATCGGCTTTGATCCGCCGAAATATCTCAAGGCCGGTGACGTCGTGCGCATCGAGATCGACGGCATCGGCACGCTGGAAAACCGCTTCGTGGAGTATGCGCAATGACGACCGTGACGGTTGGCCAGGTTGTCGCGGAGGTCGTCGGCGAGGGGGCGGCCGTGGTGATGATCCATGGTCTTGGCGGCACGTCCAACATGTTCCAGCCGCAGATGGCGGCGCTTTCCAGCTATCGCGTCATCCGGCTCGACCTGCCGGGCTCCGGCCGCTCGCCGCGCCCGATCGAGCCGCTGACCATCGAATTGATGAGCGAGGCGGTCATCCGCGCCATGGCCGGCATGGGCGTCACCACGGCGCATTTCGTCGGCCACTCGATGGGCACTATCATCTGCCAGCAGATTGCCGCGACGCAGCCCTCGCTTGTTGCGTCGCTGGCGCTGTTTGGCGCGCTGGCGGAACCGGCGGAAGCGACCAGGCAAGGGCTCGCCAATCGCGCCCGGCTGGCGCGCTCGGGCGGCATTGCCGATATCGCCGACCAGATCGTCGCCAATGCGATCTCGGCGCACACCAGGGAAACCTCGCCAGCCGCTGTCGCCTTCGTGCGCGAATCGATCACACGCCAGGATCCGGAATCCTATGCCCGTACCTGTGAGGCGCTGGCCAAGGCGACCGCGGTCGACGCGCGCCGGATTTCCGTGCCGACCTTGCTTGTCACCGGCGACGCCGACACGGTCAATCCGGCTGGTGTCGGGCAGGCGCTTGCCGACAAGATCAAGGGAGCCATATTCTCGTCTCTGGATCGGTGCGGGCACTGGGCCACGGTGGAAAGCCCGCGCGAGAGCAGCCAGAAGCTCGCCGATTTTTTGAGACGGGTTGATAGGTGAGGATTTCTGATCGGGCGTAGAACTACGCGCTCGGCAAGTTGGGAGGCTTGTGATGGCAGACGACAGCTGGAACGGTAACGGCTCGAGCAGCACGCTCTTCACCAATGTGCGCGTGCTCGACGCGACAGGTGAATATCCATACACCGGTGAGGTACTGGTGCAGGGCAACCGCATCAAGCAGATCACCAAGGGCTCGTCGCGCTTCGGCTCGTCCTCGTCGTCTTCCTACAGCGGCGGCGCGACCGTCATCGACGGCATGGGCGCAACGCTGATGCCGGGCATGATCGACGCGCATCTGCATCTGTCGTGGAACAACGCGCCCGGCATCGACCCCATCCAGATGATGGAGATCGAGGAGCACATGCTGGTCACTATGGAGATGGCCAAGCTGGTGCTCGATGCCGGCTTCACCGCCGGCCGGGGTGCCGCGGCCGCCAAGCCGCGTCTCGATGTCGTCGCCAAGAAGTTCATCAACCAGGGCCGCTTCCCCGGTCCGCGCTATCTCGCAGCAGGTCCGGAGATCACCACGGTCGGCGGGCTCGGCGATTCCGCGCCTTCGCACATTCCGCATGAAGGGCTGAACCTCGGCATCGTCGTTTCCGGTCCCGAGGAAATCCGCCGCACCGTGCGCCAGCTGATCAAATACGGCGTCGATTCCATCAAGCTCAACCTGTCCGGCGAGAGCATCACCGGCATGGGCGCCGAGGAAACGCCGATGTCGGAGGAGGAGGTCGCGATGGCGGCTTCCGAGGCGCGCTGCCGCAACAAGGTGCTGTCGGCGCATGCGCGCTCGTCCGGCTCGGTCAAGCAGTGCATCCGCCACGGCATCCAGAACATCTACCACGCCTCCTTCGCCGACGAGGAAGCGCTCGACATGCTCGAGGCGGTCAAGGACAAACACTTCGTCGCGCCTGGCATCGCCTGGCTGATCAACACCGCGCGCCATGCCGAGCAATGGGGCATCAAGCCCGGTTCGCCGTTGTCGCTCGAATATGAGCGCGAGCTCGAAATGTGCATCGAGACGATGAAGAAAATGCACCGGCGCGGCATCCGCGTCTGCATCGGCGGCGACTACGGCTTTGCCTGGACGCCGCAAGGCACCAACGCCAAGGACATCCAGACCTTCGTCGAGATGCTCGGCTTCTCGCCGATGGAAGCCATCCAGGCCGGCACCAAATATGGCGGCCAGATCATGAACATGGGCGACGAGCTCGGCCTGATCAAGGAAGGCTACCTCGCCGATATCCTGCTGATCGACGGCGACCCGATTTCCGACGTGCGCATCCTGCAGGACAAGAACCGCATCCTTGCCATCATGAAGGACGGCAAGTTCCACAAGGCGCCGCGCATGAACGAGCAGCGCCGGCGGCTGACTGCATGAGCCTGCTCGACCAGCCATCCTCGCCGTCGCTTTCAAGTGGCGGCATGACACGCCGGCAGGCCTGGGGCCTCGTCGGCCTGCTTGCCGCCGCCGTCATCGCATGGCTGGTCTTTGCCGTCTGGCCGGATTGGCTGAACGCGATCCTGATCTCGAAGAAGGCGTTCGTCAGCGCAATCCTCAACGGCATCACGCTGGCCGGCCTGTATTTCCTCGTCGCCAGCGGTTTCACGCTGATCTTCGGCCTGATGCGCAACGTCAATCTGGCGCATGGCTCCCTCTATCTGCTCGGCGCCTATATCGGCTACGAGGTCACCAGCCGCACCGGCTACTGGCTGCTCGGCGTCGCCGCCGGCTTCGCCGCGCTGGCCATCGTCGGCGTCGTCATGCAGGTCTTCGTCTTCCGTCGCCTCGAAGGCGATGACCTGCGCCAGACCCTGGTCAGCATCGGCATCTCGATCGTCGCCGCCGACCTGATGCTGGCTGTCTGGGCCGGCGGCACCTATCAGATCGCGACGCCGGAATGGCTCGATGGCGCCTTGACCTTGCCCGTCATCACCGCGGTGCGCTCCAACGGCGCCTCGGTCTTCCTCACCTATCCGCTCTACCGCGTGGTCGTGCTGGCGGCGGCGATCGTCATCGGCGTGGGCCTCTGGCTGATGCTGCATAAGACACGCGTCGGCATGATGATCCGCGCCGGCGTCGACGACCGTGCCATGCTGCAGGCTTCCGGCGTCAACGTGCACGCGGTGTTTGCTATCGTCTTTGCGGTCGGCGCCGGGCTCGCCGGCTTTGCCGGTGTCGTCGGTGGCTCGGCGCTGTCCGTCGCGCCCGGCGAGGATGTCCGCTACCTCCTGGCATCGCTGGTCGTGGTCATCGTCGGCGGCATGGGCTCGATCACGGGTGCCGCCATCGGCGCGCTGCTGATCGGCCTCGCCGAACAGATCGGCCTCGTCTATTTCCCGACATATGGCATCGTGCTGACCTTCGTCATCATGGTGGTCACGCTGGCGGTCCGGCCACAAGGCATCATGGGGAAGGCCCGATGAGCCTGGCCATCGCCACGGACGGCGCGACACCGCGGCAGAACTGGCTGGAAAGGCTGGGCGCCGGGCACATCATCCTTGCCGTCGTGCTGGTGCTCTATCCGCTGGTGGCGTCGGATTTCTTCCTGACGCAGATCGGCGGCTACTCCCTGATCTTCGGCATGATGGGCCTGTCGCTGATGCTGCTCGCCGGCTATGGCGGCATGGTCAGCCTGGCGCAGATCACGGTTGCTGGCATATCAGCCTATGCCATCGCCATCCTCGGCAACAACAATTCCAACATTCTCGGCTTCGGCTGGCCGTGGTGGCTCGCGGTGCCGTTCGCGGTTCTCGCGGCGGCACTGGCGTCGGCGCTGATCGGCTGGATCTCGGTGCGTACCGAGGGCATCTACACGATCATGATCACGCTGGCGATCGCCACCGCGACCTACTATTTCGCTCAGCAGAACTACGCCATCTTCAATGGCCATTCCGGCTATGCCGGCATCCGCGCCCCGGCCTTCTGGGGCATCAGCTGGCGTGATCCGAAGCCCTTCTATTATCTCTGCCTCGGCCTGGCCGTGTTGTCCTACGCGGCGGTGCTCTACGGCTCGCGCTCGACCTTCGGCATGACCTTGCAGGCGATCCGCGACAACCCGCGCCGCATGCGCGCGCTCGGCTACCACGTCACCGCGCACAAGGTCTTCGCCTGGCTGCTGGCCGGCGTCATCGCCGGATTGGCGGGCGTGCTGCTGGTCTGGTTCAACGGCCGTGTCTCGCCCGGCACCATCGGCGTCGATGCGGCGATCGACGTGCTGATCATTGCCGTCATTGGCGGCCTTCGCCATCCGATCGGGCCATTTCTCGGCGCGGTCGTCGTCATCCTGATGCAGACCTTCGCCATCGACATCGTCGGCGCCGAGCGCTTCAACACGCTGATCGGGCTGGTGTTCCTGGTGATCGTCTTCGTCTCACCGGATGGAATTCTTGGGTTGTGGGGGAGGATCAAGCCACATCTTGCCCAGGAGTCCTTGCGTCCCGGCTCGTAGCGGCCGGGATGGAATGAGCCACTGCAAAACGAAATCAACGGGAGGAAAATCATGAGGATGCATAGACGTACATTGCTGGCCCTGGCGGTGTTCACCGGGCTGACCGCGCCTTCGATGGCGCTGGCTGCCGACGACACCATCAAGATCGGCCTGCTCGCCACCTTCGAGGGACCGTTCACGGTGCTGGGCGAGGACGGCGAGCGCGGTGCGATGACCGCTGTCGCCGAGATGAACGGCACCGTCGCCGGCAAGAAGATCGAGATCGTCAAGGGCTCGTCCGACGCCTCGCCCGACAGCGCGGTGCGCGCGGCACGCAAGCTGGTCGAGCAGGACGGCGTCAAGGTGCTGGTCGGTCCGCTTTCGGGCGATGAAGGCCTGGCCGTCAAGGACTACGCCAAGACGCAGCCCAACGTGACCTTCATCAACGGCACCTCGGCCGCGCAGGACACCACGCTGCGCGACCCGGCGGAAAACTTCTTCCGCTTCTCGACCGACGGCGCCCAGTGGATGGCCGGCCTCGGCACCTATGCTTTCAAGGACAAGGGCTACAAGAAGGTCGCCACCGTCGCCGAGGACTATTCCTTCCCCTACACGCAGGTGTTCGGCTTCATGGCCGAGTTCTGCAAGGCCGGCGGCCATGTGCCGTCGAAATCCTGGGTGCCGATCGGCAACAAGGACTTTTCTTCGGTCATCGCCGCCATCCCGGAAGACGTTGACGCGATCTACGTCGCGCTCGGCGGCGCCGATGCGGTCAACTTCCTGACCCAGTACCAGCAGGGCGGCGGTTCCGCACCACTGATCGGCGGCTCGATCACCGTCGACCAGACGGTGCTGACCTCGAAAGGCAAGCTGCGCGACGTCCTGAAGGGCACGCCCTCGGCCGGGCCGACCGCCGACACCAATGACGCGCCGGCGTGGAAGGCCTTCGTCGAGGCCTACAAGAAGCAGCCGGGCGCCTTTCCCTCGCCGTCACTCTTCGCCCATGGCTACTATGTCGACATGAAGGCGACGCTGCTCGGTCTCGACCAGGTCGGCGGCGATCTCTCCGACGGCGGCAAGAAGCTGCGCGATGCGCTGTCGAAGCTGTCCTTCGACACGCCGACCGGCAAGGTGTCGCTCGACAAGAACCGCAACGCGATTGCCGACATCTTCCTGACTGAGGTCACCGAAGGTGCCGACGGCAATCTCCTGAACAAGCTGGTCAAGGTGGTGCCGCAGGTCAACCAGACGCTCGGCATTCCCGAAGACGAGTTCATGAAACTCGGCGCGGTCAACCGCGACAATCCGAGCTGCCCATAACAGCGACATCGAGTGTAGCCGCCAGTGACCGAAAGCTTCGCAGCAAACCGTCTCCAGAGCACCGGCGCCTATGCGCTGGAGCTCGATGGCGTGGCGCGGCATTTCGGGGCGCTGGTGGCGCTCTCGGGCATCAATATGAGGATCGCGGCTGGCGAACGGCGCGCGGTCCTCGGCTCCAATGGCGCCGGCAAGACGACCCTGTTCAATGCCGTCACCGGCGACTTCCTGCCGACATCAGGGCGCATACGCTTCTTCGGCGAGGACATCACCGACTTGCCGCCGCATGAACGCATCCGGCGCGGCCTGCGGCGCACCTATCAGATTTCGCAATTGTTCAAGGGCCTGTCGGTCCTCGATTCCATCTTTCTCGCTTGCCGCGGCGTCTCGCGCCGGCGGTTTTCGCTGCTGCGCCCGGCGGCAAGCGACGTCAACATGGTGCAGGCGGAATCGATCCTCCACGCCGTGCATCTCGAAGCCTATCGCGACACGCTGGTGGCGACGCTGAGCCACGGCCAGCAGCGCCAGCTGGAGATCGCGCTGGCGCTTGCCGGCGCGCCGCGCTTCATCCTGTTCGACGAGCCGGCCGCAGGCCTGTCGCCGACCGAGCGCCGCGATCTCGTCGCCATTCTCAATGCGCTGCCGAAACACATCGGTTACATCATCATTGAGCACGATCTCGATGTCGCTCTGCGCGTGTCGGAATATGTCTCGATGATGCACAATGGCCGCCTGTTCAAGGAAGGCACGCCGCAAGAGATCGAGGCCGATCCCGAGGTGCAGGAGATCTATCTCGGGGGCAAGCATGGCTGAGCGCCCGCCCTCTTCCGGCAAGCCGATCAAGGCCATCCTCCGGATAGACGACCTGCAGGTCTTCTATGGCGAGAGCCATGCGCTGCAAGGTGTTTCGCTGACGCTGGAAAGCGGCGTGCTGTCCGTGGTCGGCCGCAACGGCATGGGCAAGTCGACGCTCTGCAACACCATCGTTGGCCTGAAGCGCGCGCGCTCCGGTTCGATCCGTGTCGATGGCCGCGAGATATCGGCGCTCGAGCCGCACGAGATCCACCGCCTCGGCGTCGGCTATGTGCCGCAAGGACGTCGCGTCTGGCCGAGCCTGACGGTCGACGAGCATCTGCGGCTTGCCGCCGGCAACCGGCGCGATGCCAGCTGGACCGTCGAGCGCGTCTACCAGACCTTTCCGCGCCTGGCTGAACGCCGCACCAATGGCGGCTCGCAGCTGTCGGGCGGCGAACAGCAGATGCTGGCGATTTCGCGCGCGCTGCTCAGCGACCCGAAGCTGCTGGTCATGGACGAGCCGACCGAAGGCCTGGCGCCGATCATCGTCGACCAGGTCGAGCAGATGCTCGTCAACCTTGCCGCCGAAGGCGAGATGGCGGTGCTGGTCATCGAGCAGAATATCGGCGTGGCGACCGCGGTGTCGAACCAGGTCGCCATCATGGTCAATGGCCGCATCAACCGGCTGATGGATGCAAAGGCACTCGCCGCCGACCGCGAGTTGCAGCAGCGGCTGCTTGGCGTTGGACGCCATGCCGAGGAAGCGCCCGTCACGCCGGCCGAAGCCGCACAAGCAAAGGAACAACTGGCGGAGGTCTACCGCGTCGACCGCACTACCGCCGGCTCGGCCAAACCGAAGCCGCGGAATGGCGTCTATCGTCCGGTCACCGACTTGCCCAACCGCTGGAACGTGCCGGTCACCGAAATGCGGCAGGCGGCGGTCGACAAGGCGGCACCTCAGGACGATCTGAAGCAGGTTTTCGCCATCCCCTTTGCCGAGCGTATCGGCCGGACCGTGCTGGTCGTCGGCACCTTCGACACCAAGGGCAAGGAACTGCGCTTCGTCGCCGACAGGCTGAAGTCGCTCGGCATTCCTGTGCGCACCGTCGATCTCTCGACATCGGGAAAACCGACAAGCGCCGACGTGCCCGCCGTGCAGGTGGCCGGAATGCACGCGCGCGGTTCGTCCGCCGTCTTCACCAATGATCGCGGCGGCTCGGTCAGTGCCATGGCGGAAGCCTTCGCGCGCTGGATCGAGCGCGAGCCGCGTATCGGCGGCGTCATATCGGCCGGTGGCTCCGGCGGCACCACGCTGGCAACGGCGGGCATGCGGGTGCTGCCTGTCGGCATACCCAAGCTGATGGTGTCGACGGTGGCGGCCGGCGATGTCGCCAAATATGTCGGCGGCGCCGACATCATGATGTTCCATTCGGTCGCCGATGTGCAGGGGCTGAACTCGATCACCGAACAGGTGCTGTCCAACGCCGCGCACGCGATGGCCGGCATGGTCGCGCAATTGCCCAATGCCGAGGCGCGGGAAGCCAGGCGCAAGCTGGCGCGGCCGGCTGTCGGCATCACCATGTTCGGCGTCACCACACCGGCGGTGCAGGCGGTGACCAGACGGCTCGAAGCCGACTATGACTGCCTTGTCTTCCATGCCACCGGCATCGGCGGACGGGCCATGGAAAATCTCGGCGACTCTCGCCTGCTGTCGGCCTTCCTCGACCTGACCACCACGGAAGTGGCCGACATGATCGTCGGCGGCGTCTTCCCGGCGACCGAGGATCGTTTCGGCGCGGCGATCCGCACCGGACTGCCTTATGTCGGCTCTACCGGCGCGCTCGACATGGTCAATTTCGGCCCGCGCGACAGCGTGCCGGAGAAATTCCGCAGCCGCAAATTCGTCATCCACAATCCGAACGTCACCCTGATGCGCACCACGCGCGACGAAAACCGCGCCTTCGGCGAGTGGATCGGCGCGCGGCTCAACGCCATGAATGGCCCGGTGCGCTTCCTGCTGCCCGAAGGCGGCGTGTCGATGCTCGATGCGCCCGGCCAAGCCTTTCATGATCCCGAAGCCGACAACGCCCTGTTCGAAGCCATCGAGAAAACCGTTCGCCAGACCCCGCTGCGCCATGTCGAGCGGGTTCGGGCAAACATCAACGAAACGCCTTTCGTCGACGCTGTGATCAATGCGTTCCACGCGATCACGCCGAAGCTGCAGAGGCGGGCATGAAGAATTGGACTTCGCCACCGTGCGGGTGGATGTTTGAGAATATCGCCGGTCGCCCCGTGCCGACCGTATTGTCTTGGGGAGGATAGATCATGGACGCGCAAACCTTTGGCGCTTTCCTGTTGTGGCTGATCATTGCCGCGGTCGTCGTGGTGGTCGCCGTCTACATCTTGCGCTGGCTCTATCGCCGCTCGACCAAGGAGACGGCGTTCGTGCGCACCGGCTTCATGGGCGAGAAGGTGGTGGTGAATGGCGGCGCCTTCGTCATTCCGGTGCTGCACGAGATCACCCCGGTCAACATGAATGTGTTGCGCATCGAGGTGCGTCGCGAGGATGGTTTTGCGCTGATCACCAAAAACCGCATGCGCGTCGACCTGATCGCCGAGTTCTTCGTCCGCGTCGGCGCCAGCCGCGACCTGGTGGCCGCCGCCGCGCAGACGCTTGGCCGCCGGACGCTGCAGCCCGACAGCCTGCGCGAATTGCTGGAGGGCAAGTTTGCTGGCGCCCTGCGCACGGTCGCGGCCCAGATGACGCTGGAGGAGATGCACGAATTGCGCGGCGACTACGCCGCCAAGGTGCGGAGCCTCGCTTCGGAATCGCTCGCCGCCAACGGGCTCGAGCTGGAGAGCGTCGCCATCGTCGATCTTGACCAGACCAGCCTCGAATATTTCGACCCGTCCAACGCCTTCGACGCCGAGGGTCTGACGCAGCTGACGGAATCGATCGAGACCCGGCGCCGGATGCGCAACGAGATCGAGCAGCGCACGCTGGTCGATATCCGCAACCAGAACCTCGACACCCAACGCAAGGTGCTGGAGATCGACCGCGACAGCGAATATGCCCGCCTCGAACAGGAGCGCGAAGTCGAGATCCGCCGTGCCGCGCAGCGCTCTGAGCTCGCCATCGAGCGCGCACTGCGCGACCAGGAATCCGAGCAGGCCCAGCTCTCGTCGCGCGAAGCCGTCGAGAAGTCGCGCCTCAACCAGGAGCGCAACATCACCGAGGAGCGCATCAAGAGCGAGGAAGACACGCAACGCCGTGAGATCGCACGGCGCCGTTCGCTCGACGAGACCGAGATGAAGATGCGTGAACTGACCGAGCGCGAGCAGATTGCGCTCGAACTGTCGCTGGAAAAGGCCCGCATCGAGCGGGAGGGCACGCAGAGCCAGCTCGAGATCGAGCGCAGGAAACTGCTTGAGGTCGCTGAGTTGGAGCGTCAGATCGCGCTGGCCGAAAAGGCGCTGGAAGTGACCAAGGCAGAGGCGGAAAAGCGCCGCGCCGAGATCGGCGAGAACCAGGCGACCGAGACGGCGCGGATCGCGCAGGATCGCGCCATCGACGAGGTCAGGATCGCCAGGGAGCGTCACCTCGAAGCGCTGCAGATCGCCAAGCGTCAGGCTTTCGAGGAAGCGGAGATCTCGGCCGGCGAAGAGGTCGAGCGTGCCCGCATCACCACCGAGCGCGGCATCGAGGAGGCCCGGCTGATCAAGGATCGCGATATCAGGCAGCTTGGCGTCGACCGCGACCAGAAGATCGAGATCGCCGAAATCCAGAAGGCAATCGACATCGCCAAGAAGACGCAGGAGCGGTCCTCGGCGATCGCCGCTTCGGAAGCCGTCCGCGCCAAGGCTATTCAGGCCGAGGAACAGGCCTTCACCGCCCGCGAGCGCGAGATCGCCGAGCGCCGCAAGCTGACCGACCTGATCGGCGCGCAACGCGAAGCCGAGCGCGACGCCTTGCGCATAGTCTCTGCCGCGGATGCGGAGATGAAGGCGGCAAAGAGCCTTGCCGAGGCGCAGAAGATCGCCGCCGTCGCCTCGGCCGAGTCGGAGAAGATCCACGCCCTTGCCGCCGCCCAGCGCTACGAGGTCGACGCCGCCGGTCATCGTCAGCTCAACGAGGCCGAGAACATCCTTTCCGAAGGCGCGCGGGCAGGGCGCCTGCGTGGCAAGCTGCTCGACCACATGGAGGGCATCATCCGCGAGAGCGTCAAGCCGATGGAGAAGATCGAGGGCATCAAGATCCTGCATGTCGACGGCATCAACGGTGGCACCGGCGGCAACCGCAACGTCACCGACGAGGTGATCGACTCGGCGCTGCGTTACCGTGTGCAGGCCCCGATGATCGACAATCTGATGAAGGAGATCGGCATCGAGGGCGGCTCGCTCGGCCGCATGACCGACGTGCTGCGCGATGCCAAGGACATTTCGAGCCTGACCCGCGACAAGAAGGGCAAGGGAAAGACCGCCAAGGACGACGATGACGACCGCGATCGCTGAGGTGAGGGCGGTGTTTCCTTGCGCTTCGTTGGGCCGTGCGAGACAATATTTGAAGCCTGATTGCCATGCTGCGTCGGTTCGCAATGATTGCCAAGTGGTTCCCCCGCTCCGTCGCTGCTTCGCAGCGCCACCTCTCCCCCCTCCGGAGGGAGAGGAAGGGAGCCCGCCGCGGACGGTTCGCGCCCTTCCTCTCCGCCGTCGATCGGGGGAAAGGTGTCGAGCGAAGCTCGACGGAGTGGGGGTCGAGCTGGCGCGGCGCGAGACAATGCATGCGCGGACTGCCATGCCGATAGCCGGCTCGTAAGCATGACCAAGGTCTATGTGTCCTCGGTCATTCCCGCGCCGGCGGCGGAAGTCTGGAAGCTTGTGCGCAACTTCAATGGTTTGCCCGGCTGGGCGCCGTTCGTTGCCGAGAGCCGCATCGAGCAGAACGCGCAGGCCGACCAGATCGGTTGCATCAGAAGCTTCACGCTGAAGGACGGCGGCCGGATTCGTGAAAGGCTGTTGGCGCTGTCCGACTATGATCTGACCTGCAGCTACGCGATCCTCGAAAGCCCGATGGCGGTGGAGAATTATGTCGCCACCCTGTCGCTGACACCGATCACCGACGGCAATTTGACGCTCGCCGAATGGCAGGCCGAGTTCGATTGCGCCGCCGACCGCGAAGCTGCCCTGATGCAGCAGATCGGCAATGGCGTGTTCCAGACCGCCTTGACCGCATTGAAACACCGGTTCGGGCGCTGACATCAGCCGATGGTCCAGGTTCGCCAGAGCACGATCATCGATGCGCCGATCGACGAGGTCTGGGCGATCCTGCGTGATTTCAACGGTCATGACCGCTGGCACCCGGCAATTGCCTTCAGCGAGATCGAAGGCGGCGAGCCTGTCGATGCGGTCGGCTCGGTGCGCCATTTCCGGCTCGCTGACGGTGGTGAGTTGCGTGAGCAACTGCTGGCGCTGTCGGACAAGGATCATCGGTTGAGCTATTGCCTGCTCGAGGCGCCGCTGCCGCTGATGGGCTATGTTGCTTCGGTGAGGCTGAAGCCGGTGACCGATGGCAACGCGACCTTCTGGGAATGGCGCTCCGAGTTCAACCCGCCAGCGCATCGCCGCGACGAACTGGTCAAGCTTGTCACCGAAGGTATCTATCAGGCCGGCTTTACGGCCGTGCGCAACCTCTTGCGACGCCGAAGCGTGGGCTCGCCGATCGACGCGAGACAACGGCGGGCGGTTGCAGTCCCGATGCCATCCGCAAGCGTGCCTCGCACGGTGTCAACGGTTGCTCCAGGTCAGGCCTCGACGACCAGGGCAATCCTGGTCGAGCGTTATGGCGGACCGGAGGAGTTACAGCTGAAAGAAATCGGATTGCCGCCGCTGGGGCCGAACGAGGTGCGGATCCATCATACGGCGATCGGCGTCAACTTCATCGACGTCTATTGCCGCACCGGCTTTTTCGACCTGTTGCAGCCGCCTGGCGTGCCGGGCATGGAGGCCGCCGGCGTCATCGAGGCGGTTGGCCCGGTGGTGTCGGGCTTTTCGGTCGGCGATCGCGTCGCCTATGCCTGCCCACCGGTTGGCGCTTATGCAGAGCGGCGCAACATGGCGCCCGAGCTGCTGGTTCATCTCTCCGACGATATTCCAGATGAGATTGCCGCTGCCGGCCTGCTCAAGGGCGTTGCCGCGAGTTTCCTGCTGCATGATGTCCATGTCGTGAAGCGCGGCGACATCGTCCTCATCCATGCGGCGGCCGGCGGCATCGGCCAGTTGCTTGTGCAATGGGCACGCCATCTCGGCGCGACGGTGATCGCCACGGTGTCGAGCGACGACAAGGCGCGGATCGTCGAGCGTCTCGGCGCCGACCATGTCATCGTCTACTCCCGCGAGAATTTCGCCGAGGCCGTCATGCGGCTGACCGGAGGCATGGGCGCCAATGTCGCGTATGACGCGGTCGGCAATGACACGTTCGCCGGTTCGCTGGCGGCCCTTGCCGTGCGTGGCCATCTCGTCAGTTTCGGCCAGGCTTCGGGGCCGGTCGGCAATTGGGACATCGGCCGCTTCGCCTCCAGGTCGCTCACCATCTCGCGGCCCAACTACGCCCACTACACCGACACGCCGGAGAAGCTCGCGCCGCATGTCGCCAGGTTTTTCCAGGCCCTTCGCCAGGGCGTCGTCAGGGTCGAGGCGCCGACACGTTACGATCTTGCCAACGCCGCCGACGCGCACCGCGATCTGGAATCCCGGCGCACGACGGGAGCCCTGGTCTTGCTGCCGTAATTGGCGGGTCAGCCGGTCGCGCTGGCGTAGATATCGAGAACCTGTGTCACGCTGCCGATCAGCAGGTCCCTGGCCCTTGGCGCGACGGAACCGTTCGCCACCGCGCCATAGAGATGACCAAGGTACTGGCTGATGAGGGGTGGGGGAATGTCGCGGCCGCCGAGCGCCTGCATCAGCGCGTCCGTGGCCTGCTGCGCCGCCGGTGCCGGCCAGTAGTAGCGGATGCGGTCGCTGTAGGAGAAATGGCGTTCTATCCGCTGCTCGGCCTCCGGGCCGTGGTAATAATTCTTCCAGTTGGCGGGCGCTGCCTGCATGGCGCGTTCCATGGCCGCCGGCAGGCTTTCGCGCGCCGCATCGGGGGCGAGGATGTCGGCGATGTGGCTCAGCCCATAGAGCGCCTCGCGGAGCGCGAAGGTCAGCCATGGCCCGACCTTGAGGATGGCGAAGCCATTGTCGACCAGCGCGGTCAGCGCTTCGACCGGCTGGTAGTCCGTCGAGTGAGCCTCGAAGACGAATTGCGGCAGGTCCCGCAGCGTGCCGGCCAAGGCGCCGGCGCGTTCCGGCTGGTAGGCGATCACCTCGGCATTGCCGAATTCGACGCCCGGCTGCACGACGACGCCGATCGCGCGCGAAAAAGCCTGGTCGAGGCCTCGGCGGCTGAAAGCCTGCCGGTGGATGCGTACCGTCTCCAGTGCCGCCTCCGGCGTCGTCACCTCCAGATGGTCCAGCGCCTCGAAGGCACCGCCAGGCACCGGCACTTCCGTGCCGATGACGTAGACAGGTTTGGCGCCGCCCGATCGTTCGGTCGCGGCCTCGGCCACCGCGGCCAGTTCCGCCGCGCGCGCGGCAATCGTCGCGTCGGGCGGTGCGGCACCTTCGCCGGCGCAGCCCATGCTCGCGTCGAGATGGATCTTGGTGAAGCCGGCTTCGGCATAGGCGTCGACCATGCGCGAGGCCTTTGCCATGGCCTCGCCTGGCGGAAGGTGCTTCCACGGATTTGGGCCGAGATGGTCGCCGCCGAGCACGAGCCTGTCCAGCGGAAAGGCGACCTTGCCGGCGATCGCCTCGACGAAGCGACGGAAGTCCCCGGGCGTCATGCCGGTATAGCCGCCCTCGTGGTTCACCTGGTTGCAGGTGGCCTCGATCAGCACATCGGCATCGCGCGCCTTGCCGTGGCGCAGTGCCGCCTCGATGACCAGCGGATGGGCCGAGCAGATCGAGGCGATGCCGCGGCGTTCGCCAGCCGCGCGACGCGTCGCGATGGCAGCCAGCCTGTCCGTCGCCTGGCTCACGCCGTCTCTCCGGTCTCGGCCGTCTCGATGAAGGCCTCGACTGCGGCAAGGGAAGCTATGCCCTCCATCGGCCCCTTCTTCGTAACCGCCAGTGCGCCGCAGCCATTGGCGATTCTGAGCGCCTTCTCGGGCGCCGCCCCGCGCAGCCAGAAGGAGACGAAGGCGGCGGCAAAACAGTCGCCGGCGCCGGTCGGGTCGATTTCGTCGACGACGAATCCGGGCGACGCGGTGCGTCCGGCCTGGTCGTATTGAACGGCGCCTTGCGCCCCCTTCTTGATGACCACCGCCGAGATGCCGCGTTCCAGCATTTCGTGCACCGCACCTTCCTCGTCGGTCGCCTTGGCAAAGATGAAGAGTTCCGGCCCGCTTGGCAGGAACAGATCCGTCTTCGAGAGCACGAAATGCAAGGCTTCGCGCATACCCGGCAGATCGAGCATCTCCTTGCGGATGTTGGGGTCGAAGGAGACCGTGCCGCCACGCGCCTTGACGGCCTCGATCCCGGTGCGCGCCACCGCGATCGTTTGCGGAGAAAAGAGCGACGTGCCCATCACATGAAAATGATCGGCGCCGGCCAGCAGCGCGCGCGCCTCGGTGCCGATCTCGATCAGGCCGGCGGCACTTTGCCTGATGTTGTAGACGAAATGCCGGCTGCCATCAGTCTCGTAGGTGACGAAGGCGGTTCCCGTGGCAGCACCGCGATGCACCTTGATGGCCGAGATATCGGCCCCGTCGGCGCGCAGGCGCTCGATGTTCAAATGGCCGAAATCGTCATCGCCGACCGCGGCGATCAGGCCCGCCGGTTGGCCGAGCCGCGCCGCCTGGTCGATGAAAATGGCCGGTGCGCCGGATGGAAACGGGCCGACGAATGGCCCGGGAGAAAGGAAACTCTGGCCGATCCGCTCGGCCATGATCTCGACCAGGATCTCCCCGGCGCAAACCAGTTTCTTCATGTCCTCACCATTCGCCGGATAGCATCGGGCCGGCGGCCGGATGCGAAGCGTCATGTTGCGTCTTGTCGCTTTCTCGAAGCCTATGTCGTCAGTTTTAGAGCGTCAATAAATAATTTGACGCACGTAATGTTTTTGCGCTGTATTGGGAAACGTGAAAATTTGACTGAATAAGTTCGGTCAAGCATTGCCGCTTCCGGGCAACGGCCGCATGACTGGTGACGGCCGGATCGTTCCGGTCGGCGATTGTGGCAAGAGGACCTGAAAGATCGATGGCGGAGAAGACGCACCGCACGATGGATGACTTCGCCCAGGCATGTGGCGTGTCGCGCCCCACGCTGTCGAAGTATTTTGACGATCCGGCGAGCGTGAAGCCGGCGACGCGGGCACGCATCGAAGCCGCCTTGCGTTCGTCGGACTACCAGCCGAACCTTTTCGCCCGCAACCTCAACCGCAAGCGCACCCGCAACATCGGCATCGTCGTGCCGACGATCACCGATCCGTTCTATGCCGAGATGGTCAGCCGCATCGAATTTCGCTGCCGCGACGAAGGCTATTGGCCGATCGTCATCTCCTCGCACGGCTCGCCGAAGCTGGAAGCGGAATCGGTCAGGACGCTGTTGTCACTGAAGGTCGCGGGCGCGATCATCGCGCCGCTGGGCCTGGCCTCCGACCGCAGCGTTTTCGACAAGCTCGGACAGGACATTCCGATCGTCTATTTCGACACCTATATCGAGGGCGATACGCCATTCGTCGGCAACGACAACCGGCAGAGCGTGTCGACCATCGTCGACTATCTGTGCCGGTCGGGCGAGCCGCCGGCCTATCTCGACATTCCGCATGTCAACCACAACTCCGGCGAACGGCAGGAAAGCTACATCATCGCGATGGAAACGGCCGGGTTCGAGCCGGTCGTCATCGAGGCGGCGCGCGATTACACCTGGGAGTTCGAACGCGTCGGCTACGAGCAGATGGAAACGATGCTGGAGACCGGCACCTTGCCCGGCCGCACCATCCTGTGCGCCAACGATCGCCTGGCCTTCGGCGTGATGTCGGCGGCGTTCTCGCGCGGCCTGAAGATCGGCCGCAGGCCCGACTGCGACCTGCGCGTTGCAGCGCATGACGATCATCCGCTGAGCCGCTACACCTGTCCGGCGCTGACCACCATGGCGCAGGATTTCGCCGCCATGGCTGGCCGCAGCGTCGAGATTCTGCTGGCGCTCCTGGACGAAGCCAACCTGCCAAGGCAAGGCATGGAACGCACGGTCAAGCTCGATGCGACCCTGGTGATGCGTCAGTCGGCTTGAGCAGCCGACGCCAGCGAATCCTGTTCGAATTGGCGCCAGGCAGCCACGCCTTCGGCCACCACTTGCCGCGCGGCAGGGATATGGCGTCCCATCGAGACGAAGCCATGGATCTGGCCCGGCCATAGCCGCAAGATCACCGGAACGCCCGCGGCCTGCAGGCGCTTGGCATAGGCTGCCCCTTCGTCGGCAAGGATATCGCAGCCGGCAAGCGCCACGAAAGCCGGCGCGACGCCGGCGAGATCAGGCGCCAGCAGTGGCGAGACGCGCCAGTCCACAATGTCGCCGGGCGTTCGTACATAGTGGTCGCGAAACCATGCCATGGTGGCGGCCGTAAGCCCGAAGCCGTCGCCGAAACGCCGGTAACTGTCGGCCGTCTGCCGCGCATCGGTGTTGGGATAGATCAGGATCTGCGCGGCAAGCGATGGCGCCAGCCCGTCGCGGGCGAGCAGCGCCAGCACGGCGGCGAGATTGCCGCCGGCGCTGTCGCCGGCAACGCCGATTCGGGATGGGTCGATGCCGAGTTCGGCGGTGTTCTCCACCATGAAGCGGAGCGTTGCCCGGGCATCCTCCAGCCCGGCGGGAAATTTGTGTTCCGGCGCCAGGCGATAATCGGGACAGACAATGACGGCGCCGCCGAGATTGGCCAGCCACCGGCAGATCTCGTCATGCGAATCGAGATTGCCGATGACCCAGCCGCCGCCATGCAGATAGAGCAGCGCCGGCGCCCCGCTTCGTGGCGCGCCGATGCCGCGATGGATGCGGATCGTGACAGGCCCGTTCGGCCCGTCGATCTGCTGCTCCGAGGTCGTTGCCACCGGCTCGTGCTCGCCCTGCAGCGTCGGGAACGAAGCATTGTAGGCGGTGCGCGCCGCCGCCACGCTACCATTCTCGAATGCCTCACCGCCGGCCGTGCGGCCGATTTCGAGGACGCGCAGCGCATCCGGGTCGAGTGTCATCGTCATATCCTCAGGCCAGCAGGCTGCTTGCCTCGTCCTCGGTCAGCAGGGCCGGCTGGATGACATCGCCGGCGATGGCGACCGAGCCCCGTGTTTCACCGGAACGCAGGATCGCCTCCATGATTTCCAGCACGTGCAGTGCCAGATTGCCGGAGGCGCGGGGCGTGTTGCCGGTTTTCAGCGAGCGCACCAGATCGGCGACGCCGAGCATGCGGTAGTTGGCGCGATCGGGCGCCGCATAAGGCCAGTTGCGGGCGCCATAGAGTTCACCTTCGCTGGCGAAATCCTTCCACTCGGCGCCGCGTTCGGAGAGCGAGACGGTGCCGCCGAACGTGTCGGGGTCGGGCAGCCGCAGCGAGCCTTCCGTGCCGTGCAGCTCGATCGGGTGGTTGGAGTGGCGAAAGACGTCCCATGAGGCGCCGAAGGTGACGGTCGCGCCCGAGCGGAATTCAAGCAGTGAAAGCACATTGGTGGGCGTGCCGACCTTGAATGTGGTGTTCTTGAATGGCCCCTCGGCGGTGATCAGCCGTTCCTCCTGGCCGCGCGTGGCCATCGCCATGACCCGCTCGACCGGACCGAGCAGGTTGACCAGCATGGTCAGATAGTAGGGCCCCATGTCGAACACCGGCCCGCCGCCCGGCTGGTAGTAGAACTGCGGGTTGGGGTGCCAGTGCTCCATGCCGCGGCCCATCATGAAGGCCGTGCCGGTGACCGGTCGGCCGATGGCGCCGTCGTCCATCAGCCGGCGCGCGCGACGTCCGGCGGCGCCAAGGAAGGTGTCGGGCGCCGAGCCGAGCAGCAGGCCGCGCTTTGCCGCCTCCGTCACCAGGCGGCGCCCGTCGCTGGCCGAAGTTGCCAACGGCTTTTCGGTGAAGACGTGCTTGCCGGCCGAAAGCGCCGAGAACGAAATGTCGAAATGCGCCGCCGGAATGGTCAGGTTGAGGACAAGATCGATCTCGGGATCGGCCAGCAGCGCATCGACGCCGAGTGCCTGGATGCCATATTCCTTCGCTCGCACCGCTGCCATGTCGGCCGAGATATCGGCGCAGGCGCGCAACTCGATCCCGCCAAAGAGGGCGGCATTGCGCAGATAGGTCATCGAGATATTGCCGCATCCGATGACGCCGATCCCGAGCTTCGTCTTTGATTTTCCGTGCATTTTTGATCGTACCTCCCCAATGCGGTCATGGTCTGACAAATCCATTGCGCGGGCAACGGAGCGCCTTCGAAAGCGCTATACAACATTTTAAATATTGACGCGCGTAAAATTTTTATACAACATGCGAAAATGCTGGCGCGTTATCGGGAGGCTGCCAGCCCTGGGAGGAGAAAATGACAGACACGAAAAACGGCCGGGCGCCGATGCGAATCCCGTGGGGTCATGCGCGCATTGGATATTGCCGTCGCGGCCAGGGATCTCGACGGGATCAGGCATAGATCACCTTGACCCCGGTCCTATCAAGCTGGCTGCGTATCGGGCCGGACAGGCCATCGTCGGTGATCACGACATCGACGCTCGACAGCGAAAATGCCTTGGAGGTCCCGCTGACGCCCCATTTGCTCGAATCCGCAAGGAGGACAACGCGCCGGGCCATGCGCACGAGGTTTCGCTTCGTTCGCGCCATGTCTTCATTCACGTCGACCACATCCAGTGACGAGTCAATCGCATGCGCTCCAACAAAGACCTGATGCGCTACCAAGCCGCCGAGAGCCGTGTCGGCATCGGTGATCAGCGTGCTCACCGTGTCTGGATAGACCCGGCCACCGATCATGTGAACGTCGAGCCCGGGCCGATGCATCAGATGCTGCACGATATTCATTGCCGTGGCCGCGACCACGACATTGCTGAGCGGCGGTAACAGCATGGCAACCTGCATCAATGTCGAGCCGCCGTCGAAGATGACCGATTGGTTGTCCTCGAACAGCTCTATCGCCGCCCGGGCGATGCGTTTCTTTGCATCGAGGTTCGTTTGCATCCGCCGGGCGAACGCGGCCGTGGTCGAATCCGTGGTCCGGGTCACCGCCCCTCCACGAGTCTTGGTCAGCAGCCCCTTGCGATCCAGTATCTCAAGGTCGGAGCGCACCGTGACTTCCGACACGCCAAAATCGTCTGACAGGTCCTTGATGCGAACCTGTCCGCTGCGTTGCACTTCACCCAGGATCGATTGGCGTCTCTGCTCTGACAACATTGCCTTGTCCTTGCCTCCATGCGCCAAGCGATCGCCCTGGCCTCGGTTCACTCTACCAAAAATATGCGAATTCGAAAGATTTCGAAAGATTGCATTTATTCTTTCTTTCGAAAACACTGAGTCCGGGATTTTGAAGTCAATCAATTGGAGAGTTTTGGACTCATGAGCCTCGGAACCAAGGTGCGCCTGGCGCGCCTCTTCTCACATCCATCGGGGAATCTTTTTGGCGGCGCGGTCGACCACTTTGTCGGCTATGGCGACGTGCGCAAAGGAGGTCTTGCCGACCTGCCGGGCGCGCTTGCACGCGTCATGGTGGGCAAACCCGACTACGTCAGCATCCAGCCTGGCACCGCGCGCCATCTGTGGCCGCAATACGCGGGCAAGGCTTCCCTGGTGATCCAGGCCGGCTGCTTCACCCCAGACGATCGCATCAGTGAACTGATTGCAACGCCCGAGGATGCGGTGCGCGCTGGCGCTGATGCGTTGGCCGTGGCCATTCCGGTGCGCGGCGCGACCGAGGGCAAATACATTCGCTGGCTGACCGATTCGGTGAATGCGGCGGCCCGTTACGGCATGCCGGTGGTGGCGCATATCTACCCTCGCGATTTCACCGACGGGGCAAAAATCGTCTTCACCCCCGACGAGATCGCCTATGCGGCGCGCATCGGCTACGAGTCCGGCGTCGACGTGATCAAGATCGGCTACACGGGCGATTTCGACTCGTTTCGAGAGACCGTTCGGACCTGCCCGGTGCCGGTCGTGATCGCGGGTGGTCCGAAGACGGATACGCTGCTCGGCGCGCTTCAGCAGACGGCGGACGCCATCCGGGCCGGCGCGCGCGGTGCCGTGGTGGGCCGCAATCTCTGGGGGCATGGCGATCCGGAAAAGGCGGCGATTGCCTTTCGGGGCGTCATCCATGACGGCCTTTCGGCGCAAGACGCCCTGGCGAAGGCGGGTGCCTGATCGATGCCCACCGTCCCTTCAATCCTCGGCTTCGGAGCTATTGCGATCGACGACATCGTCTATGTCGATCAGCCGCTGTCGGCAGGCAAGGGGAAGGCTCTTGAAAGTGCCCGGGCGTTCGGGGGAAATGTCGCGACGGCGCTTGCCACCGTCGCGCGGCTCGGCGGAAGCGCCGGGTTCGTCGGATGGCTGGGCAATGCCGCGGACGACGCCGTGCTGTGTGATCTCATTGAGAGCGGTGTTGAAACCGCATTCGCGCCACGCCACGCCGACGCGCGCCCGGTGCGCTCACGCATCACAGTGGGCTCGGACGGAGAGCGGTTCATCGCATATGACGACGATGCGATGCTGGGCACCGCGCCGGACTTTCCGGACGAGGTCCTCAGCCGTGCGACCGTCCTGATCGTCGACAGTTACGCGATCCGGTCGCTGGATGTCGTGGCTCGGGCTCGCGATCTCGGCCTTGCGATCCTCGGCGATATCGAATGGAGCAGCGGCCAGGCCACGGAGCGGCTGATCGCGCTCTGCGACCATCTCATTCTGCCACTCGGCTATGCTCGGACTGCCACGGGGTGCCGATCGCCCGCCGAAATGCTCGATGCATTGTGGTTGCCGTCGCGGTCCGCCGTGGTTCTGACCGATGGTGGCAGGGGCGTGTACTATCGCGGACGCGATGAGACAGGGCTCTGGCACCTGCCTCCGCACCGGGTTGCCGTCGTCGACTCGACCGGCGCCGGTGACTGCTTTCATGGCGCCTATGCCCTTGCATTGACGCGCGGTGCCGACACCGCCGGCCGAGTGGCATTCGCTGCCGCGGCGGCGGCCTTTTCGATAACGGGGCGTGGCGGGCGCGAGGCGCTTCCGACCGCCGACCAGGTCACGGAACTCCTGGCGTCGACGAACGCGCCGTCGGCAGTCGAACTGAAATATGCGCAACTCGATACCGGAACATAGCCCGAACTATCCGAGGAAGTATTTCGCAGGTGAACATGAGCCGAGGACAATCATAAAAATCAGTGGCTTAGACTTGTGGAGGGAGGAATATGGCAGAAGTCGTTCTTGAGAATATCTGCAAGACCTACGGGAACAATTTTCACGCAATCGACCAATTGAACCTGTCGGTCGAGGACGGCGAGTTTTTGATTCTCGTCGGGCCGTCCGGCTGTGGCAAATCCACCGCGTTGCGGATGATCGCGGGATTGGAGGACGTCACAAGTGGCAGCCTTCGGATCGGCGGTACCGACGTCGTCGACATGCCGCCCAAGGACCGCGACATCGCGATGGTCTTCCAGAGCTACGCCCTCTACCCGCATATGACGGTGTTCGAAAACATCGCCTTTTCGATGCGGCTGGCAGGCAAGCCGAAGGCCGAACGCAAGAAGCGCGTCGACGAGATCGCCAAGACCCTTCAGCTGACGTCTCTGTTGGACAGCAAACCCGCGAACCTTTCAGGCGGACAGCGTCAAAGGGTTGCCATGGGCCGCGCCATGGTGCGCGAGCCGGCAGCCTTTCTCATGGACGAACCCCTTTCCAACCTGGACGCGAAACTGCGCGTGCAAATGCGCGCCGAAATCACCCGTCTGCAAAAGCAGCTCGGCGTGACGACCATATATGTGACCCACGACCAGACCGAAGCGATGACGATGGGGGACAGGGTCGCCGTGCTGAAGGGCGGCGTGCTGCAGCAGGTCGACACACCCAAGAGGCTCTACGAATCGCCGGTGAACGCCTTCGTTGCCGGCTTTATCGGGTCTCCTTCGATGAACCTTTTCGAAGCGACCATCACGGGCGGCGAGCTGATGTCCGGCGCCTTTGCCATTCGGCTGCAGGATGCAGCCTTCGTGCGCAGGCCGGGTTTGAAGTCGTATGCGGGGCGCAAGGTCGTGTTCGGGATACGACCGGAGGATCTCTATGACAGCAGCCTCGAATCCGGCCGCAAGTATCAGACCATACCGGCAAAGGTGACCTCGATCGAAGAACTCGGGTCGGAACATATCGTCCATCTGAACATCGACGCGATCCGGGTGGACTCCGGCGACCCCGACGCGGTGCAGGATTTCGGCCTGACGTCGAATGCGGTGGCGAGATTCGAACCGGACAGCGCAGTCCGCTCCGGTTCGGAAATCCGGTTGGCCCTGGATGATACCAAGCTCCATTTCTTCGATCCCGAGACGCATCTGGCGATCTGAAGAATTGTGGCAGAGCCCGCAGGCGAGAGCGAGGCGCCTGCGAAAGTACGCGTAAGAAGACTTCTGAATGAAGCAGACGATCGGCTGCATTGTGCGGTCGATCCCAGAGAAGGAGGAGAAAAAAATGACGTTTCGGATAAAGCCCGCGATGCTGAAAATAGCCGCGGCAGCATGGTTGCTTGGCGCAACCGCCGCCATGGCGGACACGACGCTGGAATTCACCCAATGGTGGGAGCCTGAGCTGCCCGCAGGCTCCTTGCGGAAAATCATGGACGATTTCGAGGCCGCGAATCCCGGCATCAAGGTGACGCTGGTCAGCGGTCCCTATGCGACCACGCGAGACCAGATCTCGGTTGGCGCTGCAACCGGAACGCTCAGCGACGTCGTCGGTCTCGACGGCGCCTGGGTGAACAATCTGAACGCGCAGGGTGCGCTCGCCGACATGAACCCGATGATGGATGCGAGCAAGTTCGACAAAGCCCAAGTCGCGGACATCATCAAGGTGGACGGCAAGGCGGTGATGTTTCCCGTCGCTTCCTTCGTCTACCCGGTCTTCGTGAATTTGGACCTCGCCGCCCAGGCAGGCGTGACCAAGCTGCCGTCGACCCGCGCCGAGTTTCTCGAAGCCGCCAAGAAGATGACCCATGCCGACAAGAACCAGTATGGCTGGGTGCTGCCGCTGTCGCTGCAAACGCCGTCCGGCGTCCAGAACGACATGATGTCGTGGGTCTGGGCATCGGGTCAGTCGATGATGGGGGACGGCAAGCCCGCTCTCGAGGGCAAGCCCGTGGTGGACATGCTCACCTTCGTCAAATCGCTCAATGACGCGGGCACCATCTCGCCCGGCATCGCCACCAAGACCGAACAGGAAAAGGTCGAGGAATTCGTCAACGACCGGGTCGGGATGATGATCGACTCGCTCGCGCATGTGAACCTCATCCGCAAGCGCAATCCCAATCTGAACTTCGACCTCATCCCGGTCCCGGTCGTGGAGGGCTATACGGGCAAGCGCGGCCTTCCCTATGCCTCCTGGGGCATCGGCATCTCTGCTGCCTCGAAACATCAGGAAGAGGCCTGGAAACTCGTCCAATATCTGATGAGTGAAAAGGTGAACGCCAAGCTCGTGTCGCTTGCAAACGCCTTCCCGGGCAACGTCAACGCCAAGCCCGATTTCGTGACCTCGGACAAGGCTTTCGGCAAGGCTTTTGAAATCTTCAAGACCGGTTATCTCGCCAATGAGTTCACGGGCCTGCCGGTGGCTGAAGACCTGATGACCCAGTTCGACGTGCAAGCCCAGAAGATGCTCGCCGGCGAGCAGTCTCCGGAACAAGCCGCCGCCGCCGCTCAGAAGGGCTGGATGGCGAAATTCTGATCGGCCTGTTCCCGTTTCTTCGACCGGGTGGCCTGACTTCGGGCAGGCCACCCGGCAACAACGGATCGGCAATTTGAGATGGACCTGTTTTTGAAACTTACCTTCTCATGAAGGCGTATCCCAAGGTTGGCACATGACCCGGCAAAAGCGCTCCCACCACAAGCTGAAACGAGCGGTCGCACCCTACCTCTATCTGTCGCCATCGCTGCTCATAATCGGGCTTCTGATGCTGCTGCCGATGGTGACGGTGATTGCCTACTCGTTCCAGAACAGCGCGGTGCTGCGTCGTGACCCATCGTTTGCCGGACTGAAACACTACCAGGCGATCTTCGACGACCCCGTGTTCTGGGCTTCGCTGTGGCACACGCTCTACTTCACATGCATGAGTGTCATTTTCCACATGACCATCGGCATGATGTTCGCGCTCATGTTGAACAGCGATCGCATCAATCCGACGCTGCGCAATATTTTGCGCGTGCTCTACATACTGCCCTGGCTGTTCACCGCAGTGATCATCGCCGTGATCTGGCGCCTCCTGCTAGAGCCGAACGGTGTCGTGAATAGCATTCTCATGCAATTGGGCATCATCGGTTCGAAGGTCGAGTGGTTTTCCTCGCCCGAGACCGCGCTGCACGCCGTCACCTTCGCCAACATCTGGGCGGGCTATCCGCTTTTCATGGTCAGCCTGCTCGCGGGTTTGCAGGGCATTCCCAAGGATTTCTACGAGGCCGCCGATATCGACGGGGCAAAAGCCTACCAGAAGCTGATTTTCATCACCATCCCGCAGCTGATGCCGATCATCATCAGCATCTCGCTGCTCGACTTCATCTGGACCATGCAGGTCTTCCCGTTGATCTGGATAACCACGGGCGGCGGCCCGATCTACTCGACCGAGGTCCTAAGCACCTACACGTACAAGCTGGCGTTTTCGAGCTACAACCTGTCGCAGGCTTCGGCGAGCGCCGTGGTCATCTTGTTGATCTCTCTCGGCCTGACGCTTTTCTATATTCGCTATCAAAAGGCTCGGTAGTCACCATGAGGAAAAGGCATACGCCGAAAGACAGGCTGATCACCGTCGCGCTCCATGTAGCGCTTGCAGCGGGGCTCCTTTTCGCGGCATTCCCGATCTACTGGATGCTGAGCAGTTCGTTCAAATCGAATACCGAAATCTTTGCCCTGCCACCAACCATCCTGCCAAAGGCCTTCACGCTGGAAGCGTACGCAGCCATCCTTGGCGACCCGGTAAAGCTGCGCTTCTTCTTCAACAGCTATTTCGTAGCGGGAGCGGTGACCGTGCTGACGGTGCTGATCGCCTTGCTGGCGGCCTACGGGTTCAGCCGCTTCAACTTCCGCGGCAAGGGCAGCCTGAACACACTCATCATCAGCACGCAGACGATCCCGCCAATCACACTTTTGATCCCTTTCTTCGGGCTTGTCGTCTCATATGGCATCTTCGACACCTACGTCGCACTGATCCTGACTTACCTGGTATTCACGCTGCCCTACGCGATCCTGCTGATGACGGGATATCTGAACACCTTGCCCCGCGATCTCGATGAAGCCGTGGCTGTCGATGGCGGCACCAGTTGGACAGCGCTCTGGCGGGTGGTCGTCCCGATTTCACTGCCCGGTATCGTAGCGACGTCGGTCTACACCTTCCTGTTGTGCTGGAACGAATTTCTCTTTGCGCTGACGCTGACGAAGTCAACGTCCATGCGCACCGTCCCGATCGGCATCCAGCTGTTGATGGGGCAGCACGCCTTCGAATGGAACCAGATGATGGCGATGAGCGTGCTTGGCTCGCTACCGCTCTTGGTCATCTACCTCGTTGCCCAGAGGTACTTCCTCGCCGGCATGACCGCGGGCTCGGTCAAGTAGGATGTCCATCCCAGGGTGACGCAGAGTGGCATCAAGCAATAACCGGTATCAAGGATTGAAAGGATGAACGTGAAAGACCTCAAAGTCGGCTGCCAGACCTTCACCTGGGAAATGCTCGGCGACCGTTTTAGCGGCGGCCCCGACGATCTGTTGAAGGCCATCGCCGATGGCGGTTACTCCGGCATCGAGATCACCGACACCATGATCGGCCTCTATGCCGACAAGCCGGCGGAGTTCGCGACCGCGCTGAAGGCATCCGGCCTGACGCTGGTCTCGTTCGCCTTCGGTTCGAAGAGCGGCTTCACGCTGAAGGAGCAGGTCGGCGCCGACCTCGAGACCGCGAAACGCTGGATCGACTTCGCCGCTGCCTTCCCGGGCGCGCTGGTGTCGATGGGCTCGGCAACCGTGGTGTCCGACGGGCCGCGCGACGACAAGTTCGCCATCGCGGCGGAGGTTTACAACAAGGCCGGCGAGCTTGGCCGCAAGGCCGGTGTCCAGGTGGCGGTGCACCCGAGCTCGCACCACAACACGCTGCTGTTCGACCGCGCCGACTATGACAGGATCTTTGCCTTGCTCGACCCCGACCTGGTCGGCTGGGTGCCGGATACCGGCCACATATTGCGCGGCCACAAGGACATGTCTGACACGCTGCGCACCTATCGCGATCGTATCCGCTACATCCATTTGAAGGACGTAGACGCCAACGGCACCTGGGCGATGCTGGGCCAAGGGGTCTGCGACACGCCTGCGGTCATCGAGATCGCAAACACCGCGCCACACTTCAACGGCTGGCTGGTGCTGGAAGAGGAATCCGACACGGCCGCCGCCGATCCTGCTGGCGCGGTCAAGACCAACCGCCAGACGATGCGTAGCTACGGCGCCTGAAGAACGAGACGATGATCAAGAAACAAGACAGACGCCTCAGGGTCGGCGTGCTCGGCTGCGGTCCCATAGCGCAGTTCGCGCATCTGCAATCCTGCACGAAGGCCGCCAATGCCGATCTCTACGCCATCTGCGATGCGGCGCCCGATCTGATCGCCCGCATGGGCGCCACCTACGAACCGCAAAAGATGTATGCCGACTACGACGCGATGCTCGCCGATCCCGAATTGGAAGCCGTGATCGTCGCCACCTCGGATGCCTATCACGTGCCGATGTCGATCAAGGCGCTCGACGCCGGCAAGCATGTTCTCTGCGAAAAGCCCATCGGCACCTCGGTGGAGGAAGGCGAGGCACTGGCAGAGGCAGTCAGGCGTTCCGGCAAGGTCCTGCAGGTCGGGCACATGAAGCGCTTCGATCCGGCGCTGGAGGCCGCGCGCGACTTCGTTCGCGACGAGATGGGCGACGTGCTGGCGCTGAAGGCGTGGTACTGCGATTCCACCCACCGCTACACCAACACCGATGCCGTGCAGCCGCTGCCCGTCACCAGCAAACTCGCGCGGAAGCCGGCGGGCAATCCCAAGGCTGATCTCAGGCAATACTTCATGCTGGCCCACGGCTCGCATCTCGTCGACACGGCACGCTTCCTGTGCGGTGATATCGTCGCCGTGCGCGCCCGTCTCAACGAACGTTTCGGCGCCTATTGCTGGTTCGTCGAAACCGAATTCGCCAGCGGCGCGCTCGGCCATCTCGATCTGACGGTGGCCGTACGGATGGACTGGCACGAAGGCTTTCAACTCTATGGCGAGAACGGTTCCATCATCGCCAAGACCTTCAACCCCTGGTACTTCCGCGCCAGCGAGGTCGACATCTTCCATGAGAAGGACGCGACATCGCGCAAGCCGCTCGGCGCCGACGGCCATTTCTTCCGCCGCCAGCTGGAAGGTCTTGCCGACACGGTGCTTGCCGGCGCGCCGATGCGCGGCGCCAATGTCGAAGACGGCATCGCGTCGATCCGCGCCATGGTTGCCATAGCGCGCTCGGTGGAGACCGGCGAGCGGGTCGAACTCGCCTCGGTTTCGGGAGCAGTCTGATGCGTCTCGGCATTTTCGCCAAGACCTTTCCCGGGAGCGAACCGGCCGCGGTGCTGATGGCGGTGCGACAAGCGGGCTATGAGACGACGCAATTCAATCTCGCTTGCGCCGGCCTGCCAGCGATGCCGGACGCAGTGCCGGCGGACGCCATCGCGGCGATCCGCGCCGCCGCACGGTCGACCGGTGTTTCACTCGCCGCGCTATCGGGCACCTACAACATGGCGCATCCCGACAAGGCCGTGCGCGACGACGGTCTTGGCCGTCTTGAGGCCGTTGTCGAGACCGCGGCGGCCCTCGGCATTCCGCTGGTCACGCTGTGCACCGGCTCGCGCAATGCCGCCGATCAATGGGCATACCATCCGGACAATGCCACACCGGCCGCATGGTCCGACATGGCCGCCGAGATGGAGAAGGCGCTGGCGCTGGCCGAAGCCGCCGGCGTCGATCTCGGCATCGAGCCGGAGCAGGCCAACATCGTCACCTCGGCCAAGGATGCGACTCGCCTGATCGCCGAGATGGGCTCGAGGCATCTGAAGATCGTGTTCGACCCGGCAAACCTGTTCGAGCACGCCACGCCGGGCGAGGCGCGCGCCATCGTCGCCGCCGCGATCGACGAGGCGGCCGGCCACATCGCCATGGCACATGCCAAGGACCGCCATGGCGACGGCCGCTTTGCCACCGCCGGGCAAGGCATTGTCGATTTTCCGGATTTCGTCGCGCGGCTGAAGGCTGCGGGTTTCGGGGGGGCGCTCGTCACCCACGGCCTGTCCGCCGACGAAGCTCCCGGTGTTGCCGCCTTCCTGCGGAGGCTGCTCTGATGGTTACCGCGCCGGCGATCATGCTCCGCGACGATGCAGCACTTCGTGTCTTCGATATGGGGCAGGGCAGGCTTCCCGTCGTCTTCCAGCATGGTCTCGGCGGCGATGCAGCGCAGGTGGCACAGAACTTTCCCGACAGCCCGTCACGCCGGCGGCTGACCGTCGAATGCCGCGCACAAGGCGGCTCCGGCGCCGGCAGCCGTCGCCCCTTTTCGATCGCCATGTTTGCCGACGACGTGCTGGCCGCCGCCGACGCGGCCGGCCTCGACCGTTTTGTCGCCGGCGGCATCTCGATGGGCGCGGCAATCGCGCTGAACCTGGCGAGCCGTTACCCGGAGCGCGTCATTGGCCTGGTACTCGTGCGCCCGGCCTGGGCCTTCGACGCAGCGCCGCTGAACATGCGCCCTTACGTGGAAGTGGCGGAGCTCATCCGCAGCCGTCCGCTGGATGAAGCGCGCGACGCCTTCGCGGCATCCGCCACTGCCGCCCGCTTTCGCGCTGAAGCACCGGACAATCTCACCTCCTTGCTCGGCTTCTTCGCGCGTGAAAATGCGGCAGTTTTCGCCGAGGTCATGCAGGCGATCGCAAACGATGGGCCTGGCGTCACGCGGGCGGCTGCTTCCGGCCTCGCAATCCCCACGCTGGTCATCGGCAGCGGCATTGACCTCGTTCATCCGCTGGCGATCGCTCGCAGCCTCGCCGACGCCATTCCCAACGCCGCCTTTGTCGAGGTAACGCCGAAGGCCACCGACAAGGATCGCCATTTCACGGAGGTCCGCGCCGCCATCACCCGCTTCCTCGACGATCGTTTCAACAACCAGGACCAGCCATGATCTCGAAACCTCTCTCAGGCCCGGCCGCCATCGCCGCATTGCCGCGCGATCGCATGATCGCTGAATTCTCGCTGTGGTCCGCCGACCTCGTCAATTTCGAGAGCGACCTGAAGCGCATCGAACCCTTTGTCGATCTTCATCATATCGATGTGGCGGACGGTCATTTCGCCCCGTCCTTCCTGTTCTTTCCCGACCTCGTCGCCCGCATCGCGAAGCTCACGGCCAAACCCATCCATGTCCACCTGATGGTCGATGCTGACATAGTCGAGGCGCAGACGCGCCAGTTCATCGAGGCCGGCGCCGACATGATCAGCGTCCATGCCGAGAATGGCGAGGCGGGATTGCGCGCCGTTCGGCTGGCCCGCGAGCTCGGCGCCGAAGCCGGTGTCGTGCTGAGGCTGGAGACGCCGGTCGAAGAGGTGACGCCCTTCGTCTCCGAGGTCGCTTTTGTCACGCTTCTCGGCACGGCAATCGGCGTCAAGGGGCAGAGCCTGTCGGAAAAAGCTTTTGACAGGCTTGGCGCCGCGCGCGCCATCCTGAGAAAGGCCGGCCGCGAGGCGGCCTTGGTTCTGGCCGCCGACGGCGGCATCCGCCACGAAACGGTGCCGTTGCTGCGTGCCGCCGGCGCCGAGACGGTGGTTCTCGGTTCGCTCGCCTTTGGCGACAAGGATCTGGCCGGCCGCATCGGCTGGCTGCACGGACTGAAGGTAGCGGCATGAGCACTGAAGCCGCCCTCGCGATCGATCTTGGCGGCACCGAGCTTCGCGCCGCCCTGGTCGATCGCGACGGCAAGATCCTGGCATTCGCAGCGGTGCCGACGCAGGCGCAGGCCGGCCCCGACGTGGTGATCGGCCAGATCGAGGCGTTGGCCGCGACCGTCCATGCCGAGGCACCGGCGCTTGCCGTCGTCGGCGTCGGCGTCGGTGCGCCGGGACCGCTTGATCCGCTCGCCGGCATCGCGGTCGGGCCGCCGACGCTGGCCGGCTGGCTGGATGTGCCGCTTGCCGATATCCTCGAACGGCGGCTCGGTCTGCCGGTGCGGCTGGAGAACGACGCCAACGCCGCCGCGCTCGGCGAATGGCGTTTCGGTGCTGGCCACGGTGCGCGCTCGCTGGTTTTCGTCACGGTTTCCACCGGCATTGGCGGCGGCGTCGTCGTCGATGGGCGCATCCTGCACGGTCGTCGTGGCCTTGCCGCCGAGATCGGCCATATGACCATCACAAACGAAGGCGAACGTTGCGTCTGCGGTGTCGTCGGCTGCTTCGAGGCCATCGCCTCGGGAACCGCACTTGGCCGTCGCGCGACCGCCGCCACGGCTGCTGGTGACGGCTCGACTTTGCGGCGCCTGTCGGCGGACGCGGAAGTGACAGGCCGTCACGTGGTCGAGGCGGCACGGCTGCAGGACGGCCTCGCTTTGGCCCTGCTTGAGGAGGAAGCGCGCTGGCTGGGGGTCGGCTTCACCAATCTGCTGCATCTCTATTCGCCCGATGTGCTGGTCGTCGGCGGCGGCATCGCCAATGGGCTCGACCTGATGCTGCCTGTCCTCGAGGCGACCATCAGGCAGCGGGCCATGCGCGCCTATCGCGACGTGCCGGTCGTCCAGGCGCAGCTCGGCCGCCACGCCGGGCTCGTCGGCGCCGCCAGCCTCGTCCTGTTCGACGACGTCGGCACTTTGGCTGCACGCATGCCTGTCGGCCCAACCACGTATCCTGACGCAAGGAGGGACTTCAATGGCTGAGCTCAAGATGCGCGGTGTGCGCAAGTCTTACGGCGGCGTGGAGGTGATCAAAGGTGTCAAGGCGCTGGAGCCGCTGAGCAAGACCGGTACCGTCTGACTTTGCGACCTGTATGACAAAGGCCGGAGGCAGCACGCCTCCGGCCTTTGTCCTATTGACTGCGCTGATTACTCGGCCGGAACGACGTCCGCCGGCAGGCTGTCGTCCGCCGTGCCCGCCAGAGCGCTGGCCAGCTTGGCCTCGTCGAGTTCGCCTTCCCAGCGGGCGACGACCAGCGTGGCGACGGCATTGCCGATGAAATTGGTCAGTGCCCGGCATTCCGACATGAAGCGGTCGACGCCGAGGATCAGCGCCATGCCGGCGACCGGCACCGATGGAACGACCGAAAGCGTGGCGGCAAGGGTGATGAATCCGGCCCCGGTGATACCGGCTGCGCCCTTCGACGAAAGCATGGCAACCAGCAGCAGCAGGATCTGGTCACCGATCGACAGATGGATGTTCGTCGCCTGCGCGATGAACAGCGCCGCCAGTGTCATGTAGATGTTGGTGCCGTCGAGGTTGAAGGAATAGCCGGTCGGAATGACCAGTCCGACCACCGAGCGCTTGGCGCCGGCCTTCTCCATCTTTTCCATCAGCGAGGGCAGGGCGGCTTCCGACGAGGAGGTGCCCAGCACCAGCAGCAGCTCCTCCTTGATATAGCGGAGCAGCGACAGGATGGAGAACCCGTTGTAACGGCAGACGGCCCCGAGCACGACGAACACGAACAGCAGCGACGTCATGTAGAAGGTGCCGACCAGCATGGCGAGATTGATGACCGAGCCGATACCGTATTTGCCGATGGTGAAGGCCATGGCGCCGAAGGCGCCGATGGGCGCGGCCTTCATGAGCACGCTGACCAGCTTGAACATCGGCGCCATCAGCGCCTGCAGGAAATTGAGGACCGGCGTGCCCCTGTCGCCGACCAGCGCCAGCGCAATGCCGAACAGCACCGAGAAGAACAGAACCTGCAGGATGTCGCCGTCGGCGAAGGCGCCGACGATGGTCGTCGGGATGATGTTCATCAGGAAGCCGGTGACCGACTGGTCGTGCGCCTTGGCGGCATAGGTGCTGACGGTCGACGCGTCGAGTGTCGCCGGGTCGATGTTGAAGCCGGCGCCCGGCTGCACGACATTGGCGACGACGAGGCCGATGATGAGAGCAAGCGTGGAGAAGGTGAGGAAGTAGAGCATCGCCTTGCCGGCCACACGGCCGACCTTCTGCAGGTCGCTCATGCCGGCGATGCCGGTCGCCACCGTCAGGAAGATGACCGGGGCGATGATCATCTTGACCAGCTTGATGAAGGCATCGCCGAGCGGCTTCATGCTCTCGCCGATCGACGGATAGTAGTGGCCGAGCAGGATACCGACGGTGATCGCGACGAGCACCTGCACGTAGAGTTGGGCATAGAAAGGCTTGCGCTGCGCGGAAGGCGCGCCTGATTGGTCTGCGATGTGCATCGAACTCTCCCTGCCGGATGGGGCGGAAATGCGCCGCCCTGCGTGACTTCTCCCATCGCGGCGCTCCGGTCGCACGCCGCTGCAGGAACTTTTGCAAGCGCTGTGCCAGATCGGGGAAAGGCGGAAATCCGGCGTTTTGGCCACTTTTCGGGGTCGCGCGGCGAAAACCTGTGCGGATTTCCGCACAGGTAGCGTTTGCCTGGGCGGAATTTCGCATTAGACTAGCGAGGAAAAAGGGAGAGGCAGACGCCACAAGCAGGCACCGATAGCAGGTCGATGGGGATCGCCGGACGGGATCTGCTGCGCGAGGCGGTGGCCCGGCTGCGCGATGGCCGCTGGCTTGTAGTCCTCATCGCCCTCGCGGTCCTGGCGGGCGCGATCGTCATTGCCGGGCGCATCGCCTCCAGCCAGGCGGCCGACAATCTGCGCGACGGGGCGCTTGCCGCCTTGCCGCTGGCGGCGGGAACACTGACCGGCGAAATCGAAAAGCAGCGACTGGTCCCGTTGGTGCTGGCACGCGACGATGCGGTGCGCGAGGCGCTGCGCCGGGCCGGGAAAACGGAAGAAACGGCCCTCGACGACAAGCTCAAGGCGATTGCCGGCGATGCATCGGCGTCCGCCATCTATGTCATCGACACGGCCGGCATCGCGATATCAGCCAGCAATGCCGGCGAGCCGACGAGCTTTGTCGGCATCGACTATAATTTCCGCCACTATTTCAACGAGGCCATGGCGAAGGGTTCCGCCAGCCAATATGGCCTGGGCACGATCAGCGGCCGGCCGGGTCTCTATCTTTCGAGTCGCGTCGACGACAACGGCAAGCCGCTGGGCGTCGTGGTGTTGAAGGTCGAACTGGACGGTGTCGAGGCCAATTGGCGCTCCAGCGGGTTCCTGGTTTTCGTCACCGACGAACGCGGCGTCGTTCTGGCTACCAGCGAGCCCGAATGGCGGTTTCATGCGCTGGCGCCGCTCTCCGCCCAAGATGCCGCCGCTGCCCATGAGCAGCTGCAATTGGCCGATGCCGCCTTCGAACCGCTGCCGATCCGGCGCGGTGCCGGCGACGGCGTGGCGACGATCGGGAGCTCGGGAAAGCCGCGCCAGTTCGTCGAGGTGGTGCAGGACCTGCCCGGTGCGGTCCCCGGCTGGCGCCTGTGGCTGCTGACGCCGGCGGACGCCGCACTCTCGTCCGCCGCCAACACGGCGCGCCTGACCACGCTGCTCGGATTGCTGCTTACGGGTTTGCTGGCCTTCGTGCTCACCCGACGTCAGCGTGCGCGCCGGCTGAGGCAGGAGGCGCTGGCGCGCATGAATGTCGAACTGGAAAGCCGCGTCAGCACGCGAACGGCCGAACTGACGCGCTCCAATACAGCCCTTGCCGGCGAAATCGCCGAGCGCGAGAATGCTGAAGCCAAGGTCCGCCGGCTGCGCGACGATCTCGCCCAGGCCAACCGGCTTTCCATTCTCGGGCAGATCGCGGCCGGCGTCGCGCACGAGATCAACCAGCCGGTCGCCGCGATCCGCACCTATGCCGAGAATGCCCGCCGCTTTCTCGCCGACGGCAGGACCGAACCGGTCAGCGGCAATCTGACATCGATCGTTTCGATGACCGAACGCATCGGCGCGATCACCAGCACCTTGCGCACATTCGCCCGCAGGCCCGGCGTCGCCGCTTCGCCATTGCCGGTGCGCGAGGCGATCGACGGCGCGCTGTCGCTTCTGTCCGGCCGCATCCGCGATTCCGGCGTGACCATTGTCAAGCCGCGCGGCAACGCATCGCCGACAGTCATGGCCAGCCGCATCCGGCTGGAGCAGATCCTGGTCAACCTGTTGCAGAACGCGCTGGACGCCATGAAGGACCAGCCCGATCCCCGCATCGAGATCGAAATTGCCGAGCGCGACGACCGGGTGCTGATTTCGGTACGCGACAATGGCCCCGGCCTCGGTCCGGAAGCGGCCGGCAATTTGTTCATGCCGTTCCAGACCACCAAGGAGAAAGGGCTTGGCCTCGGGCTGGTGATCTCGCAGGAGATCGCCCAGGAATTGGGCGGCACGCTGCGGCTCGATCCCGACAGCGTCAGTGGCGCGTCCTTCACCATCGACTTGAGGCGAATTGAATGACGCAGGGATCAGGGCTGGTGGCGCTCGTCGACGACGATGCGGACCTGCTTCACGCCACCACGCAATTGCTCGAGCTTGCCGGCTTCAGCGTGATCGCGCTCGATGCAGCCGAGGCGGCGCTTGCCGTCATCGACAGGAGTTTCGAGGGCGTGGTCGTCAGCGACATCCGCATGCCCGGCATGAACGGGCTGCAACTGTTCGATCGCGTCAAGGCGATCGACCCGGACATACCGGTGATCCTGGTCACCGGGCATGGCGATGTCGATCTTGCCGTGGCCGCGCTCAAGGACGGCGTCTACGATTTCATCCCGAAGCCCTATGCCGGCGATCGCCTTGTCGAGGCATTGAAACGGGCGAGCGAGAAGCGGCGGCTGGTGATGGAGAACCGGCGGCTGCGCGAAGCCGCGGCGCTGGCCGCCGATGGCCTGCCGCTGATCGGTGAGGCGCCCGCCATCCGGCGGCTGCGCGAGACCTTGCGCCAGATTGCCGACATGGATGTCGACGTGCTGGTGGAAGGAGAGACGGGAACCGGCAAGGAAGTGGTGGCGGACCTCCTGCACAGATGGGGGCGGCGGCGCGCGAAACCCTTCGTGGCGTTGAATTGCGGCGCGCTGCCGGAGACCGTCATAGAAAGCGAGCTGTTCGGCCACGAGGCAGGCGCCTTCACCGGCGCGCAGCGGCGCCGCATCGGCCGCATCGAGCATGCCAGCGGTGGCACCCTGTTCCTCGACGAGATCGAATCCATGCCGCCGGCCCTCCAGGTCAAGCTGCTGCGGGTGCTCGAGACGCGCAGTCTCACGCCGCTTGGCTCGAACGAGATCCGGCGCATCGACCTCAGGGTCGTCGCGGCAACGAAGGTGGATCTCGGCCGGCCGGACCAGCGCGGCGATTTTCGCGAGGATCTCTATTTCCGCCTCAACGTGGTGACGCTGCGCATCCCGCCACTGCGCGAGCGGCGCGGCGACATCCCGATGCTGTTCGGGCATTTCCTCGGCAAGGCGGCGGAGCGTTTCGGGCGGCCTGTCGCCAAAGTGAACGTAGCGGTGAGCGACCATCTCCAGTCGCATGCCTGGCCGGGCAATGTGCGCGAGCTCGCGCATTTCGCCGATCGCGTCGCGCTCGGTCTCGGCCCGGACGACGAGACGAAAGTCGCTCCCGCGCGACTGCCGGAGCCCGAGGCTACACTGCCCGAACGGGTTGGCCACTACGAGGCGCAACTCATCCGCGACGCGTTGCGCGATCATGGCGGCGACGTGCGCAGCGCCATCGACGCGCTCGGCGTGCCGCGCAAGACGTTTTACGACAAGCTCAAGCGCTACGGCATTGCCGCGTCCGAATTCCGCAATGGTGGCGATCCGGATGCGCAACCTGTTCGGGAACAGATATAGAAGTTGCGCAAGCGCGCCGCCCTTCGTAACGCTTGGTTCGTATCCAGCCGCATATGTCGGAAAAGCCATGAACACGACACTTGAGACGACGGCAAATCCGTTGCCGGAAGAACTTGCCTTTCTCGGCGAGCGCCTGACGGCGTTCAACGACGCCGATGTCGGCGCTTCCGAAAGAAAGGCCCTGGCTGTGTTCGTGCGCGACGACGACGGCGCGGTCGTCGCCGGCATTTCGGGCTATACCGCCTGGGGCTGGCTCTATGTGCAATGGCTTTGGGTCGACGAAAGGCTGCGCGGCCAGCACATGGCCGGCAGGATGCTGGACGCGGCCGAACAGGAAGCCATGGCGCGCGGCTGCCAAAGCGCCTGGATCGATACCTTCAATCCGAACGCGGCCAGGGTCTATCAGCGCCAGGGCTATCAGACCTTCGGCACGCTTGCCGATTTCCCCATCGGCCGCAGCCGCATCTTCCTGCAGAAGAAACTGTCGCCGGCCTGATCAGGGCAATTCCAGGAAAGTGTGAAGCGGTTTTCCGGGAAAAGCGCGTAGCGCTTTCCCTTGGGAATTGCGTCAAAGCAAGAGTCTATCCGGCGAGCTTTCCGCCGCGCATTGGCTGCGGCGCGCCGGTCGTGCTCGGGAAGCTGATCGGCAGGCCGCGCAGCACGCGAACCGCGAGGAAGGCAAAGCACTCCGCCTCCACCGCGTCGCCGCTCCAGCCGAGGGTCTCGGCCTGCACCACCTCGACGCCGGCGCGGCTGGCCAGCATCGCCATCATCGTCGGGTTGTGGCGACCGCCACCGCTGACCACCAGTTTTTTCGGCCGACGCGGCAGAAGGTCGAGTGCCTTGCCGACAGCGGCGGCGGTGAAGGCGGTCAGCAAGGCAGCGCCATCCTCGGCGTTCAAACCGTCCGCCATGGCGGCGCCGAAATCGAAACGGTCCAGCGATTTGGGATAGGGTTTGGTCAGATAGGGGTGCTGCAGCAGCTTGGCGAGCCTTGCCTCGTCGACCGTTCCCGCGCGGCCAAGCGCGCCGTCGCGGTCCATTTCGCCGAGCCCTTTCGATTTGATGAAATCGTTGAGCGGTGCGTTGGCAGGCCCGGTGTCGAAGGCGATGACATTGTCGGCGCCATCCCACCAGGTGATGTTGGCGACACCGCCGAGATTGAGCACCGCCACCTCGCCACTGGCGCCGGCGCTGCGCATCAGCGCGGTGTGATAGGCAGCGGCCAATGGCGCACCTTGGCCGCCGGCGCGCATGTCGGCCGAGCGGAAATCGTAGGCGACCTTGGTGCCGAGGATCGTATGCATCAGCTCGCCGTCGCCGAGCTGCCGGGTCTGGCCAAGCCGGCCGACCTGTGGCGCGCGATGCAGCACGGTCTGGCCGTGAAAGCCGACGACGCCGATATCGGCCATCGTCATCCCATAGCCTTCGACGAGTTCCTTGACCGCCGCCGACTGGGCACGCGTCAGGGCTTCCTCCGCCTTGCGGAAGATCACCGGTTCCGGCCCGACAAAATTCCAGGCTCTTGCCTCCTTCAGCGTCTCTTCCAGCAGCGAGCGGATCGATTGCGGGTAGGGCATCAGCCGGTAGGTGCCGAAATCGTCGATCCGCTCGCCATCCGTCTTGATCAGCGCGACATCGATGTTGCCGTCGAGCACGGTGCCGGTCATCAGGCCGACGGCCCAGATTGGTTTCATTGTTGAGCTCTGCCTCTTTGCCTTGAGCATGATCTTATCCCAAAATCGGGTCCCTTTTGGGGATCATGCTCCGTTGACGAGATCGCCGACCTTCTGCCGAAGCGAAACGATTCCGCTGTCGAAATGACGTGTCGGATGGATCCGGTTGGTGAGCAAGGTCCATGCCTTGCCTCCGTCGAAGTCGATCCACAGTCCGGTGCCGGTGAAGCCGGTATGGCCGATGGTTCCCGGACTGCACAAGGCCCCACCGGACCAGCCGTCATAGGGACGCTCCCAGCCATGGGTGCGGGTAGCGGACAAGGGGGTCCGCATCAGTGCGATCGAACGCTCGGATGCACCCGTGCCATCCAGCAGCCCTTGCGCGAAATCGAGTACGGAAGCGGCCGTTCCAAACAGGCCGGCGTGCCCCGAGCCTTGCAGAGCCGCGCAATTGTCGTCGTGGACCTCGCCGGACAGCACGCGATGGCGCCAGGTGCAGTCCTCGGTGGCGGCTGACGCGTCCGGCTCCGCCGAGAAAGCAAAGCCTGCGCCGGCATCCATGTCCCTGATGGTCTTTCCGAACAACCGCTCGAGCGCAAAGCCGAGCAGAATGAAGTTGATGTCGGAGTAGACTGGGTCCCGTGCCCGCCATTCGCGCTGCAGGATGAAGGCGCGCAGCAGGTCGGGATCGCGCCCATAGGTATAGATCGGCTCGACGGCCGGAAACGGTGTCTGGTGGCCGAGGCACTGGCGGAACGTCACCTTCCGCTCCCAGGCCTCCGCATCATACTGGCGAAGGTCCGGCAGCACCGAGATCAGCGGCGCGTCGAGATCGATGACGCCGTCTTCGGCCAGCGCCAGGATGCACGGCGTGGTGAAGATGACCTTGGTCAACGACGCCAGGTCGAACCACGTCTCGTCCTGCATCGGTCGCGACTTCGGCACCAACTGGGCCGAGCCGATCGACCTGACGATGCGGTCGCCATTTTTGTCCACAATGCCGAGCACGCCGCCGGGAATGCGCTTGACGGAGACCGTTGCGGCGAGTGGTTGGAACGCGCGATCGAAGAGCTGGGCAAGGTCGTTCAATGCCAGCCTCCGTCTGGAAATGCCCTGATGACAAGCATCACGCCTCCGTCCTCGCTCGATGGTCCGGCCCAAGCTGCTCCCATCTGGCCGCAGCCGGCTCAAACCCCTGCGGGCGTACAAGCGAGGGAACCTGGCGCGTGTCGAGCTCGAAATGCTCATGGCGGCGGTCGATGGTCGGAACGGCGGCAATGAGTTTTTTCGTGTAGGAATGCTTCGGCTTCGACAGCACGGAAGCCGCATCGCCGATCTCGACGATCTGGCCGGCATAGATGACGGCGATCCGGTGGGCGATCCGCTCGACGACAGCCATGTCGTGCGAGATGAACAGATAGGCCAGCCCGAACTCGCGCTGCAGGTCGACCAGCAGCTCCAGCACCTTGGCCTGCACCGACACATCGAGCGCCGAAACCGCTTCATCGAGAACAACGACGGATGGGTTGAGCATCAGCGCCCGCGCTATGCACAGCCTTTGCCGCTGGCCCCCGGAGAATTCGTGCGGATAGCGTTCCAGGCTGTTCCCTGGCAGGCCGACGCGTTCGAGCAGGCTCGCCATCCGCGTCTGCGTCCCGGCATCCACGCGGCCGCCGGTTGCAATCACCGGCTCGGCCAGAATGCTCTCGATGGTGAGCCTCGGGTTGAGTGAGGCATAGGGGTTCTGGAACACCATCTGAACGGGCAGGGCGCTTTGCGCCGCGGAAGCCTTTCGCGCACCGACCGTGAAGCTGCCGCGTGTCGATCGCACCAGCCCCAGCACCGCGCGCGCGGTGGTCGACTTGCCCGAGCCGCTCTCGCCGACGATGGCCAGCGTCTCGCCTGGCATCAGGTCGAAATCGACACCGTCGACGGCATGCACGGCGCCCGTTGCGCGGCTGAAGAAACTGCTCTTGAGCGGAAACCGCACCACCAGACCGTCGACCTTCAAGGCTGGTTCCGTGCTTGCGCCCTTGTCGCGCTGTCCGTCAACGCGCGTCGCGCGGCCGTTGGCGAAATGCGGCACGGCATGCAGCAGGTGCTGCGTATAGGGATGCTGCGGATTGTCGAGGATCTGGTTCAACTCGCCCTGTTCGACAGCTTTTCCACTCTGCATCACCATCACCTTGTCGGCGATACCGGCAACCAGGCCGATGTCGTGCGTGATGAAGATCATCGACATGCCGGTTTCCCGCTTCAACTCGGCAAGCAGCGCCATGATCTGCGCCTGTACGGTGACGTCGAGCGCCGTCGTCGGCTCATCCGCGATGAGCAGGCGCGGATTGCAGGCGAGCGCAATCGCGATCATCACCCGCTGCAGCATGCCGCCCGACAACTGGTTGGGGGTGTATTTCAGCCGCCGCGCGGCATCGGGAATGCGCACGCGGTCGAGCGCATCCTTGGCTGCCGCCGTGGCCTGCCTGCCAGTCAGGCCGCGGTGCAGCCGGAACGATTCCTCGATCTGCGTGCCGATGGTCAGCACCGGATTGAGCGAGGTCATCGGCTCCTGGAAGATCATGCCGATCTCGGCGCCGCGAATGCCGGTCAGTTGCGGTTCGGTCGCGGTCATCAGGTCGAAAAGGCTGCCATCGGCCCGTTTCAGCTTCATCGCGCCGCCGGTGATGCGGCCGCCGCCGAAGTCGATGAGACGATTGATCGACAGCGCGGTGACCGATTTGCCGGAACCGCTTTCGCCGACGATGGCCAGCGTTTCGCCGTCGGCCAGATCGAAGCTGACGCCGCGCACCACCTCATTGGCTTGCGGATTGCGGCCGAAGCCGACGCGCAGGTCGCGAACGGAGAGCAGCGGGATCATGCCGGCGCCCTGCGCATCTTCGGGTCGAGGATATCGCGCAAGGCGTCACCCAGAAGATTGAAGCCGAGGATGCTGATCATGATTGCCAGGCCCGGGAAGATCATCAGCCAGGGCGCCGTCTCCATCAGGTTGCGGCTGTCGCTCAGCATCAGGCCGAGCGAGGCGGCGGGCGGCTGCGTGCCTAGCCCAAGAAAGCTCAGGCCCGCTTCCGTCAGCAGCGCCCAGGCCAGCGCCAGCGTCACCTGTACGGTCAATGGCGCCACCAGATTGAGCAGCAGGTGCCGGGTCACGATGTAGCTCGAACTGCTGCCGAAGGTGCGCGCGGCGTCGACGAATTCGCGTGCCTTGAGCGAAAGGGCAGGGCCGCGCACCACGCGGGTGAAGATCGGCGTGTAGACGATGCCGATGGCGACGACGCTGGTCCACGTGCCCGGCCCGGCGACGGTGACGATGAGCAGCGCCAAAAGGATTGCCGGAAAGGCCAGCAGCACATCCATGATCCGCATCAGCACGCCGTCCCAGCGGCGCCCGAGCCAGGCGGCGGCCAGCCCGAGCACGGTGCCGGCAAGGGTCGCGAAGGCCACCGAGAAGAAGGCAACCGTGAACGACTGACCGACGCCCGCCATCAGCCGGCTGGCCACGTCGCGGCCGAACAGGTCCGTGCCCATCCAGTAGGCGCCGTTGGGCGCATGCAGCCGGTCGACCCGGTATTGCGTGATCGGATTGTGCGGCGTCAGCCCCAGCATGCCGAGGACGGCGATCAGCAGATAGACGCCGACGATGACGCCGCCGATGCGGCCACTGGCGTGTCCGAAGATGGCTCGCAGGATGCGCATCATTGCTCTCCCAGCCGGATGCGCGGATCGAGCGCGACATAGGCGAGGTCGACCAGGAGATTGACGATCATGAAGTTGAGGGCGATGAACAGCACGCTTCCCTGCACCAGCGCGTAGTCGCGCTGCTGGATCGCATCCAGCACCATGCGGCCGAGGCCGGGCAGCGCGTAGATCTGCTCGACGATGACCGCGCCACCCAGCAGATAGCCGAATTCGATGCCGCTCAAGGTGACGACCGGGATCAGCGCATTGGGCAGGGCATGCCGCCAGATGACGCTGCGCGCCGATGCGCCCTTGCTGCGCGCGGTGCGGACATAGTCGTCGCTCAACACGTCGAGCATGGCTGAGCGCGATATGCGGGTGACCGAAGCCGCGAAGGCAAAGCCGAGCGTGATGGCAGGCAGGATCAACTGGCCGAGATTGCGCAAGGGATCTTGCCAGAGCGGCGCGAACTCGCCCATCGCCGGCAGCACGCCAAAGCCGGCCGACAGCGTGTAGATGATCAGCAGGCCAAGCACGAAGCTCGGCGTCGACTGGCCGATCATGGCGACGATGCGCACACCGAGGTCGGACGGCTTCTCATTGTGCGTGGCGGCAAAGATCCCGGCCGGCAAGCCGACGATGAGCGCGATGATCATCGACAGCACCGCCAGTTCGAGTGTCAGCGGGAAGCGCTCGAGGATGACGTCGAGCACCGGCCTGCCATAGGTGACGGAAATGCCGAGATTGCCGTGCAGGATGCCGCCTATCCAGCGCCAGTACTGGACGAACCAGGGCTGGTCGATGCCGAAATAAGCGGCGAGCGAATCACGTTGCGCCGGGGTCAGCAGGCCGGCCTCGGTGCCCAGCATCGCCGTGATCGAATCGCCTGGCACCATCCGGATCGCCACGAAGACCAGGATGGATACGCCAAGCAGGACGAGAGGAAACGCCGCCAGTCGTCGCATCAGATAGTTCACGCGAAGAAGTCCTCTCGTCCAATGCCAGCGGCGGCTACTGCTGAATGGTAACCTTGCTCAGGCTGAACAGCGTGCCGGTCGGCGTCGGCACGAACCCCGCGATGTTCTTCTGCTGGGCCGTATAGCTGTAGGAGGTGTAGAGCCAGATCCACGGCGACACCTCGGCGAGGTGTTTCTCGAACTCGGCGAAGATCACCTTGCGTTTCGCCGGGTCGGTCTCGGCGCGGCCCTTCTGCATCAGGCTGTCGAGCGTGTCGTCGATGTAGTTCGCCACCTTCTGCAGATTGCCGGCCTTGGTCCAATAGCGGTTGTACATGGTGTAGGGGTCGGCCCGGCCGCCGTTCAAGGCGATCGCCATGTCGAAATCGCCCTTCAGCCAGGCGTCGACATAGACGTTGAGTTCCATCATCTTGATGTCGAGCTTGACGCCGATTTCAGCCAGCTGCGACTGGATCACCTGGGCTTCCGCCGCCGCCGTTGGCGGCTCGCCGGTGGCGCCGATCACGGTCGCCGAAAAGCCGTCGGCAAAACCGGCTTCGGCCATCAGCTTCTTGGCCTTGTCGACATCGCGCTTGTAGCAGAACAGCTGGCTCGGATCGGTCGCGAGAGCCGGAATGGTCAGTGGTCCGGTGACCTTGCCTTCGCCGAGCGACGCGGTGTCCAGCACCTCTTGCCGGTCGATGGCGCAGGAGATGGCCTGGCGCACCTTGAGCTCGGTCATCGGCTTGCGCGACGGATTGAGCTGCAGCACGTGATAGGACAGGACCGGCACGCGGTTCAGTTGCAGGCTGGCCTCTTTCGGCACCAGCGTGGCGACGAGCGGGTCGTTGAGCAGCGCGAAATCGATCTGCTTGGTGCGCATGGCGGCCAGGATCGCCGCTTCGTCCGGCAGCACGCTGATCTCGATGCCGTCGACGCCGGTCGCGCCGCCGGCCCAATCCTTGTTGGCGCTCAGGACTTCCTTGGCGTTAGGGTCCCATTTGTCGAGCTTGAACGGACCCGAGCCGACCGCCTTGGTGCCGATCGAGCCGGCCTTGATTTCGCTTGCCGGAACGATCGCCGCGTTGACATCGCTCATCGCCGTCAGGATCGGCACGTCGGGCTGCGACAGATGAAACACGACGGTCGCCGCATCGGGCGTGTCGATGCTGGCGATCGACAGGAAGTTGGCGCGGGCGGCCGCGCCCGTCTTCTCGTCGAGGATGCGCTCGAACGATGCCTTGACGTCGGCCGAGGTGACCGCGGTGCCGTCCTGGAATTTCGCCTTGGGGTCGAGCTTGAAGGTCAGCTCCTTGCCGTCCTTCGAGAACTCCCAGGATGTAGCGATGGCGGGGATGATCTGAAGGCTGGCGTCGACCCGCACCAGCGGCTCATAGATCAGTTCCAAGAGCCGCAGCGACGAAAACGCCGTCTGCTTGTGCGGGTCGAGTCCGGTGGCGTCCTGCGACCAGGCCATGTGCAGCGTCGCCGCCTGCGTCGAAACCGTCGTGATGCCGAGCATCGCCGCCAGCGTGATGCCTGACAGCAGCTTTCTTGTGAGGTGGATCATTTTCGTCTCCCATTGTGATTGAACTTGATGCCTTGCAGTTTCTGCGGACCGCTTCCAAGACACACATGCTTTGGAGTATCGGCCCAGTCTATGCGGCTTCGCGCCGTCTTGTCTCAAGCGGCTTCACGCCGTCTTGTCCCAAGCGGCTTTACGCCGTCTTGTCTCATGCGGCTCATGCCGTCTTGTCCCGTACGGCTTCATGCCGTCTTGTCCGTGCGGCTTGATCCCGTCACGTCGCTGATTGCCTTTCTCAGGAAGCCTCCGGCCTTGCCGAGAGCCGCGCGCGCCTCCTCGACGCCCATGCCGGTGATCGTCACCAGGATCGCCAGTTTCACGTCATTGTCGGTCAGGGCGAGCACCTGTTTCGCCTGTTGTGCCGTGCAGCCGGTCGTCTGCATGACGATCCGGATCGCCCGGGCTACCAGCTTCTTGTTCGACGGGTTGAGATCCACCATCAGGTTCTGGTAGCTCTTGCCGATGCGGATCATGCTGGCGGTGGTCAGCATGTTGAGCACCAGCTTCTGCGCGGTTCCCGACTTCAGCCGGGTCGAGCCGGTGAGCACTTCCGGGCCGACAACCGGCGAGATCGCTATGTCGGCGATGCCGGCAATGGTCGACGCCGGATTGCAGGACAGGGCGACCGTCGTTGCGCCCACCTGCCTGGCATAGTTCAATCCGCCGATGACGTAAGGCGTGCGCCCGCTCACCGCGATGCCGACCACGACGTCGTCGGCGGTGAGCCCGATCTCCTGCAATGCCTTGGCGCCCATTTTCGGATCATCCTCGGCGCCCTCCGTCGACCGCACCAGGGCGTCGGGACCGCCGGCGATCAGGCCGACGACCATGCCTTCCGGCACGCCGAAGGTGGGCGGGCATTCCGAAGCGTCGAGCACCCCAAGCCGGCCGCTGGTGCCGGCGCCCATATAGACAAGCCGCGCACCTTTCTGGAAGGCAAGCACGATACGGTCCACCGCGGCAGCGATGTCGGGTAGAACCTTTTCGACAGCCGTCGGGACGGCCCTGTCCTCGTCATTGATCTTGCGCAGGACGTCGATGGTCGGCAGCAGGTCGATGTCCATCGTCTTTGGGTTCCGGCCCTCGGAAACCAGCCGGTCCAGCTCAGACATCAACCCGTGCTCGGTCATCGCTCGCTTTCAAAAATCATGCGGCCCAGCCGGCGGCGAGCATGGCTCGTACCGGCACCGCTGCGCACGGACCCATGGGTCCACGGTTGCCGCCCTGTTTTCTTTTGTTAACTTTTTAGAATTGAATATTCGTATCGTCAACAGGAATATGGAATATATTATTCCTTCTAAGGCAACGCGCTATCGACCGCCGAGGGACCTCTTGGCGAGGATGATCGCTCCCGACACGGCGTCTCCGTCAGCGGGCTTCAGGCGGCGGCGGACATCGGGAGAGAGCCAGGGTTCGAGCGGGCTGGAGAGGCCACCCAGCAAGGTCACGCGCGGTGCGCCTTTTTCGAACAGCACCCGCACCAGCGTATCGATCTGCTCGGCCGCGCTTTGCACGATGCGCCGTCCGACAGGATCACCCTGATCGGCATGGCGCATCACCATCGGCGCCAGGGCCGCGTAGTCGGTGGCACTGGCTCGGTCCATCCAGGCGACGGCTTCCATCGGGTCGCTTTCGAAGCGCTGCATCACCTCCGCCAGCAGTGCGGTCGGCTCGTGCCGGCCGTCATGGGCGCGCAACGCCAGTTGCACGGCCTTCAGACCAAGATCGGCGCCGCTGCCCTCGTCGGAGATCGGAAAGCCGTAGCCGCCGACGCGTAGGTCGCGCCCCTCGACAAAGCCGAGGCCGATCGAGCCGGTACCGGCGATGACGATGGCACCATCCTGGCCGGAATGCGCGCCAAGGCAGGCGCCGATGCCGTCGCTGACGAAATCGATGCTGGCGAAGGGATGAGCGATCGCCCGCAGCGTCTCCAGCGCGCCCTTGCGGCCGATGCCGGCAAGACCGATGCCGGCGCGGATCCTGGCGCTCTGCGCCGGTCCAAAGCCTGCCTCCTCGATCGCCGTGCCGAAAGCCTTCGCAATGGACGCCCAGGCTGTGTCGATGCCGAGCCGGGTCGTTGCCGGGCCCGACAGGCCCTGTCCCAGCACGGTTCCGTCCGCATCCTCGATGCGGGCCCGGCAACCGGTGCCGCCGCCGTCGACACCGAGAAAATAGTGGTCCGCCACGCTGCTCATGCGCTCAGCCGCTCTATGTCGGCGCCGCACAGGCGGAGCTTGCGGTCCAGTTGTTCGTAGCCGCGGTCGAGGTGATAGACGCGGTTGATGATGGTCTCGCCTTCGGACACCAGCGCCGCCAGCACGAGCGATACCGAAGCGCGCAGATCGGTGGCCATCACTTGCGCGCCGTGCAGTTTCTCGCCGCCACGCACCAGCGCCATGGTGCCTTGCAGCTTGATGTTGGCGCCGAGCCGCATCAGTTCGGGGACATGCATGAAGCGGTTCTCGAAAATGGTTTCACGCAGCAGCGATGCGCCCTCGGCACAGCACATCAGTGCCATGAACTGCGCCTGGAGGTCGGTCGGAAAACCCGGGTAGGGTTCCGTCGTGACGTCGACAGCCTTGAGCGGCCGGTCGCGCGACACGATGAGCCCGCGGTCGCCGGGCCAGACGCTGACGCCGGTGGCCTCGAGAAGCTGCACCACCGATGCCATGTGCTCGAGCCGGGCATGGGTCAGTTCCAACTGGCCACCGGTGATCGCCGCGGCGATGGCATAGGTGCCGGCCTCGATCCGGTCCGGAATGATGTCATGCCTGGCCGCATGCCAATTCGTCCTGCCGGCAATCAGGATGCGGTGCGTGCCGGCGCCCTCGATGTGCGCGCCCATGGCGTTGAGGCAAGCGGCGAGGTCCGCCACCTCGGGCTCGCGCGCCGCGTTCAGGATTTCGGTTTCGCCCTTCGCCGTAGCCGCCGCCATCATCGCGGTTTCCGTTGCCCCGACCGACGGCGAGCTCAAGACGATGCGGGTGCCGGTCAGTCCGCTCGGTGCGGAGGCGACGATCGAGCCATTCTCGATCGCGATGCTGGCGCCCAGTGCCGCGAGCGCCGCCACATGCATGTCGACAGGCCGTGCGCCGATCGCGCAGCCGCCCGGCAGCGAGACCCGCGCCTGACCGAAACGGGCGAGCAGCGGCGCCAGAACGAGCACCGTCGCCCGCATCTTTCGCACCGTGTCGTAGGACGTTTCCTTGGAGACGGCGGCACTGGTGTCGATCGTCGCGGCATGAGCCGATCGTGTCACCTCGGCGCCATGAAGCCGCATCACGCCGAGCATGTTCTCGACGTCGGTCACATCAGGCAGGTTGGTCAGTTCGAGCGGGTAGGGGCTGAGCAGCGCCGCCGCTATCTGCGGCAGGGCGGCATTCTTGGCGCCGGAAATCGTCACCGCGCCTTCCAGCCTTTGTCCGCCGACGATCCGCAATCTGTCCATGGGCTGAAACCTTGGTGATGAGAGCCGGGCCGGCGTCTCGCTCCGGAGATAATGCTCCGAATCCCGATTTTTGGCCCGGTCCAGGTCGAGAATTAATTCTACGTTCTTGGCTGTCAATCGAAATTGGAATAATTTATTCCTTGGCCCGGCAGGTCGTCTCCGGCTTGCGGGCCTGAAAGCGCGAGGGAATCCCGTGTCCGTTCTGAACAGGATCAATGCGAAGCTTGACGCCATGGCGCCTGGCGATCGCGAGATCGGCCAATACATCGTCGACAATCCCGACCAGATGCTGCGGCTGTCGACGGCTGCTCTCGCGGCCGAGATCGGGCGCAGCCAGTCGAGTGTCGTCAAGTTCAGCCAGAAGCTCGGCTATGCCAGCTATCAGGAACTCAAGCTCGCGGTCAGCGAAGCCAAGGCGCAGGAATGGCAGGTGCCGGCCGGCGTCATCCACGGCTCGATCGAGGTCGGCGACAACTACCAGGTCATCCTGAAGAAGCTGATCGGCAGCAAGCTTTTGTCGATGCAGCAGACCGTCGCCGCCAACAGCGAGCGCATCATCTCCAGGACGTTGGAATTGCTGGATGGCGCGCGCCGCATCCATCTCGTCGGTGTCGGCGCCTCCTCCCTGGTGGCGCGCGATTTCTCCTACAAGCTGATGAAGCTCGGCCGCAACGTGCTGCATGACAGTGACAGCCACATCCAGATGGCCAATGTCTCGACGCTCGGGCCCGGCGACGTGCTGTTCGCACTCTCCTATTCCGGCGCCAGCATCGAAACCTTGCGCATCGCCGAACTGGCCCGCAAGCGCGGCACGACGGTGATCGCCGTCACCGGCCTGCACGACAATCCGCTGAGCCGTGTCGCCGACATCCGCCTCTACACCGTCGCCGACGAGGAGCGCGCGCGCTCGTCCTCCATCACCGCGCGCGACGCGCAGCTGACACTGACCGACCTGCTGTTCATCCTGCTCGTGCAGAAGCAGCCGGACGCCAACGAGTATGTCCACAACAGCGAGGCGGCGGTCTCGGTGCTGAAGGCGGATCGCGCCTCGTAGGGTGGCCAGTCAATGGTGGCCAACTCCACCCGCAGCGATCCTTCCCTCTGTCCCGCCGACGTCGTAGGTCGGCTGGTTGTCCGGGAGCTTGCACGTGCAGCTTTTGGCATCAGCATCTGCCAGGCGCCAAAATTCCAGCAAGGCTTTTCTTGCCTCTCGTCGCCGAAGGCGCGACGCTGCGAAACGCAGCGCGTTCGTTCGCAAGGAGGAAGATATCATGGCATCCGACGTCGCAGTGATAGCAGGCGCGGGGCAGGGCCTTAGCGCCTCGCTGGCACGCCTGCTCGCCAAGGATGGTTTTCGTGTGGTCCTGGCCGCCCGCAATGTCCAGAAACTCGCCTCCCTGGTCGACGAAACCGGCGCGCTGGCCGTCGAGACGGACGTCGCTGATCCAGCCTCCGTCACAAATCTGTTCGAGACCGCCGACAAGGCCGGTCCGCTGGCGCTTGCAGTGTTCAACGCCAGCGGGCGCACGCGCGGCCCGATCGCCGAGCTCGATCCCGATGCGGTCAGGCAGGCGCTGCTGGTCGGCGCCTATGGCGGCTTCCTGGTCGGCCAGCAGGCGGCGCGGCGGCTGCTGGCGCGCGGCTCGGGATCGATCCTGTTCACCGGTGCCACCGCCAGCCTCAAGGGATTTTCCGGCTCCGCCGGCTTTGCCATGCCGAAATTCGGGCTTCGCGGACTGGCGCAATCCATGGCCCGCGAACTGGGTCCGCAAAACATCCATGTCGCCCACTTCATCATCGACGGCCAGATCGAGCCGCCCGGACAGCCAGCTGATCCGGACCGGCCGGACCGCCGTCTGTCGCCGGACGCGATCGCCGAGGCCTATCTCGCGATCCATCGTCAGCACCGCAGCGCCTGGAGCTTCGAAGTCGAGCTCAGGCCGTGGGTCGAGGCGTTCTGACAATCCAGCTGGTTTCATGACCGATCGATGCGCGCCCGCTCGGTCGCGCTTGCCCGCCGTATGGATAGATGCCTACATCATCGATGTCGGCAGCGGTGCCCTATAGGGAAGGAAGCTGCCGGTCAGTCGGGGCTAGACGCTTTCGAGATAGGTTTCGATCTCGAAATCGCTGACATTGAGTGCGAACGTATTCAGTTCCTGGCGTTTGCAGGCGATGAAGGAGTCGCGCAGGATCGCTGGAAAGATCTCCGCCACATGGGTTCCGCTCTCAAAGGCGGCGATCGCGGACGCCCAGTCCGGCGGCAGCTTGGCCGGCGCAAGCCCTTGGCCATCGCTGCCGGCCGGGTCGCCCGGCGACATCTGTCTTTCAATGCCGATCAGTGCGGCACCCAATATGGCCGCAAGCACGAGATAGGGATTGGCATCCGCTCCCGAAACGCGATGCTCGATGCGGCGCGCGCCGGTCGGGCCGCCGGGAATGCGGATCGCGACCATGCGGTTCTCGTAGCCCCAGGCGACCGCGGTCGGCGCGTAGGACCTCGGACGAAGCCTGCGGTATGAATTGAAATGCGGTGCGAACACCAGTGTGCTCTCGGCCATCGCCGCAAGCAGGCCGCCGACCGCATGGCGCATGATCTCCGAGCCCTGATCGGTGCCGTCGTCGAAGACGTTGCGCCCTTCGCCGTCGACAAGGCTGAAATGGACGTGAAAGCCATTGCCGGCGCGGTCGCCATAGGGCTTTGCCATGAAACAGGCGGCGAAGCCGTGCTTGCGGGCGATGCCCTTGACCGTGCGTTTGAACAGCACGGCATCGTCGGCCGCCCGCAGGGCGTCCGCGACGTGGTTCAAATTGATCTCGAACTGGCCGACGCCATTTTCAGCAATGGCGGTGTCGACGGGAATGCCTTGTGCCCGGCAGGCTTCGTAGACGTCATGGATGAAGGATTCGAAATCGTCGATCTCGTCGATGGACAACGCCGCATCCGAATCGAGACGACGCCCGGTTACCGGCGAGACGGGCCCGACCGGCCGCTGCGATTGCGGATCGACCAGATAGAATTCAAGTTCAGTCGCCGCGACCGGGGTCAGGCCCAACGCCTTGTAGCGGTCGAGGATTCGAGCCAGCGCCCGCCGGGGATCACCGAGATAGGGCGCGCCGGTTTCATCGGCGAGCCAGAGCGGGACAAGCGCCGTCGGATGCGCCGTCCATTCCACCGGGAGAATGCCGCGTCCGGTCCATTGGCAAAGCCCGTCGGCATCGCCGGTCGAGAAAACCAGCGTGTTACCTTCGATGTCCTCGCCCCAGATGTCGAGCCCGATCAGCGAATAGGGCATGCGCAGCTTGCCTTCCAGCGCCTTGCGGGCCTGCTCGACCGGGATGCGCTTGCCGCGCATGACACCGTTGAGGTCGCACACCGCCGCTCTCAGGCTCTGGATATCGCTTCTGCTTTCAAGCCAGTTCAGAACGTCCGCAATTGCATCGCTCAATTTCCAACCTCTGGTTTTTGGTGCCGCGGCCTGATCGGCCGCACTGTCCCTGGTAAAAATAGCTCGTGAGTTTTTCGAAAACGAACTCTGGCTGCTGCAGAGCGTTTTCCTTATTTTTTCAATTCACTAGCCGGGATGTCGGGAGGCATTTCCAAAACCAATTGCGCGATCTGCGATCGCAACATAAAGGCAAGAGAATGGAAAGCCAAGTGGCATTTCTAGGTTCTTGTTCCCGGAAATCTGGCCTGCTGCAGGATATGTATCGCGCCTTCGTCGATGTCGCGCACGATGGCTGCGCGGGCTCGTTCCCCGTCCTGGGCCTCGATCGCCGCGACGGCTTCCTCGTGATAGTCGATGTCGAGGATGGAGGCGAGGTCATTCTCGAACCCCATGGCGAGGTTCCGCAGAAATGGACCCACCTGCATCCATACGGTCTCGATCAGGAAGATCATCTGCTCGTTGCCGCAATGGCGATAGATCGAGAATTTGAAATCGTAGTTCTTCCTGAGATAGTCGTCGATATCGCCCTTGCGGGCTGCCCGGGTTAGTTCGGTGCCGTGGCGTCGGATCGTCCGCAGATTGTTGCCGTTGATGAGTTTTGTCGCAAGCTCGGTCGCCGAGCCTTCGAGGATCGTCCGCACGGCGGTCAATTGCGAAAACCGTTCGGCCGAGATCACCGGCACCTCGACGCTGCCGTTCGGCATCGGGCTGAGCGCGCGCAATGCCTGGAGCCGCATGAAGGCGCTGCGCACCGGCATGTCGCTGGTGCCGAGTTCCTTGGCGAGCTTGCGTGAGGTCAGCTTCTGGCCAGGTACGAACTGGCCGGACATCAGGGCCCGCACGAGTTCCAGATAGACTTTCTCATGCAAGGGAACGGTGTCGACGGCGGTCAACCCGAATTGTGTTCTGTCGGCCATTGGCGGGTCGCTAATCTACGCAGCTGACGACATTCGCCGCTAGTAATTGTTTTGCTGGCTGAACGCCATGTGTGGGCCGTTGTCAGCGACTTGTGGGTCGGCATGATAGACGCATCGATCGCAGCGCCGCAAGGCACCGGAATGCGCCCCGGGTTGAGGCCAATGACAAAGATGCGATCGGACAGACAGACGGCCTCCTCGGCATCGTGGGTGACGAGGATCACGGTCAGGCGATGCTGCTGCGAGATATGCATCAAGAGCCGCTGCATCCGGCCGGCTGGTTCTTTGCCCTCGCCAGGTGCGCCAGCAAATTCATCGTGATCCTGCCGACGTCGTTCATCGCACTTCCCGTCGGCAATGCGCCGCACCAGGCGACCGAACTCGCGCAGAAGATCAAACCTCCTGAAGGAAGATGGCGCAGCGTCATCTCCGCGCAACGGCGCGCGGCGCACTCGCTGGCGCCGCCCTCATACCAGCGCGTCGCGTCATGGACGAAACTGTCCGGGAAGCCGGTTGCACGCGCAATGACTATCGTATCGAGGGACGTGCCAAGATGCGGATCGGTGGCATCGACCTCATAGCCGGCCGCGCCGCCCAGCACGATGCCCTCGTTGCCGAAGGTCTCGTCGGCGACGCCGTCGAACAGCCATGCGGCCGAAGGTTCATGGCTTTGCGGTGTGCGGGTGAAGGGGCGCGCGCCGTCAAAGCCCATCAGCGAGATGGCGACGCCGGTCAGCGAGAATTCGCCGCGCCCGCTGGCGCGAAGATGACCGCCCGGCTGGTTGGTGATCGACAGCGATTGTTCGGCGATCGGCCCATCCCAGGTGCGCGCCGCCTCGAGCGGCGAACGGCGCAGTTCCATGAGATCGTCCTGGAACGCGACCTTGCCGGCAAAACCATTGCCGCCGAGATAGGCGATGCTGCCGCCTGTTGCCGCGAACTGGCGCAGGGCATGCTCCATTTCGATCGACATGTATTCCGGGTGGCTGCCGGTGACGACGGCCCGATAGCCTTGCAGGCCGGCGAGGCCCCGCTCATGCAGGTCGCGGTCGGTGATGAGATCGAAGGCGATGCCGTTGCTATGGCAGAAGCGCAGCAAGTGCAGGTCGACCGGCAGATTGTGCGGACAACCACACAGCGGGTAATTGTAGTCGTCGCGCAGCGTCGCCTTCGGCTTCCGGTAGGAGCAGATCGACACGCCGCTGAGGTCACTATGGTAGTCGTAGAGCGACTTCAGATTGTTATCGATCGCAAAGCGATGGCCCCGATCCTCGCACATCCACTCGTACAGATGCGCGGGCAGGAATTCATCCGCGTAAGCGAGATAGGTGGCCGTCGGCACCAGGAACAACAGCGGTGAACACCGGAGGGACGAGGTGATGAAGAAGACGATGCGCTCCGATCCACCGGCATGGCCGACCTCGAAGGCGTAGACGCCGGCAGCCGCCTCGGCGGGGACACGCAATTGGTATGAGGCTGGCCACTGCAACGATCCCATGTCGTCGTCGTGGCAATGCACCGCGTCGTAGTGTGACGGCACCAGCCTTGGATCGAAACTCGATCCGTCCCAGCGGCGTGAGGTCATGCAGAACGCCGGTTGGTTGACCGCTTCCAGCAAGAGGGCGCGATCTCCGCCTGTCGAGGCGAGCGGGCCGCTCGGCAGCAAGGTGGGGAACGTCCAGGCAATGCGTCCGGCCGTGGTTTGCAGGGCGATTGCCGAGAACTTGGCGTTGAGCGACCTGACATCGTTTGCCGCGCTGGCGCCGAAGAACACATCGTCTGACGGAGGCTGCCAGGGCAGATTGAATTGCCGATGCAGGCGAAACGGCGCCAACAGGTCGTCGGAGCTGATCCGAAGGACTGTCCCGTCGCCATCGGATGAAATCTCGACCGCCAGCCAGGTGTTTGCCGGCACGGTCCCGCCGGTCTGAAGCGCTTCGCCATGATGGATGAAAGTCAGCTTTCCGTCCTGCAGCTGAAGCCGCAATGCGCCGCCCTCAAACAGCACCCGGACGCCGTCATAGCGGGTCAGATACACTTCAAAGGCGACGCCGCTGATCTCCGCGCACTTGGCAAGTTCCGACGCCGCGATCTTCAGGAAAGATCCCTGATCGAATTCGCGGTGGGACGCGGCATCCCTGGTCGGCCCAACGTGCCAATCCATGAATTCAGCCGAGGGTGTGTCGAGCCGTACGATCCGCACATCGCGCACTTGCCGCGATGACGAGACATGAAGGGCGACAGGCGTTCCTGCCGCTGCGTGCCAGGGAACCGTGTAACCTGAAACGGCCATGGCGCCGTGATCGACGGGACGTCTCATCTCGGCAAAAGTCCGCGCCGCGATTCCGGCCGGTGCAATCCGTTGGATGGCAAATTCGACAATTCTCTCGTACCCCCTTTTTGAATCACACTATGGGCATCGCTTCTTGTGGATATATCCCATCGCGGCACGATCGGTGACAAAGTCCGTTTTTTGAGGGCTCGCGCCGAGGAATGCCCGCGCTCGCATGAGCCGGCGATCGTGTTGTTGCTGCGTGCCCCTTGGTTCGCGTCCGGGTCCCCGCCCGCGGTCGCCGATGCCTATCCTTGAGCTCGGGCAACCCAGCCAGGTTCCGGGGACGCAGGGTCGTCCCGAAGCGGCGCCTGATCACAGGATCGCCGGGGGCGGACAGTCCCGCGGCACGAGGTCGATCCCGTCATCACAAATCTTGACTTTTGCCGCACTTGCACGCGCGGCCGCTCTCTGGCTTTTTGGGGCACCCATCCGAGCGGACTGATTCGCATCATACCGCTCGATTGCAATACCCCCCAAGACAGTCTGCGGGTGGTCGTGAAGCGCGCAATTGGCAAAGGAGAAAGCGGCATGGCCGAGTTCAAGAAGCCCGAGATCTCCGAGATGAGACCCAAGATCACCGTGATCGGCGTTGGCGGCGGAGGTGGGAATGCCGTCAACAACATGATCGCGGAGCAGCTTCAGGGCACCGAGTTCATCGCCGCCAACACCGACGCCCAGGCGCTTGCGATGTCGAAGGCAACGAGGCTGATCCAGCTTGGTGCTCATGTCACCGAGGGGCTGGGTGCCGGATCGCTTCCCGAGATCGGCCGCGCCGCCGCCGAGGAATCGCTTGACGAGATCATGGACCATCTCCAGGGCACGCACATGTGTTTCGTCACCGCCGGCATGGGCGGCGGCACGGGAACCGGAGCCGCTCCGATCATCGCGCATGCGGCGCGCAAGGCCGGCATCCTGACCGTGGGTGTCGTCACCAAGCCGTTCGCGTTCGAGGGCAAGCGGCGCATGCAGATGGCCGAGGAAGGCATCGCGCGGCTTCGCGAGAGCGCCGACACCGTAATCGTCATCCCGAACCAGAACCTGTTCAGGATCGCCGATGCCAAGACCACCTTTGCCGACGCTTTCGTCATCGCCGACCGGGTGCTTTATTCCGGTGTCGGCTGCATTACCGACCTGATCGTCAAGGAAGGCCTGATCAATCTCGACTTCGCCGACGTGAAATCGGTGATGCGGGGCATGGGCCGCGCGATGATGGGTACGGGCGAGGCGTCCGGCGAAAGCCGGGCCATCAAGGCAGCGGAAGCGGCAATCGCCAATCCGCTTCTGGATGAGGCGTCGATGAAGGGCGCAAAGGGCGTTCTGGTCTCTATATCAGGCGGCCGCGACATGACCCTGTTCGAGGTCGATGAAGCCGCCACCCGCATACGCGAAGAGGTCTACGAGGATGCCGACATTATCGTCGGCGCCATCTTCGACAAGAATCTGGAAGGCAAGTTCAGGGTGTCGGTCGTGGCGACCGGGCTCGATCGCCCGTTTGAGGCGGGGGACGCCAACGCCGAGTTCACGGGCGACCGTTCAGGCCAGGCGCCGTCGCGGATACTGCAGTAGGGCGTATTCGATCCGAACGCCGTCCGGCAAAACTCGTGTTCCGCGCATTGCCCGTAGCGTGCCGGGCGAGGGGACGATCCCCCGGGTCGGCCGCATCGCTGCGGCTTCGCGATCAATGCCGGTGGCAAAACGCGGCTCTTCTTCGCAGCGGCGTCATCGCGGTTTGCGTGCTGAGCAGCTTGGCCCCGGACCTTTGACAACGCAGTCAGCCTTATCGTGCAACGACCATGCGGCAATCGGATCTCCGCCCGAGCCGCTGCCTGAATCCGCATAGCCGCACGCTTTCCTGCGCGAAGCATAAGCGCCTTTTCTCTTCTGGCTGCCCGCTGTCATTCCTGACTGGCGCTGCTCATATGGCCGGCTGCCCTGCACTTTGCTCCCCACACGACTGTCGTTGAACAGCCCGAAGGCTGTTTCAAGCCTCGCGCATGGCTGGGCGCTTGACTCCGGGGATGTCTTGTGAAAAATTTTGCATGAGCTGATAAAAATATCAAAGGGCGGAAATGGTCGGATTTGGCAACGGGCTCTTGCGCGACGATGAAACCAGCATGGCGGCGCGTGCCGCATGGCTTCATTACGCCGGCGGCCTGACCCAGTCCGAAGTTGCCAAGCGGCTGGGACTGACCAGCCTCAAGGCCCATCGCCTCATCACCAAGGCCAACCAGGAAGGGCTGGTGAAGGTCTATATCGACGGCGAAGTGTCGGAATGCGTCGAGCTCGAGGACGAACTGTCCCGGCGCTACGGCCTCGATTATTGCGAGGTGGTTCCCGATTTCGATTCGGAAGATCTGCCGCTCAAGGCGCTCGGAATTGCCGGCGCGCAATTTCTCAAGCGCGAGATCGAACGTGGCGAGGAAGCGCTGATCGGCGTCGGCCATGGCCGCACGCTGGCCGCTTGCGTGGAATATCTGCCGCGCACCTCGACCGACAAGATCCGCTTCGTCTCGCTGCTCGGCGGCCTGACGCGGAAATTCTCGGCCAACCCGCATGATGTCATCCACCGCCTCGCCGAACGCACAGGCGCCGAAGCCTACGTCATGCCGGTGCCGATGTTCGCCAATACCGCGGAGGACCGGCTCGTGCTGCTCGGGCAGAAGGGCGTCAGCGAGGTCTTCGATTTTGCGAAATCGGCCGACCTGCTGCTTGCCGGCATCGGCACCGCCGAACGCGAGGCGTCGCTGGTCGCCACCGGCATGATCGAAAAGGGCGAGATGGAGGAGATCCGCCGCAACGGCGGCGTCGGCGAATTGCTCGGCCATTTCTTCGATGATGCCGGCAATGCGGTGGCGACGACCGTTTCCAACCGGGCGCTGGCGCTGGCCAGGGAGGATATCAGCAATCGCCGGATTGTCGCCGTCGCCGGCGGCAAGGTGAAGGTTCGTGCCATCAAGTCGGTGCTGGAGGGCCGCTATCTCAGGGGCCTGATAACCGACGAGCGGACGGCGCGATCGCTCGTGGGAGAGACGCCGGTCGGGTAGCCGGCAACCGTTCAGTTGAAACTACCCTGTGGAGGAGAAGACGAAATGCATGAGAAAGAGAAAGACCTCATTGACGCCTTCCTGCGCGGACAAGTCGACCGTCGCGGGCTGATCAAGGGACTGGGTGCGATGGGCCTTGCCGCGGGTACCGCCGGCACGCTGCTCAATCTGGGCCAGACCCGAGCGCTTGCCGCGGACTTCGACTGGAAGGCGCACAAGGGCAAGACCATCAAGCTCTTGCTCAACAAGCATCCTTACGCCGACGCGATGATCGCCGATCTCGAGAACTTCAAGCAGCTGACCGGCATGAACGTCGTCTATGACGTGTTCCCGGAAGACGTCTATTTCGACAAGGTCACCGCCGCGCTGTCGGCGAGCTCGCCCGAATACGATGCCTTCATGACCGGCGCCTACATGACCTGGACCTATGGTCCGGCCGGCTGGATCACCGACCTCAACGAATGGATCAAGGACCCGGCCAAGACCAACCCGAACTATGCCTGGGACGACTTCCTGCCCGGCGTCAAGAATTCCTGCGCATGGAATGGCAAGCCGGGCGGCGCGCTGGGTTCGGACGACGCCAAGCAGTGGTGCATTCCGTGGGGCTTCGAGCAGAACAACATCACCTACAACAAGGCCATGTTCGACAAGGCCGGCGTCACCATTCCCGGCAACATGGACGAGATGGTTGCCGCGGCGGCCAAGCTCACCAAGGATGTCGGTGGCGGCGTCTACGGCATCGGCGTGCGTGGCTCGCGCTCCTGGGCGACGATCCATCCCGGCTTCCTGTCGGCCTACGCCAATTTTGACCAGAAGGACCTCAATGTCTCGGCTGACGGCAAATTGTCGGCCGCGATGAACACCGCCGAGTCCAAGGCTTTCCACAAGCAGTGGGTTCAGATGATCCAGGAGAGCGGCCCCAAGGACTGGTCGACCTACACCTGGTATCAGGTCGGCACCGATCTCGGCGCCGGCGCCTCGGCGATGATCTTCGACGCCGATATCCTCGGCTACTTCATGAATGGCGGCGACAACAAGATGGCCGGCAAGCTCGCCTTTGCAAGCTTCAAGGCCAATCCGGCGGCCAAGGCGGCGACGCCCAACATCTGGATCTGGTCGCTGGCAATGTCCAATTTCTCGAAGGACAAGGACGCCACCTGGTACTTCATGCAATGGGCCTCCGGTCCGGAGCACGGGCTGTTCGGCGCCACCAAGATGGACTTCGTCAATCCGGTCCGCCAGTCGGTCTGGAAGGACGAGATGTTCCGCGACAAGCTGAATAAGAGCTATCCGGGCTATGTCGAGATGTTCGACGCCTCGGCGCCGGGCGCCAGCATCAAGTTCACGGCGCAGCCGCTGTTCTTCGATCTCACCACCGAATGGGCGGCGACGCTGCAGAAGATGGTGGCCAAGGAAGTGCCGGTCGACGAGGGTCTCGACAAGTTGGCCGAGAGCATCGACGGCCAGCTCAAGGAAGCCGGCCTCGGCTAGGCCAAGGCCCAGGGGCTGGCTCGCCGCGGCAGGCCAGTCCCGACCCGACTTTCACGACTGCGACGCGGCGCCTGGAGCATCGGGCCCAAAAGTGGACTCCGGTTTTGGGAAAAACCGATGCTCGAAAAAAGCGCCGCCAATTCGCCCACCGGCCGCCTGGCTCCCTTGGGCGGCCGGCCGGGCGAGCCAACAGGATCATGGAGCAGCGGATGACTGCCGCAACAACACAAAGGGCCGGGCCGTCCGGCTTCAGGATCAGCAAGAGGGTATTGCCCTACGTGCTCAGCCTGCCGGCCTTGCTGGTCTGCATCGGCATCCTCATCCCATTCCTGACCTCGGTCGTCTATTCGTTCCAGCGCTACCGCCTGAGCCAGCCCTGGGCACGGCAGTTCAACTGGGGCGACAACTACATCTCCTTCTTCACCGACCCGAAGTTCTGGAACACGCTCAAGGTCTCGCTGCTCTATGCGGGCACCACGGTCGTACTGGAGCTGCTTCTCGGTCTCGCCATCGCCATGCTGCTGCAGAAGCGCTCGACGCTGAACAATTTCATCTCGATCATGCTGTTGATGCCGCTGATGACGGCGCCGGCGCTGGCCGCGCTGATGTGGAAGCTGATGACCAATCCCGGCTTCGGTGTGCTGAGTTATCTCGCCAGCCTGATCGGGCTGCAGGATTTCCGCTGGGCCTCGTCGCCGTCGACGGCGCTTTTCACCGTCGTGCTGGTCGATATCTGGGTCTACACGCCCTTCATCATGATCCTCCTGCTGGCCGGCCTGCGCAGCCTGCCGACGCAGCCTTTCGAGGCCGCGGCACTCGACGGCGTGCCGAGGAGCTTCGTGTTCTTCCGCATCACCTTGCCGATGCTGACGCCCTACATACTGACGGCGACGCTGTTCCGCCTGCTCGACTCCATCCAGCAGTTCGACATCATCTACGCGATGACGCAGGGCGGGCCTGGCGATACGCTGACGGTGTTCCAGGTCGAGGCCTATCTGAACTTCTTCCAGTCGACCAATGTCGGCCGCTCGGCGGCGCTGATGATCATCCTGTGGGCGATCACCTATTTCCTCTCCAACATCTTCATCAAGAACTGGCTGCGGCTGCGCGAACGCGCCCGCGGCCAGGCATAGGAGGCGGACATGGAACACACCTCCCTGCTCGAACGCATCCTGCGCGGCGCGGCACTGACGCTGGTCGTGATCTTCTTCATGTTCCCGATCGCCTGGATCTTCATGATGTCGTTCCAGACCAACGAAACCATCCTGCGCATTCCGCCGCAGTTGATCTTCGAGCCGACGCTGGCCAACTACACCGCGCTGATTACCGGCAAGCTGGTGACGGCGGCCGGCACGCTCGACATCGCCTTCATGCGCAACCTGTGGAATTCGGTGTTCCTGTCGGTCACCTCGGTTGCGGTCTCCCTGCTGCTCGGCGTCCCGGCGGCTTACGCCTTCGCGCGGCACAAGTTCCGCGGTTCGGAGGACATCGCCTTCACGCTGCTGTCGTTCAAGTTCGCGCCGGCGCTGCTGGTGCTCTTGCCGCTCACCCTCTATTTCCAGAAGCTTGGATTGGCCAACACCTATATCGGGCTGATCTGGGTCTACCAGCTGATCTGCCTGCCGCTGATCCTGTGGATCGTGCGCGGCTATTTCGAGGACATTCCGGCCGACATCGAATATGCCTACCGCATCGGCGGCCATTCCTGGTTCGCCACCTTCCGCAAGATCGCGCTGCCGCTTGCCGGCCCGGGCATCGCCGCCGCCGGTCTGCTCGCGTTCATCTTTGCCTGGAACAACTTCGTCTTCGCGCTGGTGTTGGCCTCGGCCGACAAGCAGCCGGTGACGGTCGGTGCGCTCGCCTTCATCACCTCCTCGGGCATCCAGTATGGCCAGATTTCGGCGGCCATCGTGTTGTCGATCACGCCGACGCTGGCGCTCGCCCTTTATGCGCAGCGCTATCTCGTCGAAGGTCTGTCGCTCGGCGCGGTGAAAGGATAGAAATGGCCAGCCTCGAACTCAGAAACGTCGTCAAGCGCTACAAGAGCCAGACCGTTCTCGACAATCTGTCCCTGACCGTCGCCGACGGCGAGACCCTTGTCCTGTTCGGCCCCTCCGGCGCCGGCAAGACCGTGCTGCTGCGCCTTGTCGCCGGCGTCATCGATCCGGATGAGGGCAAGATATTCATCGGCGGCGACGACATGACCGATGTCGATGCGGAGTTCCGCGGCATCGGCATGGCTTTCCAGAATTTCGCCTTGTTTCCGCATATGACCGCGTTCGACAACATCGCGACGCCGCTGGAGGCCAAGCGATCATCGCAAAGCGCGATCAAGGCCGGCGTCGAGAGCGTCGCCAAGCTGTTGAAGATCGCCCATGTGCTCAGCCACAAGCCGCGCGCGCTCTCCAACGGCCAGAAGCAGCGCACGGCGCTTGCCCGCGCGCTGGTCGGTTCGCCGCCGCTGCTCCTGCTCGACGATCCCTTGCGCAATGTCGACGCCAAGCTGCGCTTCGAGATGCGCCTCGAACTGCCGAGGCTGCTCGCCGATCGCGGCGCGACCGTCGTCTACGTCACCCAGGACTACAAGGAAGCCATGGCGCTCGGCGACCGCATCGCGGTGATGTCGCAAGGCGTCATCAGGCAGCTCGGCACGCCAGAGCAGATCTACCGCGAGCCGGCCAATATCGAGATCGCGCGACTGTTCGGCGACCCCACCATCAACCTGCTCGACGTCAAGCCCGCGCAGGATACCAGGGGGATCTATGTCGGCCTGTCCAACGTCCAGGTCCATCTGGCCGGTGCCTACGAGACGGCGGTCGGCCGCGACTGCGTGATCGGCCTGCGGCCGGAAGCCTTGAGCTTCGTCGAGGAGGGGGCGCCCGGCGCCATTCCCGTGACCGTAGAGGCCGAGACGCCGCTCAACGAAAAGATCGTCACGCTGGTGCGCACCGTGCGCGGCCGTGAAATTCTGGTCTCGCGCCCGGCCGGAACGCCGGGCCGCAGCGAGGGCAAGGCCCACATCTCCGTCGACAGCAAGAGCGCCTTGTTGTTCGACCACGCCAGCGGCGAGCGCATCGGTTCCAAGAACGTCGTCGTTTTGCGCAACGGAGAAGCGGCATGAGCCCGAGCGCACTCACCATTTCCGGCGTCGACAAGTTCTATGGCCCGATCGACCGGGGCGTTCACGCCGTCCAGAACCTGACGATGGAAATCGGCAAGGGCGAGATCGTGGCGCTGCTCGGCTCGTCGGGCTGCGGCAAGACCTCGACGCTGCGCATGATCGCCGGCTTCGAGGAGGTCTCGCGGGGCGCGATCTCGGTCGGCGGCCGCCAGGTTCACACCTTGCCGCCGGTCAGGCGCAACGTGGCGATGGCGTTCGAGGGCTATTCGCTCTATCCGCCGCTGACCGTGCGCGAGAACATGGCGTTCGCGCTCAAGGCGGCAAGGTTGCCGAAGAGCGAGGTCGACGCCAAGGTCGCCAGCATCGCCAAGCTGCTCGAGATCGAGGACATACTGGAGCGCTACCCCAGCTCCATCTCCGGCGGCCAGCAGCAGCGCGCCAGCCTCGGCCGGGCACTGATCCGGGAGGCCGATCTGCATCTGCTCGACGAGCCGATGGGTCAGCTCGAACCGCAGCTGCGTGCCGTGCTGCGCGGCCGCATCAAGCACTTCATCAAGGAACGCGGCCTGACCGCGATCCTGGTCACCCACGACCAGACCGAGGCCAACGCGCTGGCCGACCGTATCGCGGTGATGGAGGGCGGCGTGCTGCAGCAGTTCGACACGTCGGACAGGATCAAGGAGCGCCCGGCGAACCTGTTCACCGGCACCTTTGTCGGCGAGCCGCCGATGAACGTCTTCGAGGCTTATGTCGGCGCGACCGCCGGCCGCATCAATCTGCGGCTGCCGGATGGGCTCTCGCTCGACTACGACAAGGACGCCTTCAGCGCTGCGGTTCGCGACCAGCTGCTCAGCCGCGAACGGGTCGTCATCGGCATCAGGCCCTACGCGGTGCGGCGCTCGAAGGAGGGTGTTCCGGCCAGGGTTTCGGCCAATCAGTGGCTCGGCGACCAGACCCACATAGCGGCGGACTTTGCCGGCGGCTCGCTGGTTCTGGTCGAACATGACCGCACCCGCCTGGACCTGGGTGCGCCTATCAATGTCAGCATCGATCCGAAGAACCTGCACGTCTTCGACCAGGCGAGCGGCAAGGCCATCTCGCACGGCATGGAGCTTGCGTGATGCGGGATGTCCTGATCGGCCTCGACGCCGGCACCTCCGTCATCAAGTCCATCGCCTTCGACACCGCTGGCCGGCAGATTGCCGCCGCCGCGCTGCCGAACCACTACGAGACGCTGCCGGGCGGTGGCGCCGAACAGGATCTGGCGCGCACATGGAGCGATGCCGCCGCGACCTTGCGCCAGCTCGCCGACAAGGTGCCCGACCTCGCCAACCGAACCGTCGCGATCGCGGTCACCGGGCAAGGCGACGGCACGTGGCTGATCGACGGCAAGGGCGAACCGGTGGCCAAGGGCTGGCTCTGGCTCGATGCGCGCGCCGCCGGTGTCGTCGAGGAGATGCGCGCGCGGCCCGAGGACCGGCTCCGCTTCGAAAGGACCGGCACCGGCCTTGCCGCCTGCCAGCAGGGCTCGCAGTTCGTGTTCATGAAGCGCAACATGCCAGAGATGCTGGCCAAGGCCGCGACGGCCTTCCATTGCAAGGACTGGCTCTATTTCAAACTGACCGGCGAACGCGCAACCGATCCGTCGGAGGGAACCTTCACCTTCGGTGATTTCCACACCCGCGACTATTGCGACGACGTCCTCGACGTGCTCGGCGTCGCCGATCTCAGGCATCTGCTGCCGCCGGTCGTCGACGGCACCAGGCACAGCACCGGACTGTCGCAGGCGGCGGCCGACGCCACCGGGATGCTCGCCGGTACTCCGGTGGTGCTCGGCTATGTCGACGTCGTTTGCACCGCGCTCGGCGCCGGCTTGCTGGATCGCAAGCGCAAGCCCGGCTGCTCGATCATCGGCTCTACCGGCATGCATATGCGGCTGGCCGAAACCCCCGACGACGTGCAGCTCAACCAGGCGGCAACCGGCTACACGATGGCGATGCCGGCGCCCGGCGTGTTCGCGCAGATGCAGTCGAACATGGCGGCAACGCTCAACATCGACTGGGTGCTTGGGCTGGCCTCCGGAATTCTCGCCTCGCAAGGCATCACCCGCAGCAATGGCGAGATGATCGCGCTGGTCGACACCTGGATTGCGGCCTCGCAGCCGGCTTCGCTGCTCTATCAGCCCTACGTGTCCGAGGCCGGCGAGCGCGGGCCGTTCGTCGATGCCAATGCCAGGGCGGGGTTCGTCGGCATTTCCTCGCGGCACGGCTATGCCGACCTCGTCCGCGCGGTCTTCGAGGGGCTGGCCTTCGCGGCGCGCGATTGCTACGCGGCCATGGGGCCGCTGCCTCGTGAGGTTCGCCTGACCGGTGGCGCCGCCCGAAGCCCGGCGCTGCGCAAGATTCTTGGTGCCGCGGTCGGCGCCGATATTCGCACGAGCGAGCGCGAGGAGGCCGGTGCCGCGGGTGCGGCGATGATCGCCGCGGTCTGCGTCGGCCAATACGCATCGATGGATGATTGCGTCGGCGAATGGGTGACGCCCCTGCTTGGCGAGGCGGAGCCAAGCGACCGCAGCCTCGCCGCGATCTACGACAGGATGACCCCATCCTACATGTTGGCGCATGAGGCGCTACGGCCTGTCTGGCGCGCCATGGCTGCATCGAAGGCAAATTGAGAAGTCGAGTATGCCCAGGAAAATAGCGATCATTGGCGACCATTTCATGCTTCCGGACGTGTTTCGCGCCGAAATCGAGAAGGCCGCGAGCGGCGGCCTCGACATCCGCACACTGCAGACGGCATGGCCCGACGAACCGATGGAATTCGGCAATGCGGCGCTCGGCCTCGACAAGATCAAGGAGTATTTCGGCCACCCCGACGAGATCGTCGATTTCATCGGCGATGCCGAAATCCTCGTCACCCAGCTTGCTCCGCTGTCGGACGGCATGATGCGGCGCCTGCCGGCGCTCAAGCTGGTCGCGGTATCGCGCGGCGGCCCCATCAACATCGACATGGGCGCGGCCAGGACTCACGGCATTACCGTGGTCAATGTGCCTGGCCGCAACGCGACCGCCGTGGCCGAGTTCACCATCGGCGCCATCCTGGCCGAGACGCGGCTGATCCGGGTCGGCCACGAGGCCTTGCGCAAGGGCGAATGGCGTGGCGACCTCTACCGTGCCGACCGCACCGGCCGCGAACTCGGCGAGATGACCGTCGGCGTCATCGGCTATGGCAATATCGGCACGAAAGTGGTCCGTCTGCTGCGCGCCTTCGGTTGCCACGTCCTCGTTTGCGACCCCTATGTGCAGTTGAGCGCCGACGACCGCAATGCCGGCGTCGAGCTCGTCGCGCTGGACGATCTCCTGTCCCGTGCCGATGTGGTCACGCTGCATCCCCGGGTGACCGAGGAGACACGCGGCATGATCGGCAAGGACACCATCGCGCGGATGAAGCCGGGGGTAATTCTCATCAACACTGCGCGGGGACCGCTGGTCGACTATGACGCGCTCTACGAGGCGCTTGTTTCGGGACAGATCGCCAGCGCCATGCTGGAGACCTTCGCGATCGAGCCGGTGCCCGCCGAATGGCCTTTGCTGCAGCTTCCCAACGTGACGCTGACGCCGCACATCGCCGGCGCCTCGGTGCGCACCGTGACCTACGCCGCCGAGCAGGCCGCCGAAGAGGTACGCCGCTATATCGCCGGCCTGCCTCCGGTCAATCCGTGCTGAAAGCGGCGGCCATGACCCACAAATTCGGCATCGAGGCCACGGCGGGATGAACGACGGCTCTGAAATCGTCGACCTCTTTGTCGTCGGTGGCGGCATCAACGGTGCGGGCATTGCACGCGACGCCGCCGGGCGCGGGCTTTCCGTCATCCTGTGCGAAAAGGACGATCTGGCCGAAGGCACCAGCTCGAGATCGGGCAAGCTCGTCCATGGTGGCCTGCGCTATCTCGAATATTACGAATTCCGCCTGGTGCGCGAGGCGCTGATCGAGCGCGAGGTGCTGCTGGAATCGGCGCCGCACATCATCTGGCCGATGCGCTTCGTGCTGCCGCACAGCCCGGACGACCGGCCGGCATGGCTGGTCCGGCTCGGCCTGTTCCTCTACGACCATCTCGGCGGCCGCAAGCGGCTGCCGCCGACCCGCACGCTGAACCTGCACACCGCGCCCGAGGGCGCGCCGATCAGGGACGCCTTCAAGCGCGGTTTCGAATATTCCGACTGCTGGGTCGACGATGCCCGCCTTGTGCTCATCAACGCGCTCGATGCGCGCGAGCGTGGCGCCAGCATATTCACCCGAACCGCCTGCACCGCCGCCCGCCGCGAAGATGGCCTGTGGTCTGTCGAAACGCACGACGTCCGAACCGGCATCAGGACGACGGTGCGGGCACGCGCCCTGGTCAACGCAGCCGGTCCCTGGGTCAACGACATCATCAATCGCGTGGCGGGCCAGAACTCCAAACGCAACGTCAGGCTGGTCAAGGGCAGCCACATCGTCGTGCCCAAATTCTGGGAAGGCCGCCAGGCCTATCTCGTCCAGAACAGCGACAAGCGTGTGATCTTCATCAATCCCTACCAGAACGATCTGGCGCTGATCGGCACCACCGACATTCCCTATGATGGCAGGCCCGAAGACGTCGCGGCGGATGCGAGCGAGATCGATTACCTGATCAAGGTGGTCAACCGCTATTTCAAGCGCGGGCTCGTGCGGGACGATGTCGTCTACAGCTTTTCCGGCGTCAGGCCGCTCTACGACGACAATGCCGACAACCCGAGCGCGGTGACCCGCGACTATATCTTCGAGCTCGACGCGCCGTCCGGAGCGGCGCCGCTGCTCTCCGTGTTCGGCGGCAAGATCACCACCTTCCGCAAACTGGCCGAGCATGCGCTGGACAAAATTGCTCCGTTCTTTCCCCGGATGGGCAAGCCCTGGACAGCGAAGGCACATCTGCCAGGCGGTGACATCGCCAATGCCGATTTCGACCGCTTTCTCGGCGAGCTCGGACGCGACTATCCGTGGATGCCGGCATCGCTGATCGATCACTACGGCCGGCTCTACGGGACCAGGACACGTCTTGTGGTCGGCAACGCCAGATCGCTCGCCGAACTGGGGCGACGCTTCGGCACGGATTTCTTCGAGCGCGAGGCCAGCTACCTGTTCGAACAGGAATGGGCGATGACATCAGCCGATATTCTCGAACGGCGCACCAAGCACGGCCTGCATCTTTCCACCGAGGAAAGGTCGGCTTTCGAGGACTGGTGCGCAAGCCGGCTGGCGAGGGCGGGCTGATGGCGGGCTTCGGTTCCGGCTCCACGGAATTCCGGATGTTGCGCTCCTTTTCAGCCAGCATCGGCGCCGATCCGTTGCTGGTCCAGGGCGCCGGCGGCAACACCTCCATCAAGCAGGATGGCGTGTTGTGGATCAAGGCTTCCGGCACCTGGCTGATGAACGCGCTGACCGGCGACATCATGGTACCGGTCGCGCTGGAGCCGTTGCTCGACGCTTTGGCGCATCGCAGCGACGCCGCCGAGAAGGCCGGGCAATTCACGCTTGAGGAGCTCAATCCCCGGCGGCTGCGGCCTTCCATCGAGACGACGGTGCATGCGCTCATGCGGCAGAAGATCGTCGTCCATGTCCATTGTGTCGAGACGATCTCGATCGCCGTCCAGGCCAATGCGGAGGCCTTGCTGGAAGAGCGCCTGCGCGGTCTTGATTGGGCGTACGTGCCTTATCGCAGGCCGGGCCTGCCGCTGGCGCAGGCCATAGCCGAGCGCCTGAAACCCGCGACCAACGTACTCGTTCTCGGCAATCACGGGCTGGTGGTCGCCGCGGACACGGTTGCCGAAGCGGCCTTGCTGCTGCAGCGGGTGACCGGATTGCTCGCTCGCTCGCCACGGCCGGCGCCGGCGCCCGACATCGACGCGCTGCTCAGGCTTGCCATCGGCAGCGACTACCGGCTTCCCGCCTCGACTGCTGCGCATAGCGTCGCGACCGATCTCGCCAGTTGCCGGATCGCCGCTTCGGGCAGCCTCTATCCGGATCATGTGATCTTCCTCGGGGTTGGATCGACGATCGCCGGTCCGGACGAGAATGCAGCGGCCGTCGTGACCCGGAGCGCCGTCGCTCCCATGTCCATTCTGTTTCCGGGCAAGGGCGTCCTGATGCGACGCGACGCCAATGCCGGCGCCGAAGCAATGGCGCGATGCCTGGCCGATGTCGCCGCGCGCGTCGATGGCTCGGTGCGCCTCAACTATCTGAGCCCGAAGGACAATGCCGAACTCCTGAACTGGGACGCCGAAAAATATCGCCAGGAACTCAACCGCACCGGGGTGACGCTGCAATGATGGTATTCGTCGCCTCGATCCCACGGCAACGCTGAGAAGGGGAGCGGTCTTGGCGTTTACGCTCTCCCTCAACACCAATCCGCTGGTCAACCGCTTTGCCGAGCCGGACGATCTGATCGACACCATTGCCTATGACATCGGCATCAGGGACGTGCAGCTTACGCATGAGTTCATCAATCCCGGTTGGCCGGCGGCGACAATCTCGAAGTTCGTACGCCTGTTCCGCGGCGCGCTGGATCGTACCGGCGTGCGCATCACCTCGGGCATGACGGGCCCCTATGGCCGGCTCAATCATTTCGGCCATCCCGACGCCGACGTGCGCCGCTACTATGTCGACTGGTTCAAGACCTTTGCCGACATCTCGGCGGAACTCGGCGCCGGCGGCATGGGCACGCAATTCGCCATCTTCACCCACAGGGACTATGACGACCCCGAGCGCCGCGTGCGGCTGTTCGATATCGCGCTGGAATGCTGGCGCGACGTCGCCGAGCATGCCAGGGCCGCGGGCCTGACCTACCTGTTCTGGGAGCCGATGTCGGTCGGACGCGAATTCGGCCACACCATCGACAACTGCCGGGCGCTGCAGAATGCGATCGACGCGGCCGGCATGGCCATTCCGCTGGAGATGATGGTCGACATCGACCATGGCGACGTGACCTCCAGCAACCCGGATGACATCGACCCCTATGCCTGGGCCAAAGCCTTTCCCAGGCGGTCGCCGATCATCCATATCAAGCAGTCGTCGATGAACAAGGGCGGCCATTGGCCATTCACCGCCACCCACAACCGGGACGGTCGCATCACACCTGAAAAGTTTCTCGAGACGGTTCGGCGCGGCGGCGGCACCGATAACGAGATTTGTCTCGAACTGTCGTTTCGCGAGCGCGAGCCGGTCGACCACCAGGTCGTCGCCATGATCCGCGAGTCGGTCGACTACTGGGCGCCCTTCATCGAAACCGGCAGGGCCGGTCTTCTGCCAAGGGCCGGATAAAGATCGGGCAGGAGCCGATGCGGCTCCTGCCCGATGAAACGCGGTCAAATTTTGATCGGGCGGAACTCAGCCGAATTTCGGATCGAGACTGCCCGACTTGTAGCGCTTGGCCATTTCCGAGACCGGCAGCGGCTTGATCTTCGGCGCGTTGCCGGCGGTGCCGAATTGCTCGAAGCGCTCCTTGCACAGCTTCCGCATCGCCGCCATGGCCGGCGTCAGGTACTTGCGCGGGTCGAATTCGCTCGGGTTCTCGGTCAGCACCTTGCGGATCGCACCGGTCAGCGCCATGCGGTTGTCGGTGTCGATGTTGATCTTGCGCACGCCATGCTTGATGCCGCGCTGGATCTCTTCCACCGGCACGCCCCAGGTCGGCTTCATCTGGCCGCCATATTTGTTGATGATCTCCTGCAGATCCTCCGGCACCGAGGACGAGCCGTGCATGACCAGATGCATGTTGGGCAAGCGGCGGTGTATCTCTTCGATGACATTCATCGCCAGCACCGCGCCGTCCGGCTTGCGCGAGAATTTGTAGGCACCGTGGCTGGTGCCCATGGCCACCGCCAGCGCATCGACATGCGTATCGCGCACGAACTGTTCGGCCTGAACGGGATCGGTCAGCAACTGGTCGTGGCTGACGGTGCCTTCGACGCCGTGGCCGTCTTCCTGCTCGCCGCCGCCCATTTCGAGCGAACCGAGCACGCCGATCTCGCCTTCCACCGACACGCCGCCCCAATGCGCCATGTCGACGACGCGCTTGGTGATGCCGGAATTGTAGGAATAGTCGGCCGGCGTCTTGCCGTCTTCCTTGAGCGACCCGTCCATCATGACAGAGGTGAAGCCGTGCTGGATCGCGGTGACACAGGTGGCTTCGTTGTTGCCATGGTCGAGATGCATGCAGACCGGGATGTCGGGATGGATCTCGACCAGCGCGTCGATCAGCTTGGCCAGCACCACGTCATTGGCATAGGCGCGCGCGCCGCGGCTCGCCTGCAGGATTACAGGTGATTTGGTCTCCTCCGCCGCCTCCATGATGGCAAGGCCTTGTTCCATGTTGTTCATGTTGAAGGCGGGCACGCCATAGCCGTATTCGGCGGCGTGATCGAGCAATTGTCTCAGTGTGATGCGAGCCAACGATTAGTCTCCCGTATCTGGTTTCAAGCCTGTGGTTGCGGACTGTCCGCGCATCGTTCAGCCCACCGATGCTTCTGGCCGGATTTCCGGACAACCGCAACCGTCAGAGGGCGCTCCGATAGCAATTCTTGTTACAGCGCTGCCATTAAAACGAAACGAATATCCCAAGAGAATAACACATTATCACAAATTTTTTGATGTGAATGAGCCGTTTGGTGTTATATTGCAGCCAACGTGAGGCCTTGCCCGGCCCGCGCAAGGAAATCGAGGAATGAAGAGCGACAGCCGCCGGCAAGGCATCATGGATCTGCTGATGGACGCCGGAACGGCGAGCGTCGACGACCTTGCATCGCGCTTCGGCGTGTCGAAGATGACCGTCCACCGCGATCTCGACGAGCTCGAGGAGAGCGGCTTCCTGCGCAAGGTGCGCGGCGGTGCCTCGATCCAGCCCAGCGGCCTCTTCGAAAGCGATTTCCGCTATCGGCAGAAACAGGCGACCGAGGAAAAGCAACGCTTGGCGGCAGCAGCGGTGGCGATGATCGAACCCGGCCAGACGGTGATCATCGATGATGGCTCGACGGCGGGAGGCATTGCCGGCCGTCTCTCGGATTTGCGCCCGCTGACCGTGATCACCAACAATCTGGCCGTCATCGAGGAGCTGTCCGGGGTAGGCGGGATCAACCTCATTGCGCTTGGCGGCCTCTACAGCAAGAAATTCCACGGCTTCTTCGGCCTGCTTGCCGAGGACACGCTGAAATCGCTGCGCGCCGATGTCGCCTTCCTGTCGTCGTCCGCCATCCACGGCGCTTCCGCCTTCCACCAGGACCAGGAAGTGGTTCAGACCAAACGCCTGATGATGGCCGCCGCTGCCCGCAAATATCTGCTGGTCGATCACGGCAAGTTCGGCCGCACGGCCCTGCATTTCCTCACCGACCTCAAGGCGTTCGACGCGGTCTTCACCGGTCGTGAGCTCGAGCCGGGGTTGCGCGAGGCGCTGGATGCCGCCGGTGTTTCGCTGACTTTGGTCGACAAACACTAGGGAGTGCGCGTGGTTTACTGGGTTGGCACAAGTTGGAAGATGAACAAGACGCTTGCCGAGGCGCTGGCGTTCGCCGAGATATTGGCCGGATTCATCCCCGGTTTCGACGATCGCATCCAGCCTTTCATCATCCCGCCCTTCACGGCGGTCCGCGAGGTCAGGCAGGCGCTGTCGCGGACGCGGATCAAGGTCGGGGCGCAAAACATGCACTGGGCCGATGCCGGCGCCTGGACCGGCGAAATCTCGCCGGTGATGCTGAGGGACTGCGACCTCGATCTGGTCGAGCTCGGCCACAGCGAACGGCGCGAGCACTTTGGCGAGACCGACCGTACTGTCGGTCTCAAGACCGCCGCGGCTATCAAGCACGGGCTGGTGCCACTGATCTGCGTCGGCGAGACATTGGCGGAACGCGAAAGTGGGCAGGCGGATGCGGTACTGACGGAGCAGGTGCGGGGTGCGCTGCAATTCCTCGAGGGCGAGGCGAAGGGCGCGAAAATCCTGTTCGCCTACGAACCGGTCTGGGCGATCGGCGACAAGGGCATTCCGGCCAGCTCCGACTATGCCGACAAACAGCAGGCGCTGATCAAGACCGTTGCAGGCGATCTGCTGCCGTCCGTGCCGCCGGTGCTCTATGGCGGCAGCGTCAATCCCGGCAATGCCGCCGAGCTGATCGGCCAGCCCAATGTCGATGGCTTGTTCATCGGCCGCTCCGCCTGGCAGGCGGAAGGCTACATCGACATCCTCAAGCGCGCCTCGGCGGCGATCTGAACCAATCGAGATATCATTCAGTCAAGGAAGGACACGACCATGAAAATAGCCATTGGAGCCGACAGCGCCGGCAAGCCGCTGCTCGATGTCATCGCCGCGCATCTTGCCACCAAGCCTGGCATCACCGTCAGCGATCTCAGCCAGGCCGGCTACTATGCCGACCTGTCGCAGAACCTCGCCCGGACGATCGTCGACGGCAAGAACGATCGCGGCATCCTGTTCTGCGGTACCGGCATCGGTGTTTCGATCTCGGCCAACAAGGTGCCCGGCATTCGCGCCGCGCTTACCCACGACACCTATTCGGCCGAGCGTGCGGCGAAATCCAACAACGCCCAGATCATCACCATGGGCGCCCGCGTCATCGGCCCGGAACTGGCCAAGGCGATCGTCGATGCCTGGCTGGCGTCGGAATTCGACGAGAACGGGCCTTCGGCCGGCAATGTCCAGGCGATCAACAGGCTCGATGGAGCGAAGGCCTAAGCCAGGCTCTTCTTCATCGCCGCGATGACCGTCACGGCCGACGCCGCACCAGGATCGATGTGGCCGAGCGAGCGTTCGCCCAATCGCGAGGAGCGGCCCTTCTGCGCGATCATGTCCTTGGTCGCCTCCGCGCCGCGTTCGGCCGCGGCAAGTGCTGCTTCGAGACTTTCGGACAGCGTCTTGCCGGCTGCATTGGCTGCGGCGGCCGCTTCGGCCGCAGGCTGCCAGGCATCGATCATCGTCTTTTCGCCAAGCTCCGCCTTGCCGCGATCCTTGATGCCTTGTGCCAGGGCCTGGAACAGGGCGTTGAAGTCCGCATCCGCCAGCGTCGCCTTGCCCTTGACGGCGGAAGCCGCGCGCATGAAGGCCGTCGCGTAGAGCGGGCCTGACGAGGCGCCGACGGCATTGAGGAAAGATTTCGCCGCCGTGTTGAGCAGCGCCGTCGGCTCGGTCGTCGCTAGGTCGAGCGATGCCAGCGCGTCGTGCACCGCGCCGAAGCCGAGCGCCATCGCTATGCCGTGGTCGGCGTCGCCAATGACACCGTCGAGCTGGCAGAGCCGGCCCTTGTCGGCCTCTATCGCGCCCGCGATGGCGTCGAACATTCTTTTCAGGTCGGCAGCGTCGATGGTCACGGGATCGCTCTTTCGTCAGCCGGCACGGAACATCGCGCAGTCGCAGGGATGGTCGAGCATGGTCTGCAGCTCGTCGTCGAGATGCATCAGTGTCACCGAGGCGCCGGCCATTTCCAGCGACGTGCAGTAATTGCCGACCCAGGTCGCGTGGATGGAAACACCGACTGCGTCGAGACGCTGCCTGATCCGGCGGTTCATGATGTAGAGCTCCATCAGTGGCGTCGAGCCGAGCGAGTTGACCAGCACCGCGACCTTGTCGCCACGCGACGGTGCCATCTCGGCGAAAATCTTGTCCAGCATCTCGTCCGTGATCTCGTCGGCGGTTTTGAGCTTGCCGCGAGCGATGCCGGGCTCGCCATGGATGCCCATGCCGATCTCCATCTCGTCCGCGCCGATCTCGAAATTCGGCCGCCGGGTCTGCGGCAGCGAGCAGGGCGACAGCGCCACGCCCATGGTGAAGGTGTGGTCGTTGGCCTTGCGCGCGATACGCTCGCATTCGTCGAAGGAGAGCATCCGGTCGCAGGCAGCACCGGCCGCCTTGAAGATGAAGAAATTGCCGGCGACGCCGCGGCGCTTCTGCCGCTGGTCGCGCGGTGCCGAGGCGACGTCGTCGGTGGTCAGCACCGTGCGCACCTCGATGTCGTCCATCGCCGCCATCTCGGCCGCCATGTCGAAGTTCATCACGTCGCCGGCATAGTTGCCGTACATGAACAAGACGCCAGCGCCGCCGCTGACCGCCTTGGCGCATTCGAGGATCGGATCGGGAGGCGGCGAGGCGAAGACATTGCCGATGGCCGCCGCGTCCGCCAGTCCCTTGCCGACAAAGCCGAGGAAGGTCGGCTCGTGGCCCGAGCCGCCGCCGATGACGAGCCCGACCTTGCCGGGCCGCGGCCCGTCGCGGGCGATGATCGAGCGCGTGCTGCCGTCCGCGCTCTTGAGATGGCGAGGATGCGCGGCCAGGATCCCTTCGAGCATCTCCTCGACGGCGCGGTTGCCGTCATTGATGATCTTCTTGGTCTGCACCGGCATCCTCCCGATTTCGGCATTTTCCGAGATACTACAGGCTGTTACCGGGATTTCCACCCGGCGAAGCGTATTTCAGGCCATGACGCGTTCCCGCGCGGCCAGGATCTGGACACAGGCGTCGGCAGCTTCCTTGCCCTTGACGGTGAAGTGCTCGAAGAAGAAGCGGTGATGCTCGGTGCTGTCGTGGTAATTGTGCGGCGTCAGCACAGCCGAAAGCACCGGCACGCCGGTCGACAGCTGCACGTTCATCATGCCGTCGATCACCGCGCTGGCGACGAACTCGTGCCGGTAGATGCCGCCATTGACGACAAAGGCGGTGCCCAGAATCGCGGCATAGCGGCCGGTCTGCGCCAAGGTCTGGGCGTGCAGCGGAATCTCGTAGGCGCCGGGCACATCGAAGACATCGATGGCAAAGCGTCCGTCGCCAAGCGCGGAAAGCTCCGCCTCGAAGGCTTGCACGCACTGGTCGACGATATCGGCATGCCAGCGCGCGCGAATGACGGCGATGCGGGTCGTTTCATAGTCTTTATGGGAATGCTGATTCATGGGTCCATCCTTCCGTTTCGAACCAGAATCAGGACGCACGATACGAAATGCGACCCACCAAGGCGGGCCGTCTTTCGTTTCGTTCTCTTCCATCCGGACTGTAACCGTCGGCTCCGGAATCACACCGGATCTGCTGACCTTTCCGATTGTGCCGGAAAGCGCTCGCGGGCTCGGGCCTGCCGCATGACCCGAAGGTATCATGCACACAAGGTGTCCTTACCGCCGGTGGGGACTTTCACCCCGCCCTGAGAACATTAACGCCGTTTGTATGAAAGGGCAGGGCGCTGCTGTCAACCGGACGAAAGGCTGCTGGCCAATCACGTTCTGTCGACTGGAGCAACTCCGTGAAACGGCGATTCACTCTTGTGCGTGCGCCACGCCGCTGCCGAAGCGGCAACCAGCATCAGCAATGCTGCAACCGCCGCGCAGGCCGCAAAACCGAAGGTAGAATAGAGCGGTCCGAAGGCGGTGGTGCCGACAAAGACCGCCAGATAGGTCACCGCGCTGTTCAGGCCCATGATCGTGCCGCGTCGCGACGGGTCGAGTGCAGACAGGCGCATCACCAGGACGTTCAGTCCGAAATGGTTGGCGAGTCCCCAGACCGCCACCATGGCTATGGTCGGGCCGAAGCTGTCGCTGGTCGCGGCGAGCGCGACATAGACGGTGGCGACCAGAAGATAGGCGAACGGCATGACTCGCCGCGCGCCAAGCCGATCGATCACGCCGTCGAGGAGAGCTGCCGTGCCGAAGCCGACGCCATAGGCGAGGGCGGCCCATCCGTTGGCGCTCACGGGCCTCCCCAATCCACTGTGAAGGTGATCGCCGAGATAGCCATAGACACCGTAGAAGGCGGTCATGAAGGCGGCGCAGGCGACGAGGAGCGGCACGATGCCGGGAATGCCGAGCGCGGCCAGCGGCGTCGGTGCGGGGCCGCTCTTCCTGACGTCGCTCAGTGACGACAGCGTGAGACCGGCCAATGCCAGGGTTGCGAGGAGCGCGACGGCCGCGAAAACCGCACGCCAATGGACGAGGTCGGCAAGCACGGCCGACAGCGAAACACCGGCGACCATGCTCAAGGTCCAGCCGGTCAGCACGACGCCGATGGTGCCGCTTTCGCGTCCAGGCGGCGCGATCGCCGCCGAACTCGCATAGATCGCCGGCATGGCAATACCGGCGGCGATGCCGGCGAGCAGTTGTGCCGTAACCAGCATCGTCACTGTCGGCGCCGCGGCACTTGCGACGAGTGCGATCGCCAGCAGCAGCAAGGCGCCCTGCAGCATCCGGCGCGCGCCAATCCGGTCGATGTGGCGCGCCAGGAACAGGGCGCTTGCGGAGGTTCCGAGGCCGAACACGGCGGAGGCGATCATGACGACCGGCACGCTTGTCGCGAACGACGACGCCACGGCCGGTGCTATCGGGCCAAGGACGAGTGAGTTCGAGCCGATCACGGCGATGCATCCGGTCAGCAGATAGGCGAGGGCCGGGATGGGCGCCCTGGCGTTCGCGGCCAACATTGCTGCTTGATCACTGTTCGACATATGACCATAATGGCCGCATTGAGTTCTGCGGCAACCAGGAATCTCGATATGGATGAAGAAACAGATGACATTCTGCGGAACAAGCCAGCGGCCCGCGACGTCGACGCGATCGACCGAAAGATATTAGGCGTTCTGGTCGACGATGCGACGGTCAGCTATGCCGAACTCGGCGATCGTGTTTGCCTTTCGCCGCCAGCCGCCCATGAGCGCGTCAAGCGCCTTCGACGCAGCGGCGCCATCCGAAACACAGCCGTCATCATCGATCCCAAGGCGGTGAAGAAGCCGTTGCTCGCCTTTGTCCATATCGACACCAGGGGCTGGGGAAAGACACCGGAACTGATGGCGGTCTCGGAGTACCCCGAGGTCGAGGAGATCCACACCGTCGCCGGTGACACCTGCATGTTGCTCAAGGTCCGCACCGAAGACACGAGAGCGCTCGAAGGGCTGCTGGCGCGCCTCTACGAGACGCCCGGGGTCACCTCGACGCGCAGCTATGTGGTTCTGTCGACCTATCTCGAGCGGCCGGTGCAGCCCGGCGTCACCGCCAAGTGGCCGACGCCCAAGCACATGGCCGAGCCTCTGTACTAGAGCAATTACAGGAAAAGTGTGAAACGGTTTTCCGTCCGAAATTGCGAAAAAACAAAGAGTTAGAGCGGTTGGCCGTTTCCGTGAAACGGTGAACTGCTCTAGGGGGCGGAATAGAGCCAGCAGAGCGCTGGTGGAGCCAGCGCGCTACGCCCGCTCCGGGAACATCGCCTTCAGACCCTCGCGCGACGCCTTGGCGACGCCGCGTTCGGTGATCAGTCCGGTCACCAGCCGCGCCGGGGTCACGTCGAAGGCCGGGTTTGCCGCGGGCGTCGTCTCGGGCGATATGCGCACCTGGGCGATCTCGCCCTTGGCGGTCTTGCCCCACACCAGCGAGACCTCGTCGGCCGAGCGCTGCTCGATCGGGATCTCGGCCAGCCCGTCATGCACCGTCCAGTCGATGGTCGGCGACGGCAAGGCGACATAGAACGGCACGTCATTGTCGGCGGCGGCAAGCGCCTTCAGATAGGTGCCGATCTTGTTGCAGACATCGCCGTCGGCGGTGGTTCGGTCGGTGCCGACAATGACCATGTCGATCTCGCCGCGCTGCATCAGGTGGCCGCCGGCATTGTCGACGATCAGCGTGTGCGGCACGCCGTGACCGGCCATCTCCCAGGCGGTCAGCTGGGCGCCCTGGTTGCGCGGGCGCGTTTCGTCGACATAGACGTGGACCGGGATGCCGGCTTCGGTTGCCAGGTAGATCGGCGCCGTTGCGGTGCCATAGTCGACTGTGGCCAGCCAGCCGGCGTTGCAGTGGGTCAGGATGTTGACCGGCTCGCCCTTCTGCTTGCGCGCCGCGATGTCCCTGATGATGGCGAGGCCGTTGGCGCCGATGGCGCGGTTGAGGCCGACATCCTCGTCGGCGATCTCACTGGCGCGCCGATAGGCGGCTGCGGCGCGTTGTTCTGTTGGCAGCGGCCGCAGGAAACCCCGCATCTCATCGAGCGCCCAGCGCAGATTGATCGCGGTCGGGCGGGTCTCGTGCAGTGTTTCCCAAACGGCATCGAGCGCTACGTCCGACGGATCATCCGCCATCTGCATGGCGACGCCATAGGCGGCGGTGACGCCGATCAGCGGCGCGCCGCGCACCCACATGTCGCGGATGGCGGTGGCGATGCCGGCGACGGTGCCGATTGTCTCGATGCGGAAATCATGCGGCAGCCAGCGCTGGTCGATGATCTCCACCGAACGCCCGTCGTCGCTCAGCCAGATGGTCCGATAGTGGCGGTCGCCGACGTTCAAATGCTGCTCTCCTGTTCGATCAGCGTGGCCAGGGTGTTGACCTCGTCGATGCTGTGAATCTGGCGCCGGTTGACGGCGATGTGACGGCCGAACTTCAGCGCCTTCGCCTCACATGTGGCGCGCAGGTCCTCGTCGGCAATGGTCTCGAAATCGGCATTGTGGGCGAGGCCGAGGATGCGCCGGTGAACCTCGATGCCGGCAAAGCCGAGCAGATCGGTCCAGACCTGATGCAGCACGTGGTCGAGCGCCTGCTCGGCGCCCAGCCTGTCGCCCTGATCCTCGAACAGGCTCTTCTGGTAGAGCATGCCGGTGCGCTCGGTGCGCCACAGATGCGAGAACTCGGCGCGGAACACCGACCAGGTCTCGACGACGACGTCGAGCAGATAGGCGCGCATGGCATCGCGCTTGCCGTTCTGTTCATGTCCCCGTTGCGAGAAGAAGGACATCCAGAAATTGGCGAGCAGCATGCCGACATCGAAGGCCATCGGGCCGTAGAAGGCGAACTCCGGATCGATCATCCGCGTTTCGCTCTCTGTCACCATGATCGAGCCGGAATGCAGGTCGCCATGCAACAGCGTCTCGGCATTGGCGGCGAAGATATGCTTCAGCCGCTGCGCCTCGACCTTGAGATCTCGGTCGGCGCGCAGTTCGGCAACGAGGCCGTCGAGCTGCGGGCTGGTATGCCGGTTCATCCTGGCATCGAAATACGGGTCGGAGAACACCAGGTTCTCGGTGATGTCGCAGAGTTCGACATTGTCGGCGAACAGGGCCAGATCGGCCTTGCGGTCCTTGGCCGCCATCGAGAGGTCGGAGCCGCGAAACAGGGTGCGGGCCATGAACAGGCCGATATCCCTGGCGATATCAGGCAGCTGCCGGCCTTCGATCAGCGCCCGCCGCAGGATGACGTGCGGCGACAGATATTCCATGATGATCAGCGCCTGACCTTCATCGAAATGATAGATCGCCGGCACCGAGCCCGGCGCGCGCGCCTCCTGCCGGGTCAGCGCGTGATATTCGAAGAAGGAGCGCTTCAGCGGCAACGGCCAGCTGTCGCCGACCAGGCGGACATAGGGCAGGGCCTGCTTGACCACGGCGGCACCGCTGGCACCCTCGACGATGAACACCAGGTTCAGATTGCCGTCACCGACCTCGCGGACTTTCCAGCCTGTCGTGTCCTTGCCGATCTTCGCGCATAGCGCCTCGTTCGTGCCGAGGCGCGTTGAAAGCGTCTCCACCGACAGTGCTTCGAACGGCAATTTCCCGGTCATTCTTTTCCCTCCCGCCTATGCGCTCCGATCATAGGGGAGCCTTAGCGGCTGGGCCAAGCTAGGAAGCTGTCTGGCAATTGTCAATCGTGTTGACAATTGCCGACATAGACCATAGCGTCATGGTCAGGGAGGAACGCATGGTCGGCAGTGCCGTGTTCCGCGTAGAGGGACTGAGGAAATCCTTTGGCCAGAACGAGGTGCTTGGCGGCGTCTCGCTGGAGCTTCATGCCGGTGAAGTGACGGTGCTGATGGGCGCCAACGGCGCTGGCAAATCCACCCTCGTCAAGATCATCAGCGGCGTCTATGAGCGCGGCGGCGGCACGATGAGCCTCGCCGGCCATGACTTCGCGCCGAACACGCCGGCGGAGGCGATCCGCGCCGGCGTCGTCACCGTTCACCAGAACATCGATGACGGCGTCGTCGCCGATCTCGATGTCGCCACCAACCTGACACTCGACCGGCTGAGCGGCAGCGGCGCCCCGTTCCTGTTCAATCCGGCCCGGGTGCGCCGTGAGGCCAAGGCGGTTGCCGACCGCATGGGGTTGGCGATCGAACTGAAGGCTCGAGTGAGCGATCTTTCGCTGGCCGATCGCCAGATGGTGGCGATTGCCCGCGCCCTGGCGCATCAGCCGAAAGTGCTCATCCTCGACGAGCCGACCTCATCGCTGTCAAGCGCCGAGGCCGACCGGCTGTTTGCGCTGGTCGACAGGCTGCGTGAGCAAGGCGTGGCGATCCTCTACATCTCGCACCGCATGTCGGACATCCGGCGGCTTGCCGACCGCATCGTCTCGATGCGCGACGGGGTCATCTCAGGTGTTTTCGACAGGAAGCCGCTCGACTACGAAGGCGCGGTCAACGCCATGCTCGGCCGCAAGATCCATCTCGACCAGATCGTTGCCAGGAGTTCTGCCAAGGCGATCCTGACCCTCGACGGCCTGCGCATCGCGCCAGGCGCCAGGCCGATCTCGCTGACGCTCGGCGATGGCGAGGTCGTTGCCATTACCGGCCTCGTCGGGGTCGGCAAGACGGCGCTGGCCGAGACGCTGTTTGGTGTGCGCAAGCCGCTTGCCGGCACCATGACGATGAACGGCAAACCTTATGCGCCGGGCTCGGCGGGCGAGGCGATCGCCGCCGGCGTGTTCCTCGTCGCCAAGGATCGCGCCACCAGCGGCATCGTTGGAGGCTTCAACATCGAGCGCAATGTCAGCCTGCCGTTCCTCAGGCGAATGTCGAATCTAGGCGTTCTCAAGCGCCGGCTCGAACGCGCCACCGCGCGTCGGCAGATCGAGGAACTCGGCATCGTCTGTCGCTCAGAGAAGGATGAACTGGCGTCCCTCTCGGGCGGCAACCAGCAGAAGGTGATGGTCGCTCGCTGGATGGCGCAGGACGCAACGCTGTTCATCCTCGACGAGCCGTTTCAGGGCGTCGACATCTCGGCCAGGCGCGACATCGCCGCCAAGCTGAGGGCCAGCGCCAATGGCCGCGCGACGCTGCTGTTCGTCACCGAACTCGATGAGGCGCTGGAGACGGCCGACCGCATCCTGGTGATGTCGGAGCAGACCATCGTCGGTGAACATCGCAACGCCGAAGTCGATCTCGATCGCCTGCTGGCGGAGGTGGCCGGCGGGCCGTTGCACAGCGCGGCCTGAGCGTGGCGGCGGATAAATGGGAATTTGGAATGGAGAGACTATGAGTTGGGTAAGAACGGCAGCGGCGCGCGGGAGCGCTGAATGACGCTGCGCGACCACGCCATTCGCTACGGCTTCATCGTCCTCTTGTTCGGGCTCGTCGCCTATTTCGCGATCGCCGCCGACGGTTTCGTCTCGCCGCAAAGTGCCGTCTTCATTTTCCAGTCGGTCGCCATCACCGGCGTGCTGGCGCTCGGCGTCACCGCCACTCTGGTCGTCGGCGGCTTTGATCTCTCGATCGGCTCGGTCGCCACCTCCGCCATGATGGCTGCGGCCTATGTGATGGTGGTGCTGGAGCAGAACGCGGTCGTCGCGGTCGTCGTCTGCCTGCTGATCGGCGCCATCGTTGGCCTGATCAACGGCTGGCTGATCGTCTACATGCGCGTGCCCGATCTCCTGGCGACGCTCGGCATGATGTTCCTGCTCGTCGGCCTGCAGCGCATCCCGACCGAAGGCCGCTCGATCGCCACCGGCATGACGATGCCCGATGGCTCGGTCGCCAACGGCAAGTTCGGCGACGCCTTTCTGGCGCTCGGCCGCCACCGCTTCGATTTCTTCATCCCGAACCTCATTCCGGTGTCGGTCGTCGTGCTGCTTGTGCTCGCCGTGCTGATCTGGTTCTTCCTCGAATACACCCGCTTCGGCCGGATGATGTACGCGGTCGGCAGCAATGAGCGCGCCGCCGAACTCGCCGGCGCGCCTGTCAAGGCATACAAGATCTGGGCCTACGTCATTTCAGGAGTTTTTGCCTCGATCGGCGGCATTTTGCTCGCTGCCCGACTTGGACGCGGCGATATCGCCTCGGGTAATAATCTGCTGCTCGACGCTGTCGCCGCGGCGCTCATCGGCTACGCGGTGCTCGGCGCCGCCAAGCCGAACGCCTTCGGCACCGCCGTCGGTGCGCTGTTCGTCGGCATCTTGCTGCAAGGCCTGACCATGATGAACGCGCCTTACTACACGCAGGATTTCGTCAAGGGCGTGGTTCTGGTCGTCGCCCTTGTCTTCACCTTTGCCCTTTCCGGCAGGGGCAGGGGATAGCTTTCGACTGGGCAGGATTTTGGGTTCAACAAGAGTGGAGGAAAACAAGGTGAACATCACAAGAAGACTTCTAGGGAAGGTCGCGCTCGGGCTGGCCGGCGCAACCATGCTGATGCAGTTCCCGGCACTGGCGGCGGACAAGCCGGCGCCGTTCGACAAGCCCGGCGTCAAGATCGCGCTGGTGCGCTATCTCTCGACCGGCGACTTCTTCCAGGCCTATCTGTCGGGCGTCGAGGCACAGTCGAAAGCACTCGGTATCGATCTGCGCGTCCTCGACAGCCGCCAGGACGCCGCCCTTCAATCCGACATGGTCGATCAGGCCATCGCGCTTGGCGTGCAGGGCATCATCATCCAGCACGGCCTGACGGAATCGATGAAGGACGCCGCCCAGCGCGCGGTCGATGCCGGCATCAAGGTGGTGGCCTTCGACGTCAATGTCGAAAACCCCAAGATCCCGCAGATCGAGCAGTCCGACCGCGACCTTGCGCGCCTGGCGCTCGAACAGGCGGTCAAGGACAATGGCGACAGCTGGAACGCCGGCTATGTCTATGTCGCCGGCATCGCGCCGCTCGATCGCCGCAACGAGACCTGGGTCGATGTGAAAAAGAAATACTCGGGCATCAAGGAAGTCGCGATGTTCGGCACGCTCGACAATCCGATCGCCAACTCGGTCGCCAACCAGGCGCGTTCGGTGCTGTCGGCTCATCCCGACATCAAGGTGATGTTCGCCCCCTATGACGAATTCGCCAAGGGCGTGAAGATCGCCGTCGACGAAGCCGGCATGAACAAGGGCATCAAGATCTATTCGGCCGATATCTCGACGTCCGATATCGCCGCGATGCGCGAGCCCGACAGCGCCTGGGCAGCGACCGCCGCCACCAACCCGGCCGTCGTCGGCCAGGTCTCGGTGCGTGCTCTGGCGCAACTGCTCGCCGGTGAAGACCCCGGCCACAACGTGATCGTGCCCCCGACGCTGATCACCCAGAAGGAACTGATCGACAAGGACATCAAGAACATGGAAGACCTGTCGGCCAAGCTGCCGCAGTTTGCCCATGCCGATGTCGCGATGCCGGCCTGGATGCCTAACCCGAACGCCAAGTAAGCTTCGTCACGACATAAACGCAAAGGGCGGCCCTCGGGCCGCCCTTTTTGTTGATTGGAAATGCCTACCGCAGCGCCGCCGCGATGTTGCCGCCGTCGACCGTCGTCACATCGGCGGTGGTCCGTTCGGCCAGCGCATGATGCAGGAACGCCTGCGCCACGTCCTGCGCCGTCACTTCCTGGCCAAGCAGATTGCCGGACATGTAGTCCTTCTCCGACACGCCGCGCGCGCCCGAACGGCTGGCGATCATGGCGTCGGTCAAAAGGCCTGAGCGGATGCGGTCGGCGTTGACGGCGTTCGAACGGATGCCGTGGGCGCCATAGTCGAGCGCGTATTGCCGGGACAGGAACAGCGTCGCTGCCTTCGGCACGCCATAGGCGCCGAACTTCGGGCCCGGGTTGACCGCCTGCTTGGAGGTGTTGAACAAAAGCACGCCGCCGGTGCCCTGTTCGAGCATGATGCGCACGGCGTTCTGCGCCACCGACTGATGGGCGAAGAAATTGAGCTCGAAGCTCTTGCGCAGAAGCGCATCGTCGAGCTCGCCGATCCGGCCTTCCCACGCGGCCCCGGCATTGGACACCAGGATGTCGACGCCGCCGAACACGGCAACCGCCCTGTCGAAGGCGGCACGCACCTGCGCGGGATCGGTGATGTCGGCGGCGACGCCGATCGAGTTGTTGCCGGCCTTCTTCGCAGCGTCAGCGGCCTTTTCGGCATCGAGATCGACGACGACGGCGTGGGCGCCATTATCGGCGAACAGCTTGGCCGTCGCCGCGCCGATCGCGCCGGCGCCGCCGGTGATCAGCACCACCTGGCCGGTCAGCGGCTTCGGCTTGTTGGAGGCGAGCTTGGCCTGTTCCAGCGACCAGTATTCGAGCGGGAACAGGTCGGCCTTGGAAAGCGGATGGAAACGGCCGACCGCTTCGGCGCCGCGCACCGCCTCGATCCACATCTCGCCGACGTCGGAAGCGATCTTCGCATCCTTCAGCGTGCGGCCGTGGCCGAACATGCCCAGCCCCGGCACCAGCGTCAGGCGCGGCATCGGGTCGAGCATGGTGCGCTTGACGTCGTCGAGCGCATCGTTGGTTTCGAAATAGGCGCGGTAATCCTTGGCGAATGTCTCGACATGGCTCTTGATCACGGCCTTGTAGTCGCCGATCTTGTCGGCATCGGGCGCCGGCACCGCCATCGGTCCGGTCTTGATGCGGATCGACAGATCGGGCGTCGACACGCCGCGTCCGGCATAGTCGGCGATCTCGGCCGAGTTGATGAAATCTACAATGGCGTCCGAGGTGCGGAAATCGCTGATCATGCGGTCGAAGCGGCCTTCGCCGCGCGCCACCGCGACGGCGCCGCGCAGCATCGGCGCGATGGAAGCCGGTGTGGCGAGCTTTGCCGGCAGCGCAGCCTTTGCCGCCTTCGGCTTGGCGTGCTTGGCGACATAGTCCTCGGCGACATTCACATAGTGGATCATCCGGTCATAGGCTTGCCTGGCATCGTCGCCGAACGTGAAGATGCCATGCTTGTCGAGGATCAGGCCCTCGACCGTCGGGTCGGCGTCGAAGACGTCGGCCGCCGCCTTGGCGAGGTCGAAGCCGGGCATGATGTAGGGCACGTAACCCATCTTGTCGCCGAACACCGTCTTCACCAGCGGCTTGCTGTCTTCCTGATCGACGATGGCGAGGATGGCGGTCGAATGGGTGTGATCGACGAATTTGTGCGGCAGGAAGGCGTGCAGCAGCGTCTCGACCGAGGGATTGGGCGAGGATGGGTCGATGAGGTTCGCCCGCTGCAGGGCGACCATGTCCTCGTCGGAGAGCTTGTCGAGCCTGCGCGCCTTGAGCAGCGCGCCCATCTTCACCGCCGGCAGCCCCTGCGGCTCGATGACGGCCATGTCCCAGCCGCTGCCCTTGACGCACAACACATCCCATTCATCGCCGAGGAGGTCGGTTGCCTTGGTCTTGCAGGAGGTGTTGCCGCCGCCATGCAGCACGAGCCGCGGTTCGCCGCCCAGCAGCCGCGTCGTGTAGACGCGCAGCGCCAGGTCGCCGCCGACGCCTTTCCCGGCATAGTCGGCAACCATCTTTTCCGCGTCGCCGTCATTCCAAAGGTTCTTCATTTCGCTTCGTCCGATTCCGTCTTCTTGGTGGTGGTGAACAGGAAAGCCGCGACGCCTTGATGACAGCGCGGCGAGGGTGGTCTTGCTAGGATGCCTTTTCGCTTGCCGCGGGTCCGGCATGATCCAGCAGCCGCTGCGCCATGCGTGCGCCGATCACCAGATGCGTGCAAAGTCCGCCTGCGATCGCCGCGAGAAGTGGTTCGAACTTGCTGTCCTCCTGCACGACCATCAGGCGCCTGTCGATGGCGCGTAGCGAGGAGAGCTCGGCGGAGATCACCCGGCGGTTGTAGCTGCAATCGAGCAGCTTGCCGTCGGCGTCGATGATCTGCCCGGCGATGACCCCGGCGGCACCTCGGCTGCGCAGTTCCGCCATTTCGTCAGAAGTGAGCGCGCCGCATTTGACCAGATGGCTGTCGGCATCGACCGCTCCGACCGAGTACAGCGCCAGATCGCATTCGCCAATCCCCGACAATTGTTCGCGGATCACCGGCTCGGCGCGCAGCGCGCGCGCCAGCTCTTCCGTCGACAGCACCAGCGGCGCGTAGAAATTGAGGCCCTTGGCGTTGAGCCGCCGCGCGATCTCCATCGTGCACTGGTCGGGCCGGTAGGAATAGGGCGCTCCGAGATTGCCGCAGAGCTGCACCACCGTGACGTCCTGCAGATCGGCATAGGACATGATGTCGGCGATCGTGTAGACGGTGCGGCCCCAGGCAACGCCGATACGGTCGCCCTTCTTGACCAGTTCGAGAAACACGCTCGCCGCCAGCACGGCGATTTCCATCGAGGGGTCGGCGATGTGGTCGTTCCCGGGCGCGATCCAGACGGCATCGAGCTTCAACGCATCCTCGAGCTTGCGCGCCAGCACATCGTCGGTGAAGAGCTGGGTCGAGGTCGAGATGTTGACGATGCCGGTCTCGCGCGCCTTGCGCAGATACATGGCGACCGAGGCGCGGGAAATGTTAAGCTGGCTCGCAACCTGGTCCTGCCGCAGGCCATGCGCGTAATACAGCCACGCGGCCTTGTGAATCAGCTGCTCTGCTGGTCGGATCGCCATGCCATCTCCTCCGCTGACATTATTCACGGCCTTCGACAAAAGTCAAACCGGGCGGGAGAATGCAAACGTCTTTCTCTTGTTGATCGGGATCAAGGCGAAGCCGGCTGTGGTGTATGACAGGCTTCGCATACAAGGATGGTGACGTGGCCTGGAGCCTGTGATTAGAAGTCTCCGACCAGGAAGCTAAGGGGAGGCGGGATGGGCAAGCCTTATGAGCAGGATCTCGACAAGAACGCGGCCAATCACCAGCCGCTGACGCCGCTGACCTACCTGGAGCGCGCTGCAAAGACCTATCCTGACCATATCGCGATCATCCATGGCCGCCAGCGTATGGACTATCGCACGTTCTGGCGCCGGTCGCTGAAGCTTGCCTCGGCGCTTCGCAAGCGCGGCATCGGCAAGGGCGATACGGTCAGCGTCATGTTGTCCAACACGCCGCCGATGCTGGAGGCGCATTTTGGCGTGCCGATGACCAAGGCGGTGCTCCATTCGCTCAACACCCGCCTCGACGCGGCGGTCATCGCCTTCCAGCTCGACCATGCCGAAACCAAGGTGCTGATCGTCGACCGCGAGTTCGCTGGTATCGTCGGACAAGCGCTGGATCTGGCCAAGGTCAAGCCGCTGGTCATCGACTATGACGACCCCGAATACGCCGCCGACGCGCCCTTTCCGAAAGGCCAGCGCATCGGCACATCCGACTATGAGGCGTTTGTCGCTGAAGGCGACGAGGACTTTGCATGGTCGATGCCCGACGACGAATGGGACGCCATTTCGCTCAACTACACTTCCGGTACGACAGGCAATCCAAAGGGCGTCGTCTACCACCATCGCGGCGCCGCCCTGATGGCCTACACCAACACCATCCATGCCGGCATGGCCAAGCATGCGGTCTATCTGTGGACGCTGCCGATGTTCCATTGCAACGGCTGGTGCTTTCCATGGACACTCGCCATTCAGGCGGGCACCCATGTCTGCCTGCGCTGGGTGCGGCCGAAGCCGATCTACGACGCCATCGCCGATCACGGCGTCACGCATCTGTGCGGCGCACCGGTCGTCATGTCTGTGCTGATCAATGCGAAGGACGAAGACAAGCGCGAGTTTCCGCAGACCGTCACCTTCAACACGGCCGCGGCACCGCCGCCGGAAGCCGTGCTGTCCGGCATGGCTGATGCCGGCTTTGCCGTCACCCACCTCTACGGGCTGACCGAGACCTATGGCCCGGCGGTGGTCAACGAATGGCATGACGCCTGGAACGATCTCGAAAAGGGAGAGCGCAGCGCCAGGAAGGCACGACAGGGCGTGCGCTACGCCGCTCTCGAAGGCCTGACCGTCATGGACCCCGAGACGATGCAGGAAACGCCGGCGGATGGCGAGACCATTGGCGAAGTCATGTTCCGCGGCAACATCGTCATGAAAGGCTACCTGAAGAACCGCAAGGCGAGCGACGAAGCCTTTGCCGGCGGCTGGTTCCACTCCGGCGATCTCGGCGTCATGCATCCCGATGGCTACATCCAGCTCAAGGACCGCTCCAAGGACATCATCATTTCCGGAGGCGAGAACATTTCGTCGATCGAGGTCGAGGACGCGCTCTACAAGCACCCTTCCGTTGCCTCTTGTGGCGTCGTCGCCAGGCCCGATGACAAATGGGGCGAGGTGCCCATAGCCTATGTCGAACTGAAGCCCGGCAAGACCGCGACCGAGGCCGAGATCATCGAGCACTGTCGTGCGCTGCTCGCCCGCTTCAAGGTGCCGAAGGCGGTGATCTTCGCCGAAATCCCGAAGACCTCGACCGGCAAGATCCAGAAGTTCCGGCTGCGCGAGATGGCCAAGGTCGCCTGACGGCTTCGACAGCTTCCTTCAAGAATATTTTCAGCGGCCCGCATCCTCGGGCCGCTCCGTGACGTCTGTTGGATGTCACCAGCTGTCACCAATCGTACAGGTACGGCGAAATCGCATTGACAAGGCGCTTGTTTCGATTTACGAGTGACGAAAATTAAAATTCGTCACTCGTAAATAAGCAGAAGGCCATGTCCGAAGCCGCCACCATAGTCGCCGACGCCGCCCGACAGGAAAATGTGACGCGCATACTCGACTGCGCCGAGCGCCTGTTCCGGCACTATGGCTACGGCAAGACCAATGTCGCCGACATCGCGCGCGAACTCGGCATGTCGCCGGCCAATATCTACCGTTTCTTCGCCTCCAAGGTCGAAATCCACCAGGCCGTCTGCGGCCGGATGCTCGGTGCCAGCTACAAGATGGCCTACGAGATTTCCCGCCTGCCGATCAGCGCCGAGGAGCGGCTGCGCCGCTACGTGCATGCGCAGTACAAAATGACGCTGGAGGTCATGCTTGACGACCAGAAGGTCCATGAGATGGTTGTCGTCGCGCTCGAGCGGGACTGGGGCGTCATCGACAAGCACGTCAACAGCATTCACGACCTGTTCGCGGAGGTTATCCGCGATGGCATCGAGGCCGGTGAGTTCAGGGAACAGGACCCGGTGGTCGCGTCACGCTGCTTCGGCGCCGCCACCGTCATCCTGTGCCATCCTCAGATGGTCGCGCAGTGCCTTGCCAAGACCAACCGGGCGATGCCCGACGACCTCATCGACTATGCGATCAAGGCCTTGAAGAAATAGCCGCCGCACACGGGTGCCGGTGTCGACCGTTCATCTCCAGTCAGGAGTACCAAGATGTCTTTGCCCACTTCCATCCTTCGCAAGCTGCCAGTTGCCGGACTGATCGTCGCGGCGCTCGGGCTTGCCGGCTGCTCGCAGGAGAAAGCCGAAGTCAAGGACATCATCCGCCCGGTCAAGGTCGTCGAGATCGCCCAGGCGCATGACACCCGCACGCTGTCCTATTCCGGCTCGGTGCGGGCCCGTACCGAGAGCGCCCTGGCTTTCCGGGTCAACGGCAAGATCACCGAGCGTCTTGTCGACATCGGTCAGCATGTGGCGCCCGGCGACGTGCTCGCCCGCATCGATGCCTCCGACTACGACCTTTCGGTCAAGAGTGCGCAGGCTGCTCTCGATGCCGCCGAGCGGCAGGTCGAGACCGTCGAACTTGCGCGCAAGCGCGCCGAGCAGCTTTTTGCCAAGAACTTTGCGCCGAAATCGCAGCTCGAACAGGCGACGCTGACCTATGACCAGGCCGTCGCCACCCGCGATTCCGCCCGCTCCTCGCTTGATCAGGCCAAGAACCAGGTCGGGTATACCGATCTCAAGGCCGACAGGGACGGCATCGTCACGGCGGTCAACGCCGACGTCGGCCAGGTGGTTGGCTCCGGCACGCCGGTCGTCACCGTCGCCGTCGACGGCGAGAAGGAAGTGCTGATCGCGGTGCCGGAAATGGAAATCGCCGAATTCAAGCCGGGCAAGATCGTCAAGGCCGGCTTCTGGTCCGACGACGCGCTGGCACTTGATGGCAAGGTTCGCGAAGTCGCCGGCAGTGCCGATCCGCAGTCGCGCACCTTTGCCGTCCGCGTCAGCCTGCCCAACGACCCGCGCGTGCTTCTCGGCATGACCGCCAACATTGAAGCTTCGGCGGCCAATGAGCGGCAACTCGTGTCGATCCCGCTGAGCGCGCTGGCCGAGCAAGGCAGCCAGTCGATCGTCTGGACCGTCGATCGTGGCGCCGACACCGTTCATGCCCGCCCGGTCAAGGTCGCCAAGTTCGCCGCCGATGGCGTGCGTGTCGCCGAAGGTCTGAAACCTGGTGATGTCGTGGTCGCGGCCGGCACGCAGTTCATGACCGAGAACCTGAAAGTGAAGCTCGCTGCCGACACGGTGCTGCAGTCCGCCTCCGCGGCAGGCGATGGCAGCGACACCAAGCAGTTGCGCTGACGACAGACAACCGGCTGCGCGTTCCCGCAGCCGCTGGTTTCCGGGCGGCAGGCGCCCGATCCGAGACGCTCGGTTGATGTAACCCCCACATCGATTTTCGCGTCCCACCGCGATGAGTGTTTCTCCGCTCGGAGAGCCTTGCCGCCCGGAAGCCACTACCGAACCTCGATCTTGTTGCCAAACAGATGGAACCACCATCATGACCAATTCCACGGACGAGAAGCGGCCCTTCAACCTGTCACGCTGGGCGATCGGCCATCCCGCCATTGCGCGGTTCCTGTTCGGCCTGATCATCATTTCCGGCGCGCTCGGCCTGATGCGCATGGGCCAGAAGGAAGATCCCGACTTCACCTTCCGGGTGATGGTCGTCCAGGCGATCTGGCCGGGCTCCTCGATCCAGGAGATGGAAGATCAGGTCGTCAACAAGATCGAACGCACGTTGCAGGAGACGCCGCATCTCGACTTCGTGCGCTCCTTCACCCGCGCCGGCAGCGCCATCATCACGGTTCAGATCAAGGGCGACACCAACGCCGAAGAGGTGAAGGATGCCTTCTACCAGGTGCGCAAGAAGGTCGGCGATATCGCAGGCGATCTGCCACAAGGCCTGCTCGGCCCCTATTTCAACGATGAGTTCGGCGACACCTTCATCACCCTGCATTCGATCAGCGGCGACGGCTTCAGCTATCCCGAGTTGAAGAAATTCGCCATCCAGGCGCGCGACATGCTGCTGACGACGCCAGGCGTCGAGAAGGCCGTGATCATCGGCGACCAGCCGGAAAAGCTCTACATCGACGTTTCGTCCAAGGCGCTCGCCGAACGCGGCCTGACGCTTGTCGATCTACAGAACGCGATCAAGGGACAGAACAATGTCGACCCGGCCGGGTCCGTCGATACCGGCACCAACTCGGTGCGCATCTCGGTCGAGGGCGACGTCAGCAAGGTCGAGGACATCCGCAATCTGCGCTTGCGCGCCGGCGGTCAGGTCACACGGCTGGGCGATATCGCCACCGTCACCTCAGGACTGGAAGATCCCTTCCAGCGCAAATACCGCTTCAACGGTCATGACAGCGTGCAGCTTGGTGTCGTCATGGCCAAGGGCTTCAAGGTCACCGATGTCGGCAAGGACGTCGAGGCGACCTACAAGCGCTTTGGAGAGACGTTGCCCTATGGTGTTTCGGTCGACCAGATTTCCGACCAGCCGGGAGTTGTCACGGATGCGGTGGCCGAATTCATGCATGCGCTCGGCGAAGCGCTGCTGATCGTGCTTGTCGTTTCGTTCCTGTCGATCGGCTGGCGCTCGGGCCTGGTCATCGCCATCGCCATTCCGCTGGTTCTGGCAGCCACCTTCGCCATCATGTACGAGCTCGGCATCGACCTGCAGCGTATCTCGCTCGGCGCGTTGATCATCGCGCTTGGCTTGCTGGTCGACGACGCCATGATCGTCGTCGAGATGATGGAGCGCAAACTTGAGGAGGGGCTGGTCAAGATCGAGGCGGCAAGCTTCGCCTATTCCTCGACCGCCTTCCCGATGTTGACCGGCACGCTGATCACCACCGCCGGCTTCATCCCTGTCGGCTTCGCCGCTTCGACGGCCGGCGAATATGTGCGCACCTTGTTCTACGTCGTCGGCATCGCGCTGGTCGTGTCCTGGTTCGTCGCGGTCTATTTCACGCCATGGCTCGGCAACATGATCCTCAAGCAGCGCAAGCATGCCGGCAGCCATCATGACGTCTTCGACACGCGCTTCTACCGCAGGCTTCGCGCCACGGTCGGCTGGGCCGTGCGCCATCGCATCATCGTTCTGGTGATGACGCTGGTGACCTTCGGCACCAGCCTGTGGGCGTTCCAGTTCATTCCGCAGAACTTCTTCCCGCAGTCGTCGCGGCCGGAAATCCTCGTCGATCTCTGGCTGCCGGAAGGCACCAGCATCAAGGAGGTCGAGACACAGGCCAAGGCGCTCGAGGCCAAGATGATGGACGACAAGGACAAGCGCTTCATCGCCACCTATATCGGCGAAGGCGCGCCGCGCTTCTTCCTGCCGCTCGATCAGCAGCTGCGCAATCCGAACTTTGCCCAGATGCTGGTCATGGCCAATGACGAGCCGGCGCGCGAAAGGCTGATCGTCAAGCTGCGCGCCGTCCTGGCCGAGGATTTCCCCTCCATCCGCGCCAAGGTCGACCGCCTGTTCCTCGGGCCGCCGACCGGCTGGCCGGTGCAGATGCGCGTCATGGGTCCGGATCGCCAGGAGGTACGCCGCATCGCCGATCAGGTGAAGGCGAAGTTCCGCGAGGATCCGCTGCTCGGCGCCGTGCATGACGACTGGCTGGAGCCGGTGCCGGCGATGAAGCTGGTCATCGACCAGGATCGCGCCCGTGCGCTCGGCGTCACCTCGCAGCGCATCCGCCAGATGCTGCAGACAGCAATGTCGGGCGCGCCGCTCGACGACTTCCGTGACGGCGAGGAGACGGTGTCCATCGTTGCCCGCGAGCCGGATGCCAGCCGCAGCCTGCTGTCCTCGGTCGACTCCGTCTACATCCCGACCGATTTCGGCGGCTTCGTGCCGCTGTCGCAGGTGGCCAAGGTGGTGCCGGTGCTGGAGCAAGGCATCGAATGGCGCCGTGACCGCTTGCCGACCATCAGCGTGCGGGCGACGCTGCCCGACGGCGTGCAGTCAAACGACGTCGTCACCAAGATGTACAAGGACATGCAGGGCCTGCGCGATGGCCTGGCGCCCGGATACAAGATCGAGATCCAGGGCGGCGCCGAGGATTCGGCGGAAAGCCAGGCGTCGATCGCCGCCAAGGCGCCGGTCATGCTCGCCATCATCGTGGTTCTGCTGATGATACAGCTGCAGAATTTCGGCAAGGCGATGCTGGTGCTGGCCACCGGTCCGCTCGGCATCATCGGTGCGGCTGCAGCACTGCTGATCAGCGGCGCGCCGTTCGGCTTCGTCGCCATCCTCGGCGTCATTGCGCTGCTCGGCATCATCATGCGCAATTCGATCATCCTGGTCGACCAGATCGACCAGGACATCGCCAGAGGCATGGACCGCTCCGAAGCGATCATCGGCTCGGCCGTCCGGCGTTTCCGGCCGATCGTGCTGACGGCGATGACGGCGGTGCTGGCGCTGATCCCGATCTCGCGCGCTGTCTTTTGGGGTCCGCTCGCCTACGCCATGATGGGCGGCATCCTCGTTGCCACCGTGCTGACCATCCTGGTGCTGCCGGCGGGCTATGCCCTGTTCTTTGGGCGGGAACCCAAGAAGGCGGTGGATACGGAACAGACGCCTGAACCAGAGTTGCCTGCCGAAAGGCCGCAACTGGCGCTGGCTGCCGAATAAATAGCGCGGGCCGGACGGTACTGTCCGGCCCGCAAATTTTGCGGTCTCTTCCAATGATTCATAACCCGGTCTCTCATCGGTCCGACCGACCGTGAATGGTATGCGGCGCCAAAAAGCGCGAAGCGGGATTGCGCGTTAAATCGCCTTGTTGTACGAACGTTCAACAAGGCGATTTAACGGGTACCTGCCGTGGTACGAACCGAGTTCCCCTTTGCCGTCGAAACCGTCGATCCGCTCTGGATCACGCTGGCCGACGGCACCCGCATAGCCGCCACTTTGTGGCGCCCGCGTACCGACGCCAAGGTGCCTGTCGTCGTCGAAATGGTGCCCTATCGCCGCCGTGACGGCACCGTGGCGCGTGACATCGACATCCATCCCTGGCTTGCCGGGCACGGCATTGCCTGCGCCCGCATCGATATCAGGGGCTCGGGCGATTCCGATGGCGATCTGGCCGACGAGTACTTGCCCCGCGAGCAGCAAGACGCCTGCGAGATCATCGCCCATTTGGCCGCGCAATCCTGGTGCAATGGCAATGTCGGCATGACCGGCATTTCCTGGGGCGGCTTCAACGCGCTGCAGGTTGCTGCGCGACGGCCGCCGGCCTTGAAGGCCATCATCACCAACTGTGCCACCGACGACCGCTACGCCGACGACATCCACTATATGGGTGGCGCGCTGCTCACCGAGCAGGAGATGTGGTCGAACTTCATGCTGGTGAAGAAGGCGATGGCTCCCGATCCGCAGATCGTCGGCGACGCCTGGCGCGCCATGTGGCTCAGCCGTCTTGAGGCGACAAGCTCGCTGTCGGAAATCTGGCTCGCGCACCAGCGCCGCGACGACTACTGGCGTCAGGGCTCGATCTGCGAAGATCATGCGGCGATCGAATGCGCGGTCATGGCCGTGTGCGGCTGGGAGGACAGCTATTCCAACTTCGTGCCGCGCCTGCTCGAGCATCTGCCCGGACCCAAGCTTGGCATCGTCGGTCCGTGGTCGCATGCCTATCCCTGTCGCGGTGCACCGGGGCCGTTGATCGGCTATCTGCAGGAGGCGCTGCGCTGGTGGCGCCATTGGCTGTGCGGCGAAGACACCGGCATCATGGATGAGCCGCTCTACCGGGTCTGGATTACCGGGGAGGAGCGACCGCAGCCTTTTTACCTCCCGGATCATGCCGGCAGCTGGGCCGCCGAGGAGCAATGGCCGTCGCCGCGCATCGAACGCCGTGTTCTGCACCTGAACGCGGCCGGGCTGAGCAGAGAACCAGCGCCGGGTGCCACGCTTTCGGTGCGCTCGCCGGCCAGCGCCGGGCGCGACTGCGGCCGCTGGGGCGGTTATGGCGGCTCCTGTCCGGACATGGCCATCGACCAGCGCCGCGAGGACGGCCTGGCGCTGTGCTTCGACACCTCGCCCCTCGACGGCGACCTGACCCTGCTCGGCGCGCCGGAACTGGATCTGCTCGTCAGCGTCGACCAACCGCATGTCAACCTTGCCGCCCGCCTCTGCGACGTCTATCCCGACGGCACTTCGGCGCTGATGACCTATGGCGTGCTCAACCTCAGCCACCGCGACAGCCATGAGCGTCCGACGCCCTGTCCGGTCGGAACGCCGTTCCGCGTGCGGCTGAAGCTCAACGATTTCGCCCGTACCGTGCCGAAGGGCCATCGCATCCGGCTGGCGCTGGCCAACCAGCACTGGCCGATCCTGTGGCCGCAGCCGAAACTGTCGACGCTGTCGGTTGCCAGTGGCGACAGCGCGGTGATGCTTCCCGTGCGCCCGCCGTCGCCGCGCGATCGCGACGCCCGCTTCGAGCCTGCCGAAACCGCGCCGCCGGTGCCGACAACGACCCTGGACGACGGTTTCGATCGCCGCATCGTCACCGACGATGTCGGCAGCGGCATGCAGACCATCGCGCTGAGTTCCGACCATGGCCGCAAGCGCTACGACGATCGCACCATCACCGTCTCCTCGGCCAACAGCGACACGATGAGCATCCGCGCCGACGATCCGCTGTCGGCCAGGCTCGTCACCGAATACCGCTGGGCCATTGCCAGCGGCGATGCCGACACCGAGGCCATGGCGGTAACCGAGCTGACATCCGATGAAACGCATTTCAACCTGAGTTGGCGGCTCGAGGCCCGAGAACGGGGCAGGCTCGTCCACAGCGCCTCGGCAACGCGACGCATCAGGCGCGATTTCGCATAGAGCCGGATGATTTCAGGTCGAGTCGACCTGAAATCTGAATCCAGCTCTAAATCAAAGAGATAGAGCATGATGTCGTCCGAAAACCGCTTCACACTTTTCGGCATCATGCTCTAGGGAGAGGGGAGGGAGACCATGCTTGCATATGCAGTGAAGCGCATCGGTCTCGGCCTCCTGATCCTCGTCCTCGTCATGGTCGCCATGTATGCGGCCGCCTTCCTGGTACCCGGCGATCCGGCAACCGTGGCGCTCGGTCCCCGCGCCACGCCGGAACTGAAGCGGCTGCTGATCGAGCGCATGGGTCTCGACCAGCCGGTGTGGTGGCAGATCGTCGAATTCTTCCGCAACGCCCTGACCGGCAATCTCGGCTACGACGTCTGGTCGAACCGGCCCGTCTCCACGCTCGTCATGGAGGCGCTGCCGAACACGCTGATCCTCGGGCTCACCGCGCTCGCGGTCGCGCTTCTCATCGGCGTTCCGCTCGGCTGCCTGTCGGTGATGCGGCGCGGCACGCTTGCCGATGCCGTCATCGGCGTGCTCTCGGTCGGCGTCATCGCCGTGCCGTCCTTCGTCGTCGCCATCTATTCGCTGCTGCTCTTTGCCGTCACGCTGCGCTGGCTGCCGGCCATCGGCGCCGGCGAGGCCGGTGACATCGTCAGCCAGGCCAAGGCGCTGGTCATGCCGGCGGCGGCGATAGCGCTCGGCTGGATCGGCTACATCGCCCGCATGGTGCGCGCCTCGATGATGGAGGTGATGGGCGAACCGCACATTCGCACCGCCCGCTCCTTCGGCCTGCCGGAGTGGAAGATCGTTTCCAAATACGCGTTGCGCATCGCCGTCATCCCGACCATCTCGCTGGTCGCCGTCGGTCTCGGCAGCATCCTGTCCAGCGCCGTCTTCGTCGAGGCGGTGTTCGCGCGGCCCGGCATCGGCAAGCTGATCACGGACGCCGTCAACACCCGCAACTATCCGGTCGTCATGGGCACGGTGCTGATCATGACCGCCATCTACGTCTCCATCACCATAGCCGCCGATCTCCTGATCGCGCGGCTCGATCCGAGGGTGCGCGATGTCTTCCGTGGCTGACGCCTCGCTGTCCGTTCCGGATCGGCAACGGTTTCCGCTGCTGCGTGCGCTGCTTGCCGATCCGTTCACCGGCGTGGCGCTGATCCTGGTCATCGGCTTCCTCGTCACCGCCGTCTTCGCGCCGTGGCTGGCGCCCTATTCGCCGGTCAAGATCGATGTCCTGCACAAGCTGCAGCCACCATCCGTCGAGCACTGGTTCGGTACCGATCATCTCGGCCGCGATCTCCTGTCGCGCGTCATCTACGGCGCGCGCACGGCGTTGACGATCGCCATGGTCTCCGTCGCCATAGCCGGTGCGATCGGCCTGATGCTCGGGCTGATCGCCGGCTACGGGCCGCGCTGGCTCGACGCCATGCTGGTGCTGAGCTTCGACAGCCTGAATTCGCTGCCGATGATCATGTTCGCGCTCGCCATCATCACCGTGCTCGGCGCCGGCACGGGCACGCTGATCATCGTCATCGCTGCGACTTCCTTTCCGAGCTATGCCAGGCTGATCCGGGCGCAGACGCTGGCGCTGAAGAACAGCGACTACATCCTCGCCGAGCGCCTGCTCGACGCCAGCCCGGCGCGCATCATCTTCATCCACCTTCTGCCCAACGTCGTCGGCCCGCTGATCATCCTGCTGTCGATGGACATTCCGGTCGTCATCATGGTCGAGGCGGGCTTGAGCTTCCTCGGCCTTGGCGTCAGGCCGCCGACGCCGTCCTGGGGCTCTATCCTCTATGACGGCTACACCAGCATCCGCTCGGCACCGTTCATGGTCATCTTCGGTGGGCTGCCGCTGGTGCTGGCAACGCTCGGCTTCACCTTCCTCGGCGAGGGTCTGCGCGACTATCTCGATCCGCGCCTGCAGTTGCGGAGGCCGGCATGAGCGGTTCGCTCGCCGCCAGCGATCTCAGCGTCCGCTACGAGACGCCACATGGCGCGGTGCACGCGTTGCGCCATGTCGACATCGAAGCGCATCCAGGCGAGGTGATCGGCATTGTCGGCGAGAGCGGCTGCGGCAAGTCCACGCTGGTCACCGCCTTGGCAAACCTGCTGCCGGCCAATGCCCGCATCGACGGGTCGATCAGCTACAACGGCGTTGATCTCGCCAAGCTCGACGCCCATCGCCAGCGCCTGCTGCGCGGCGACGAGATCGCGCTGGTCAGCCAGGATCCGATGACGGCCTTCAACCCGGTGCTGACCATCGGTGACCAGCTTGTCGACTTCCAGCACCACCGCAAGGATCTCGGTCGCGCGCAGAAGCGGTCCCGCATCGCCGCCATGCTTGGCCGCGTCGGCATCGCCGATGCGGAACGGCGGATGGACTGCTATCCGCACGAACTCTCCGGCGGCATGCGCCAGCGCGTGGCCATTGCCGCCGCCTTGCTGACCGATCCCGGCCTGCTCATCGCCGACGAGCCGACGACCGCGCTCGATGTCACCATGGAGGCGCAGATCATCCATCTGCTGCGCGAACTGAGGCGCGAATATAACGGCATCATCATCGTCGTCTCGCACCATCTCGGCGTCATCGCCGAGCTCTGCGACCGGGTCTATGTCATGTATGCCGGGGAGGTGGTGGAGGGCGGCGAGGTCGACGCGATCTTCCACGATGCGAGGCATCCCTACACGCAAGCGCTGCTCGCCTGCGATCCGGCCCGCTTCCATGAAAGGCTGGAGAGGCTGCCGACCATCCCCGGCACGCCGCCAAACCTCACCCAGCCGCCATCCGGATGCGTCTACGCACCACGCTGCGACCGTGCCTTTGCGCCATGCGTCTCAGTCGCGCCACCGCTGGTGAAGCTCTCCGCCTCCCATGTCGCGCGCTGTCATGCGGTGATGCCATGAGCCCGCTGCTCGCTGTCGAGGACCTGTCGGTGACTTTCGCCCGCAACGGGTTGTTCAGCCGCCTGATCAACCCGTTCCCGTTGCCGAGCTTCAATGTCATCGACGGCGTGACGCTGTCGCTGATGCCCGGCGAGACACTGGGTCTGGTCGGCGAGTCCGGTTCCGGCAAGACGACGCTTGCCCGCACCATTCTCGGGCTGGTGCGCGCGGCTGCGGGCCGCATCGTCTTCGAGGGCAGGGAGGTACAGACGCCGGCCGATTTCCGCGCCATGCGCCGGCACTCGGCGATGATGTTCCAGGATCCGGTGGCGTCGCTCAGTCCACGCCTGCGTATCGGCACACTGCTGACCGAGCCGCAGATCATTCAGGGCGTGCCGATGCCGGACCGCCGCGCCGCGGCCAGGGCGCTGCTGGCGCTGGTCGGGCTGCCGGCGTCCTTCGTCGACCGCTTTCCGCATGAGCTGTCCGGCGGCCAGGCGCGCCGCGTCGGCGTCGCCCGGGCGCTGGCGATGAAACCGCATCTGCTGCTCGCCGACGAGCCGACCGCCGGCCTCGATGTCTCGGTGCAGGGCGACGTGCTCAACCTGATCGGCGAGTTGAAGCGCGAGCTCGGTTTCGCCGCCATGATCGTCACCCACAATCTGGCAATGATCCGCCATGTCAGCGACCGGCTGGCCATCATGTATCTCGGCCGGCTGGTCGAGACCGGACCGACGCGGGACGTGTTCTCCGCGCCCATGCATCCCTACACCGCGACGCTGATCCAGTCCGAACCGGTGCCCGACCCGCGCCGGCGCAGCCAAAATCCTGCCGTCACCGGCGAAATCCCGAGCGTTTTCCGGCGCCCACCGGGCTGCGAGTTCCACACGCGCTGCCCGATCGCGCGCGATCGCTGCAAGACCGAGGCACCGGCCTATCGACCGATGGGCGCCGACCGGATGGTGCGCTGCCATTTCCCGCTGGAGACCGGCGGGCAAGAACGGGAAGCCTTCTCACGCGCTTCCGCAAACCAAAGGGGAAACTGACATGACACGATGGAACATGGACAGACGTGCATTCCTGAAAGCGGCCGGCGCGCTGGGGGCCGGGCTGGCGATGAAGCCGGGTTTCGCCTGGTCGGCCGATGGCGACACGCTGCGCATCCGCATGGATGGCGATTTGCAGACGCTTGACCCCGCCTTCATGATCGGCGGCATCGAGGACGTCATCATGCGCGGCATCTATGTGTCGCTGAACCGTCTCGGTGATCTCCGGGAAGGTTCGCCATGGTCGCTGTGGGGGGCGCAGACGCTTGAGCTGAAGGATCCGAAGACGATTGCCTTCACGCTGATCGACGGGCTGAAATGGTCGAAAGGCCTTGGTCCCGTCACCGCCGCGGACGTGAAATTCTCCTACGAGCGCATCGCCGATCCGAAGCTGTCGTCGCCCTGGGCTTATCAGTTCGAAAAGCTTGACCGCGTCGAAGTGGTCGATGCCAGATCCGGCATCATCCATCTCAAGGACCCGTACCAGCCGATCTTCGTCACCAGCCTGCCTTACTATGGCGGCCACATCATCAGCCGCGCCGGTACCGAGAAGGCGGGCGGCAAGTTCACCACCGAGCCACCGGCAACCTGCGGTCCCTATCTCTTCTCCGACTGGCAGCAAAAGCAGAAGGTGACGCTCACCGCCAATCCTGACTGGCCGGGCCCGAAGCCGGATTTCGGCAAGGTCGAAATCTACATCGTCGCTGACGACCAGGCGGCGCAGCTTGCCTATGAAGCCGATGCCTTCGACTACACAAAGATCGCCATTTCGGCGACCAAGGCGGTCAAGGCCAGTCCGCCCGCCAACACCAAGGTGATCGAGGCGCAGTCGACCCGTTATGTCTGGCTGACCATCAACATGCTGAGCCCACGTCTCAAGGACCTCAAGGTGCGGCAGGCCGTGCAATACGGTGTCGATGTCGGGCAGATACTCACCGGTGTCTATGATGACCTCACCAAGCGCTCCACGGGCGTCGTGCAGCCTGGCACCAAATTCGCGCGCGCCAGCAACCTGATTGCGGCGCCGGACTATGAAAAGTCCGCCGCGCTGCTCACCGAAGCCGGTGTCAGTAATCTGTCGCTGACGCTGACGGTGATGAACGATTCCATCCGCACGGCGACGGCGCAGATCATCCAGGCCAGTCTCGAACAGGCCGGCATCAAGGTCGAGATCCAGCCTTACGACGAGGCCGCATTCTGGGGCGTCGGCGACAAGACGCAAGGCGATGGCTACAAGAACGTCGATCTGGCGCTGATGGACTTCGCCGGTGGCGTCGATCCGTCCGAAAACCTGGTCTGGTTCCGCCCCGACCAGATCGGCGCCTACAACTGGTCCGGCTTCGACAGTGCTGAATTCGAGACCAGCTATCAGCAGTTGGTGGCGGAAAGCGATCCGGCGAAGCGCGTCGCGCTGTCCAACCGGATGGAGGATCTGATGGAGCAGTCCGGCGGGTTCGTCTTCATCTGCCACCAGCCGCTGGTCGTCATCCACAAGACGGATTTCGAGCCGGTCATCTATCCCGACGGCCACCCCAATCCGGTGCTGTTCAAGAAGCGGGTGTGACCGGCGGCAAGTGGACAGTTTGGCCGCAATCGATTAGCTGGAGCCCATGACGGAAGCCCAACCAGCAACTGCCAGAAAGAAGCGCGGCGCCAAGAAATCGCCGCCGCGCTTCAGCCGCGAACAGGCCGATGTGCGCCGCTCCATGCTGATCGAGGCGGCGACGCGATGCCTGTCGGTGGGCGGCATCGGCGCCTTCACCATCGATCGCATCTGCAAGGAGGCCGGCGTCTCGCGTGGCCTTATCAACCATCACTTCGAAAGCCTCGATGGGTTGCTGGTCGAGGTCTACAAATCCTCGCTCTATGCCAGCGTCAACAACCAGATTGCCGAAGCCAAGCGCCGCCGCGCCGAGACTTCGGACTGGCCGCCGCAGGCAGCGCTCGCTGCCCTGGTGCACTCCAATTTCTCGCCCGATTATTTCAGCCGCGACAACCTGCTGATCTGGCTATCGCTGTGGGGCGAAATTGCCGTCAACCCGCGTCTCAAGGCGGCGCATCGCGAACTCTACGACGCCTATCGGGCGGAACTCGCGGAGGACATCGCGGCGGTCGCAAAGCCGCGCGGCAGGGATGTCGATGCGCCGGCGCTGGCGCGCAATTTCATCGCCCTGGTCGACGGGCTCTGGCTCGAATGGTGTCTCGACGAAAGCGTCGTGACGCCACAGGCCGCCGAAGCCGCCGGCTTTGAAATGCTGGAGGCACAGGTCGGGCCTTTGCGGGGCGCCTAGTTCAGCGGTGAGCCGCCCTCGCGCTTGCGGCGTTCCATATAGTCGCGCAACGCCTCGTCGATGCCGGGATCGATCGGCGGCTGTTCGTATTCGGCGACCATGCGCTTCCAGATGACGTTGGCCCGCTCGCGCGCCGTCACCTGGCCGCGCTCCATCCATGTGTCGTAATTGTCCCAGTTGGACACCAGCGGCGAATAGAAGGCGCGCTCGTAGCGCTGCATCGTGTGCGCCGCGCCGAAGAAGTGTCCGGCCGGACCGACCTCGCGCACGGCTTCCAGTGCCAGCGTGTCGATATCCACCACCGGCGGTTCGAAATAGGCGCACATCATCTGCAGCATCTCGGCATCGATGACCAGCTTCTCGAACGATGCGGTGAGCCCGCCGCCGAGCCAGCCGGCGGCGTGCAGCACCAGGTTGGCGCCACCCATCAGGCACCCCCACAGCGACATCGCGCTCTCATAGGCGGCCTGCGCGTCGACTGAATTGGCGGCGGTGACATTGCTCGAGCGGAACGGCACGCCGATCAGCCGGCATAGCTGGCCGGTGATCTGCGCGGCTTGCGTGTATTCGGGCGTGCCGAAGGCCGGCGCTCCGGTCTTCATGTCGACATTGGAAGTGAAGCCGCCATACATCACCGGCACCCCGGGTCGCACGATCTGGGTCAACACGATGCCGGCCAGCGCCTCGGCATGCTGCTGCGACAGCGCCCCGGCGAGCGTCACCGGGCTCATCGCGCCGGCGAGCGTGAACGGCGTGATGACATTGACCTGGCCATGCTCGGCCAGTGCGATCAGCCCTTCGGCCATCGGCTCGTCGAGCTGCAGTGGCGAATTGGTGTTGATGATGCCGGTGAACACCGGCATCTCCTGCGCGAGGTTCTCGCGCGTCGTGCCGAGCGAGATCGCCACCATCTCCAGCGCGTCGATGGCGCGTCCGCGGCCGAGCGCCTGCGGCTGCCAGTTCTTGTCGAGCAAGGTGATCTCGGCATAGTAGAGATCGAGATGGCGCGTGTTCTGGTGCAGGTCGAGCGGCTCGAACGGCCCGCCGCCCTCCTGGTGCAGCACGTTGAACGACTGGATGAGTTTCAAGTAGTCGCACATCTCGGCATAGGTGCCGGGACGGCGGCCGCGATCATTGTCCATGACATAGGCCGGCCCGCCCACTGACGACAGGATGCAGTGCCGTCCGCCGACCTTGACATTCTTCTGCGGGTTGCGGGCGCGCAGTTCGAAGGATGACGGCGCCATGGCGACGCGCTCCATGACCATGGCGCGGTCGAAGCGCACCCGCATCTCGCCTTCGTCGACATCGCAGCCAGCCGCGCGATAGAACTGGCGCGCCTGCGGTTGCAGCACCCGCATGCCGATCTCTTCGAGGATGGTGAGGCCCATTTCGTGGATCGTCCGCACCTGGTCGGCCGACAGGATCTCGATCGGCGCATAGGACCGTGTCAGCTGTTTCCATGGCCGCTGTTCGATGCCGCCGATCTCGCGCTGCGGGCGGCCGGGTCTGCGACGTGCCGTGATGCGCTCCATGGTTCTCTAGAACTCCTTGTTTGACGCAATTCCGAACGGAAAACCGTTTCGCTCTATTCGGCAGCTGTGCGCATATCGAAATCCGCCACCGCGTCGACGATCGGCGTGTCGCGGCGGTAGGGCTGCCAGCGGATTTTTGCACCGATCTCCTGAGCAAGCTTGTGGCCGCTGTGCACAGCGTGCGCAATGGCGCCCGGGGCCAGTGCGTCGCCAACACGATCGACGCTGCGGATGCCGGCCGCCGCAAGCTCGTCCGCCCGTTCGGTCAGTGTCTCGAACAGCTCATTGCGCGGCAATCTCAGCCCGACGATCAACACCGAGCGGCAGGCGACGCGAGTCTCCTCACCGGTGAATAGATGCGCCAGTATCGCCGTCTCGCCGTCGAAGGACTTTAGGAGATGCAGCGTGGTCACCGGCACCTTGCGCCGTGCCAGCGCCCGATGCACCAGCGGCAACTCATTGGTCATGATCGTCCATGCGGACGCCTGGCCCGCTGGCGTCACGTAGCTGACCGGGATGCCCCGCGCGGCCAGATGTTCAGTGAGAACGCCGCCCATGTAATAGTTGTCGAAATCGAAAACCAAGGTGGGCCCCTGAGGAAGCCGGCCGCCGGCAACGTCGTCGGGGGTCAGCACATCGGGACGGTCGAGCCGGCCGACCGGAATCTCCAGCGAGGAGTAGAGCATATCGGTCCAGCGCGCGCCGGTCGCCAGCACCACGCGGTCCGGTGCCAGGGCGATGATCTCGTCCGCGCCCATGGGACTCTCGGGATAGAGCGAGACGTTGCTCATCTCGTCGAGGCGCCCGAGCCGGTAGTCGACGACGCGGTTCCAGGCCGAGAGGCCGGGCAGCGTCTTCTCGAAGGTCAGCCGCCCGCCGAAGGACCGGCTGCTGTCGGCGAGCATCACCTCATGGCCGCGACGGCCGAGCGTGAGCGCGCATTCGAGCCCGGCCGGCCCGCCGCCGACAATCAGGATCCGCTCAGGCTTATCGGCGCGCTCGACGCGTTCGGGGTGCCAGCCGCGCCGCCACTCTTCGCCTGCGGTCGGGTTCTGGGTACAGCGCACCGGCACGCCGTCATGCCAGCTCGAAATGCAGATGTTGCAGCCGATGCATTCGCGGATTTCAGCCTCGCGGCCCTCCCGGATCTTGTTCGGCAGGAAGGGGTCGGCGATCGACGGGCGCGCGCCGCCGATGAAGTCCAGCACGCCGCGCCTGATCTGCGAGACCATGGTGTCGGGAGAGGTGAAGCGGCCGACGCCGACCACCGGCTTCTTCGTCAGCGACTTGACGAAATCGATCACCGGCTCGTGGCTGCCTTCCCCCGTGAAACGCGACGCCGAACAGTCGGTCGGACTGGAATCCATCTTGACGTCGAACAGGTCGGGCAGGTCGGCGAGCAGCTCGATCAGCTCGTGCGCTTCCGAGGGCTGGTTGCGACCGGGCCGGCCGCGCAATTCCTCGAGGCTTACCCGCAAGGCGACGCCGCAATCCTTGCCGACAGCGTCCTTGGTGACCTCGATCATCTCGCGCACGAAGCGCACCCGGTTCTCGATCGGTCCGCCATATTGGTCGGTGCGATGGTTGTATTCCGGCAGCAGGAACTCGTAGCCGAGATAGCCCATGCCGGCATAGACATAGACGATGTCGAAGCCAGCCCTGCGCGCCTTGCGCGCCGCCTCGGCCTGGCACCTCAAGAACTCGCGTATGTCGGCCTTGTCCATCGTCTTCGGCCGCAGATTGCCCATGAAGCCGACATGTGTGGCCATCCACGGAATCCCGGATGGTGACAGCGGCGGCAGGCGGCTTGTCCTGTTCATGACCGATGCGCCGCCGTGCCATAGTTCCACGCCGGCAAGGGCGCCGTGGCGGTGCGCCGCCTCCGTCATCAGCGCATGCGCGCGGATATCGTTGTCGTCCCACATCGTGGCGAAAGGCAGTGGCGTGTCGTCCGAGGTTGGGTCGATCGAACAGGCCCCGGTGCAGATCACGCCCCATCCGCCCTCGGCCTTGGCCTCGCGAAAGGCGGCGCGCACCCGCGGCAGCGCGTTGGTCATGCCGCTGGCGTGCGGCACTTGATAGAAGCGGTTCGGCGCGGTGACGGGCCCGATCCGCATCGGCTCGAACAGGATTTCGTAGCGGGGATTGCACGGCATCGAGGCTTCTCGAATATGCTTGTTGAACGATCGTACAACAAGCATATTCGCACGCCGGGCGCCGCGCAATGGGCAGGGAAGCAAACAACAAAAAATCCATCCCGGCTTTCGCCGGGATGGATTGAGATCGCAGGGAGGATGCGGAACGGGCGCTGATCGGCGCCCGTTCAAAGACCCTGGTCAGATGACGAAAAACCAGTTGGCGAGCAGCATCACCACGACACCGGCGACCAGCGTCAGATAGGGCAGCATTCCCGCCTTTTTGACCGAGAGGTCGGCACCCGTCATGCCGAGGTCCGCCATCATATGGTCGGGGAACTTGCCGCCGTCCTGGATATAATGCCGGTAACAGAACACCGGGATGATCAGGGCAGCCGTAATCAGCCCGGCCCACAGCGCCATCGGGTTCCACACCTTGGCACCGGCACCCATGAAGATCGCATTGACATAGGCGAAGATCGCACCGACGCCGAGCAGCCAGCTCGGTGCCTTCCACGGCCGCGCGATATGGCCGTTGTCGATACGATGGATCCAGCCGGCGTTGAGGTTGAGGAAGTTGAAGATGATGTAGCCGCAGTTCGACACGGCGAGGATGAAGAAGAAGCTCGTCGCATCGGCCGAGGCGATGGCCAGCACGATCAGGTTGAAGACGAGATCGGTCCACATGGCACGGGTCGGCGCGCCATGCTCGTTGACATGGCTGAGATAGCGCGGCAGCCAGCCGTCGACGGAGCCCTGGTAGAGCGTGCGCGAGGAACCGGCCATCGCCGTCATGATGCACAGCACCAGCGCCAGGATCATCAGCATCACCAGCAGGCTGTGGATCAGCGCCCCGCCACCGACCATGCCGGCCAGCGCGTCGGCAACGCCGGAGCCGTCGACGATCGGGGTCGCCAGCATGCCGTTCAGCCCCAGCACGCCCTGGAAGGTGAAGGGCACCAGGATGAACAGCAGCATGCACAACAGGCCGGAATAGAAGATGGCCTTGAACGTGTCGGTGCCGGGGTTCTTGAACTCCGAAGTGTAGCAGACGGCGGTCTCGAAACCGTAGGTCGACCATGCGGCGATGAACATGCCGCCGAGCACGAGGGTCCAGCCGGCGATGTTCCAGGCGCCGGGCTCGGGAGCATAGGCGGCTGCCAGCGGCACCAGCGGCGAAAAATTCGCCCAGTTGATCTGGCCGGTGACGATCGGCACGACGCCGACGATCAGCATCGGGATGATGACCAGCAGGCCGATATATTTCTGCACGTTGGCCGTGCCCAGGATGCCGCGATGCTGGATCGAGAAGATGATCAGCATCAGCACCGCGCCGATGAAGAAGGTCGCGTTGAGCGTGAAGGAAACCGGACCCAGCGTGTGGCTGTACAGCGTCCAGTTGCGGATTGCCGGCGTGGCGGCCGCGGTCACCGCCGTGACGGCGTCGGCGGCACTCGTTCCGGCATGCGCGGCGATATAGGCGACGACATCCGGCGAGGCATCGGTGAACAGCGGCACCGGCGCCAGCGCGTTGAGGATGTAGGCGGCGGCGATCGAGCAGCCGAGTGACAGCACCGGTGACCAGGCGAACCAGTTGCACCACACCGATAGCGGCGCGATGAACTTCGAATAACGCAGCCAGGCGGTGGCGCCGTAGATCGAGGCGCCGCCGGACTTGTTCGGGAACAGGCCGGCGATTTCGGCATAGGTGAAGGATTGCAGGAAGCCCATGATCATGGACGCCGTCCAGATCAGGAAGGCCAATGTTCCGGTCGTGCCGGCAATGCCGCCGATCGAGAACAGGACCAGCGCCGGAACGCCGCTTGCCACCCAGAAAGCGCCGCGCCAGTCGATATGCCTCAGCAGCTTGCTTTCGGCAGGCTGCTCCAGGGCCGTGCTTATCGTGCTCATATGTGTGAATTCCCCTTTTTTGTGTTCCCCACCGGCGACGCCTCGACTTCGCGAAGCTTGTTCCCCGGCATGTGATCGCACGGCTGCCGTGTTTCCACTCAGTCGCATTTTTTTCTTAAGAGTGAAGATCGATCCGGCGCGCTTTCACGTCAAGCGTTTTGTGACGCCGTGCACATCACGCTTGCGAGCGTGCGGGCTCACGCGTCCGGCGACGTCGCCGACCGGCCGGTCTGTACGTCGCGAAAGCGGTCGTCAGGAGCGTGGTCTGGTCTTCTGCGGGTCGTAGTGCGCGAAAGCGACGACGCGGGCCGGCAGCCGTTTGCTGTGGCCGTCGAGCTTGCCGATCTCGACCTCGGTGCCGATAGCGGCATGGGTGACATCTAGCCTCGCCAGCGCGATGTTCTTGTTCAACAGGGGAGAGCGCATGCTGGAGGTGACCACGCCAATCTGCGCGCGGCCGACATGGACGCAGTCGCCATGGCCCACAGTGACATTGGCGTCGATGTCGAGGCCGACCAGCCTTGTCTGCGGGTTTTCCTTACGCCGGATCAGCGCCTCGCGGCCGATGAAGTCATCGGTCTTGGTCTTCAGCGGCACGGTAAAGCCGATGCCGGCCTCGAAGGGATCGGTCTGGTCGGAGAACTCGTAGCCGGCGAAGATCAGTCCGGCCTCGATGCGCACCATGTCGAGCGCCTGCAGTCCCATCGGCTTCAACCCATACGGCTGGCCGGCTTCCCAGATGGCGTCGAACACCTTTTCGGCGTCGCGCGGATGGCACCATATCTCGTAGCCGAGCTCGCCGGTATAGCCGGTGCGCGAGACCACGACGGGAATGCCGTTGCCGCCGCCAATGCGCGCGACAGCAAACCGAAACCACTCGAGTTCGTCGATCGACGGCTGCAGCGGCGAGGTCCAGATCACCTGCCTGAGAATGTCGCGGCTCTTCGGCCCTTGCACGGCGACATTGTGCATCTGGTCGGTCGAGGAACGCACCAGCACGTTGAGGCCGAGCTTCGCCGCCGTCTCGCGCAACCATTCGCCGGACAGATCGTCGCCACCGACCCAGCGGAAATTGTCCTTGCCGAGGCGCAGCAGCGTGCCGTCGTCGATCATGCCGCCATGCTCGTAGCACATCGCCGAATAGACGACCTGGCCGACGCCGAGCTTCTTGACGTCGCGGGTCAGCGTGTATTGCAGCAAGGCTTCGGAATCCGGGCCGGTGACCTCGAACTTGCGCAGCGGCGACAGGTCCATGATCACGGCGTCCTGCCGGCAGGCCCAGTATTCGTCGATCGGACCTTGCTTGGCGAAAGAATTGGCCAGCCAGTAGCCCCGGTACTCGACGAAGTTGCGGGTGTGCTTGGCAAAGCGCGAATGAAAGGATGTCTCGCGGGTCATTTTGGGTTCCGAATCGGGCGTCATGCGTCTGGCGATCGCTCGCGAGAATTTGTGCTGACCGGAATAGGTCCGCACATGGATGTCGGTCAGGTTCCAGCCATTGGCGGGCGTCGTGTCGTCGGGGCAGGCGGAGGACACGCAGACGATGTCGGTGAGCGCGCGCAGCAGCACATAGTCGCCCGGCCGCGACCACGGCTCGTCGGACACCATGACGCCGTGCGCGTCGATCGCGGTGTTGAAGAAGAAGTTGATCGCCATCCAGCCGGCGCGGGGATTGACGCCCTTGTCCGACAAAGCGCGGTTGAAGTTCTCCGAGCAGTTGGTGTGACCGGGATAGCCGATGTCGTCGTAATATTTGGCCGCGCAAGCGAGCGCAAAGGCGTCATGTCGGCCACACGTGTCCTGCACCACCTCGACCAGCGGCTCCATGTCCTGGTCGTAGTATTTCGAATGCAGGCCGGGCATCGGGTAGCTTGATCCCATCAGCGTGCGGGTCGTCGTCACGTCGAGAGGATGGTCGAGGCCTTTGTCCAGCTTGCGCGCCGAAAAGCACTGGAAGTCGGTGCACTGGCGCCCGTCGACATCGATGATCTGCAGATAGTCCCCGGCTTTGACGAAATAGGATTCCGCAGTCGCCGAATAGACGCGCAAATCGAGCACGGGATCGGCGAGTGGATCGGCCAACTGCGATTTCGCCACCGGGCGGATGGTAGCGCGACGGACAATAACCGCGAGCGGTGTCGCCGTGTCGTGGCCGTCAACCAGCATCGGCCCGCCGGGGGCGGCGATGACCATCGAGCCGTCGCGCAGGGCAGTGAAACCCTGCTCGGTGCCGGCGGGTGTAGCGGCACCAAACACGCGCAGCGCCTTGGCCTGGTCGATCCGCACCTGACGGCGCGCGAGCCCGCGCCGAAGTGCGGCGAGACTGTCATCGCCCACGGCGAGCAGCGCCTTGATGCCGGCGGCGTTGCTGTTCGATGTCTCACCAAAAATACCGGTATCGGTCGCGCCGGTCTTGTCCCAGGCCAGCATTTCGCAGGCCTGGCCACCCTCGACATTGCGCACGGTGATTGTGTCGCCGGCTTCGAACTCGATGAGAACCGCGCCGTTTCCCTGGATCGTATAACGCTCCATGCCCGGCGGCAGCGCGATCTGGCCCGGCCTCAGGATCAGGCTGGGCTTGGGCGGTCCGGCTGCGATTGCAGGGTAGGGCGACTGGCTCATCTCAGCCTTGCGGTTCGAGAAACAAGTTTGCCTGTATGTGAAATTATTTTAGCAGCAAGAATAGGCAGCAAGGCCGGATTTGGCAAGGTGGAGGTGGCGGACTACCCATCGCCAGCAGGGTTGAAAACTAGGCCAGTTCCTCGGAGTGGCTGATGTCGACGCCGTATTCGGCAGCGGCATCAAGCATCGTGTGCCACAGGCTTTCGGCGAAGGTCGCAAACACCAGAAGGTTGAACACCGCCTGTCCGTCGGGCCGATCGCCACCGCGCCACAGCGTGACGCTCGTATGATCCATCGAGGTCGCGGCAGCCGCACCAATCGGGAATGTCGCCGGGTGAAGGTCGATCGACGACAGCTTGGCCAGCATGACACGCGCCTTCGATCCGGAAATGCCGATCAGAGCGCGCGCATGCGACTGGTCCGACAGCGAGGCGGGGCCGGACAATGCCGGTGCCAGCGTTTGCATTGTGTGCTTGCCGCCCTTCGACAGCACAAAAAACTGATCCGGCCCGGACCAGATCAGCATGGCATCTTGAGTTGGGACCGCCTTGGGTGCGTCAGGCGCTACCAAGCCGAAACGGGCCTTTGCCGCCTTTGCCAGTTCAGCCGCCTGGCCGCGCCGCGCCATCACCTGGATCAGGTCGAAATTGCGAATCTCGGTCAGCGAGACGCCGGCTTCGGTGCCGCGTGCTCCATGCGCACCGACGACCAGCGCATGCTCGAGTGGACTGCGGGAAACCCAGGAAAAATCAGCCACGCTGGCGCCCTCCATCTGGATCGTAGAAGACGGGGTTGCACAGTTCGACATCATAGTCTTCGCCGCGCAGCGGATCATGCGCATGAACGATTTCGCCGATGCGCTCGCGCCCGCGCTCGACGAGGCCGAGCCCGATCCACTGGTCGAGCGTCGGCGAGAAACACACCGATGTGACGTAGCCCTGGTCGTTGCCCGGGCCGGGTGTCTGGCCTTTCGGGATGATGTGCGCGCCGGACCGCAGCCGGCGTGTCTTGTCGGTCGGCTTGATGCCGACGACGACCTGACGATCCGGCGCGACCAGTGCCTCGCGCCCGGCCATGACGCGGCCGATATAGTCCTTCTTGGTCGACATCATCTTGCCCAGGCCCAGATCGGCCGCCGTTGTCGTTCCGCTCAGCTCTGGTCCGGCGACGTGACCCTTTTCGACCCGCATGACGCCAAGCGCCTCGGTGCCGTAAGGCGTCACGCCGAATGGCTTGCCCGCCAGCATCAGGTTGCGTGCCATGGCATCGCCGAAACGTGCCGGCACGGAAATCTCGAACGCCATCTCACCTGAGAACGAGATGCGGAACAGCCGCGCCTTGATGCCACCGCGCAACGCCACTTCGCGGGCGCCCATGAAGGGAAAGCCCTCGTTCGACAGGTCCACGGCCGGATCGACGATTTCTTTCAGCAGGTCACGTGTCTTCGGCCCGGCGATCGAGAATTGCGCCCACTGGTCGGAGACCGAGGTCAACTGCACGTCGAGCTCCGGAAACAGCACCTGCCGGCAGAACTCGAGATGCTGCATCACCAGTCCGGCCTTGGCCGTGGTGGTGGTCAGGAAATAGTGGTCCTCGGCCAGCCGCGACGTCGTGCCGTCGTCATAGACGATGCCATCCTCGCGCAGCATCAGTCCGTAGCGCGCCTTGCCCACGGCAAGATTGGAGAAGGTGTTGATGTAGACGCGATCGAGGAAGGCGCCGGCATCCGCGCCATGCACGTCGATCTTGCCGAGCGTCGAGACATCGCAGAAGCCGACACCGCTACGCACCGCCTTGACCTCGCGGGTCACCGATTCCAGCCAGTCCTTCTCGCCGGCGCGCGGATACCATTGCGCGCGCTTCCACAGGCCGGTGTCGACGAAGACGGCGCCCTGTTCGGCTGCCCATTGATGCGACGGCGTCAGCCGCGTCGCGTGAAAAGTCTCGTCGCGATGATGGCCGGCGAAGGCGCCGATGGCGACCGGCACATAGGGCGGCCGGTAGATCGTCGTGCCAGTCTCGGGGATGGAGCGACCGCTCACCGCCGCCATGATGGCGAGGCCGGCGACGTTGGAGGTCTTGCCCTGGTCGGTGGCCATGCCGAGCGTCGTATAGCGCTTCAGGTGCTCGACCGATTCAAAGCCTTCGCGCTGTGCCAGTTCGATGTCGGATGCCGTCACATCGTGCTGGTAGTCGACAAAAGCCTTGCCCTTGCCGGCGACGTGCCAGAGCGGGGTGAGCGAGAACGCTTCGTCATTGGCGACGGGCGCGGTGCCCGCCTTGCCGTTGTGTCCTGCGTCACGCGCCGCTGCTGCACCCGCGGCAAACCCCTGGCTGAGGCACGCACCGAGTCCGAAATCGCCGTTGGCCGCGCCGGCGGCCACCATACCGGGAGGCGCGCCATCCGGCACGAAGGCAGCGATGTCGTCGCGCCATTTCGGCCGGCCGCGATGATAGGAGGTCAGCCCGACAGCAGGGTTCCAGCCGCCGGAGACGGCAAGACCGTCGGCCTCGACTTCGGCGCGTGCACCGCCGGTCAGTGACACCGCAATTTTCCTGACGCCATCCTTGCCGCCTTCGACGCCGCTGACGGAGCCGTGCAGCACCGGGAAGCCGCCCTTGGAGGCCAGCGAGCGATACGCGGCCGATACATCAGGCCGCGCGTCGATCACCGCCGCGATCTGCAATCCCGCGCCGAGTGCGGTCTCGACCGTGCGCCAGCCGTCCTCATTGTTGGTGAACAGCGCGATGCGTTTTGCCGGCGTTGCGGCGTATCGCGCGATATAGGTCCGCATCGCCGAAGCCATCATCACGCCAGGCATGTCGTTGCCGGCAAAGACGATCGGCCGCTCAAGGGCGCCGGCGGCGACCACGCAGCGTTTGGCCACGATCCGCCACAGACGCTGGCGCACCTGGTGTTCGGGCGGCGAGGGTAGGTGGTCGTTGACCCGTTCGATCGCACCATAGGTGCCGCCATCATAGACGCCGAACAATGTCGTGCGGGTCATGATGCGGACGTCGGGCATCGCCGCAAGCTCAGCCAGCGTCCGCGACAGCCACTCGGCTGCTGGAACGCCATCGATCGTGCCGCCATCCGAGAGCAGGCGGCCACCTGGCGTGAAATCCTCTTCACACAGGATGACGCGGGCGCCGCTGCGACCGGCGGCGAGTGCCGCCGCAAGGCCAGCCGGGCCGGAGCCGGCGATCAGCACATCGCAATGCACCCAGGCCTTGTCGTAGTGGTCGGGATCTGCGACGCCGGCGGCGCGGCCAAGGCCGGCGGCGCGGCGGATTGCCGGCTCGTAGATCGCTTCCCAGAACTTGGCCGGCCACATGAAGGTCTTGTAGTAGAAGCCGGCGACGAAGATCGGCGCGAACAGCTGGTTGACCGACATCACGTCGTGGCGCAGCGACGGCCAACGGTTCTGGCTGGCGGCCTCGAGCCCCTCATAGAGTTCGGCGGTCGTTGCCTTGGTGTTCGGCTCGCGCCGCGCGCCCGTACGCAGTTCGACCAGCGCGTTGGGCTCTTCCGAGCCGGCAGTCAGGATACCGCGCGGGCGATGATATTTGAACGAACGGCCGACCAGCTTGACGCCATTGGCGATCAGTGCGGAGGCGAGCGTGTCGCCCTGGAAGCCTGAGAAGGTCTTGCCGTCGAAGCGGAAGTTAAGCGCCGCCGAGCGGTCGATGAGACCGCCGGAAGCGAGACGATGGGACTGGCTGGATGTCACGACTGCCGGCCTCTCATCGATTCGATGTCATGCGGGAGCGTCGCGCTGCCCCTCATCGCCCTGCCGGGCCCTTCTCCCCGTATAGTGACGGGGAGAAGGGCGCTCTCGTCCACGATTTCGCTAATCATCAACGTTGCAGGAAGAGCTCCGAGGTCGCGGCCATCTCCCTTCTCCCCGTCTCTATACGGGGAGAAGGTGCCGGCAGGCAGATGAGGGGCGGCGCTGACTTGGACAGGAATATTCATTTCAAAGCCTGCCTCGCCCCGGCGCCCGCTGCCGGTTCGACAGCAGAAATCTCGTGCGTCAGCGTGTTGCGGGCAACCTTCAGCCAGGCCCGGCAGCCGCCGCCATGATACCAGTATTCGCTCGTCGCGCCGGCGACGTTGTCGCGCAGATAGACATAGTCGAACGCCTCGTCTTCCGAAGCGCCGGCCACCGGCCGCACTGGCTTGGCGTCGCCGAGATAGGTGAACTCGCCGAGTTCGCGTTCTCCGCAGAAGGGACAGACAATACGCATGATTTCTTGACCGTCCTCAGTGCAGGTTCGGTTGGGCGCCCTGGCCCTTTTCGTCGATCATCGCGCCGCGCCGGAAGCGGTCGAGGCGGAACCTTGCGGCCTCCTCATGCGGCGTGTCGCGGGCCAGCAGATGGGCAAAGACGAAGCCCGATCCCGGCGTTGCCTTGAAGCCGCCATAGCACCAGCCGGCGTTCAAGTAGAGGCCGTCGACCGGCGTCTTGTCGATGATCGGCGAGCCGTCCATCGACATGTCCATGATGCCGCCCCACTGGCGCAGCAGGCGCACGCGGCCGATCATCGGCATCAGCGCCATGCCGCCCTCGCAGACGTCTTCCATCACGGGCATGTTGCCGCGCTGGGCGTAGGAATTGTAGCCATCGATGTCGCCGCCGAAGACCAGCCCGCCCTTGTCCGACTGGCTGACATAGAAATGCCCGGCGCCGAAGGTCATGACGTTGGGCAGCAGCGGCTTGATCGCCTCGGAGACGAAGGCCTGCAGCACATGGCTTTCGATCGGCAGGCGCAGGCCCGCCATCGCCGCGACGCGTGAGGAACTGCCGGCAACGGCCATGCCGACCTTGCCGGCGCCGATCTTGCCACGCGAGGTCTCGACGCCCGTCACCTTGCCGTTGGCGTCGCGCACGAAGCCCGTCACCTCGCAGTTCTGGATGATATCGACGCCGAGCGCACTCGCCGCGTGGGCATAGCCCCAGACCACGGCGTCATGCCGTGCCGTGCCGCCGCGTCGCTGCAAGAGCCCGCCTTGCACGGGAAAGCGCGCATTGTCGAAGTTCAGGAACGGCATCATCTTCTTGACCGCGGCGAGGTCGAGCAGTTCGGCGTCGATGCCGTTGATGCGCATCGTGTTGCCGCGCCGCGCATAGGCGTCGCGCTGCGCGTCGGAGTGATAGAGGTTGACGACGCCGCGTTGGCTGACCATCGCGTTGTAGTTGAGGTCCTGCTCCATCCGCTCCCACAGCTTCATCGACAATTCGTAGAAGCCGGTGTTGCCGGGCAGACCGTAATTGGAGCGGATGATGGTGGTGTTGCGGCCGGCATTGCCGGAACCGATCCAGCCTTTTTCCAGCACGGCGACATTCTTGATGCCGTATTCGCTGGCCAGGAACCAGGCGGTGGCCAGGCCATGGCCGCCACCGCCGATGATCACCACGTCATAGCGGTCCTTCGGCGTGGCATCGCGCCAGGTGCGTTGCCAGTTCTTGTGACCGGAAAGCGCGGCGCGGGCGAGCGAAAAGATCGAGTATTTCATACGTTTATTCCGAGGTCGCTCGCACCGCGCTGGATTCCTGGTGCATCGGATTCACCCGAAAACCGCTTCACACTTTTCGGTCCGATGCTCTAGATATCCAGCGTGTGGTCGCGCTCCCATTGCGTGAAGTGCGAAGCATAGGAATTCCATTCCTGGTGCTTCAGCTTTAGGTAGGCCGACGAGAATTCCTCACCCAGCGCCGCCTTGAGCGATTTGTCCTTGTCGAACTCGCGCAAGGCGTCGAGCAGGTTGAGCGGCAGTTTAGGCGCGCCCTTCACGGTATGACCGTGCTGGTACATGTCGATGTCGTAACGCTTGCCGGGGTCGGCCTTCGAGCGGATGCCGTCGAGGCCGGCGGCGATGATGACCGCCTGCAGCAAATAGGGGTTGGCCGCGCCGTCGGGCAGGCGCAGTTCGAAACGGCCGGGGCCGGGCACGCGCACCATGTGGGTGCGGTTGTTGCCGGTCCAGGTCACCGTGTTCGGCGCCCAGGTCGCGCCCGAAATGGTGCGCGGCGCGTTGATGCGCTTGTAGGAGTTGACCGTGGGGTTGGTGATCGCGGCCAAGGCCGAGGCATGCTTCATGATGCCGCCGAGGAAGTTCTTGCCCTTGGCGGAGAGGCCGAGCTCCATCGAATTGTCGGCGAAGACATTGGTCTTGCCGGCCTTGTCCCACACCGAGATGTGGGCATGGCAGCCATTGCCGGTCAGGCCCTGGAATGGTTTTGGCATGAAGGTCGCGCGCAGGCCATGCTTCTCCGCGATCGACTTGACCATGAACTTGAAGAAGGAGTGCTTGTCGGCGGTGGCGAGCGCATCGTCGAAGGCCCAGTTCATCTCGAACTGACCGTTGGCATCCTCGTGGTCGTTCTGGTAGGCGCCCCAGCCGAGCGCCAGCATGTGGTCGCAGATCTCGGCGATGACATCGTAGCGGCGCATCACCGCTTGCTGGTCATAGCAAGGCTTCGACGCCGTGTCGTATTCGTCGGAGATCGTCTTGCCGTCGGGCGAGATCAGGAAGAATTCGGCCTCGACGCCGGTCTTGACATGCATGCCGTCACTCGCCGCTTCGGCGACGAGCCGCTTCAGCGTGTTGCGCGGCGCCTGGTCGACCTCCTTGTCGTCCATGATGCAGTTGGCGGCGACCCAGGCGACATCGGGCTTCCATGGCAACTGGATGACCGAAGCCGGGTCCGGCACCGCCAGCATATCCGGGTGTGCCGGCGTGAGATCCAGCCAGGTGGCGAAACCGGCAAAGCCGGCGCCGTCCTTCTGCATGTCGGCGATCGCCTGCGCCGGCACCAGCTTGGCACGCTGGCCACCGAACAGGTCGGTGTAGGAAATCATGAAATACTTGACGCCGTTCTCTTTGGCGAATGCGGCGAGATCGTTCCCCATTATAGTTCCTCGCTTATGGTATTTTTGGTGGTCTAGTTCTTAGAAGCCGTTCTTTCCCGGTATCCAGTTGGTGCCGGCCAGCGGCACGCCGGCCATGGCGGCTGCCTCGATCGTCAGGGCGACGAGATCTTCGGGTTCGAGATTGTGCAGGCTGTTCTTGCCGCAGGCGCGGGCAATCGTCTGCGCCTCGAGCGTCATCACCTTGAGGTAGTTCGCCAGCCGGCGTCCGGCGGCAACCGGGTCGACCCGCTTCATCAGTTCGGGGTCCTGCGTCGTGATGCCGGCCGGGTCGCGCCCCTCGTGCCAGTCGTCATAGGCCCCGGCCGTGGTGCCGAGCTCGTTGTACTCCGCCTCCCAGCGCGGGTCGTTGTCGCCGAGCGCGACAAGGGCGGCTGTGCCGATCGACACCGCGTCGACGCCGAGCGCCAGCGCCTTGGCGACATCGGCACCGTTGCGGATGCCGCCGGAGACGATCAGTTGCACCTTGCGGTGCATGCCGAGATCCTGCAGCGCCTGCACCGCCGGCCTGATACAGGCGAGCGTCGGCTGGCCGACATTTTCGATGAACACTTCCTGCGTGGCGGCCGTGCCGCCCTGCATGCCGTCGACGACGACGACATCGGCGCCGGCCTTCACCGCAAGCGCTGTATCGTAATAGGGGCGCGCGCCGCCGACCTTGACGTAGATCGGCTTTTCCCAGTCGGTAATTTCGCGCAGTTCGAGGATCTTGATCTCGAGGTCGTCGGGACCGGTCCAGTCGGGGTGGCGTGAGGCCGAGCGCTGGTCGATGCCTTTCGGCAACGTGCGCATCTCGGCGACGCGGTCGGAAATCTTCTGGCCGAGCAGCATGCCGCCGCCACCGGGCTTGGCACCCTGGCCGACAACGACCTCGATGGCATCGGCCCGGCGCAGGTCGCGCGGGTTCATGCCATAGCGGGATGGCAGGTACTGATAGACCAGCGTCTTGGAATGGCCGCGCTCTTCCTCTGTCATGCCGCCATCGCCCGTGGTGGTCGAGGTGCCGGCCAGTGTCGCGCCTCGGCCGAGGGCCTCCTTCGCAGGGCCGGACAACGAGCCAAAGCTCATCCCGGCGATGGTGATCGGGATCTTCAGTTCGATCGGCTTCTTGGCATGGCGGGAGCCCAGCACGACGCTGGTGTCGCAGCGCTCGCGATAGCCTTCGAGCGGATAGCGCGAGATCGAGGCGCCGAGGAACAGAAGGTCGTCGAAATGCGGCAGCTTGCGTTTGGCGCCGCCGCCACGGATGTCATAGATGCCGGTTGCCGCGGCGCGGCGGATTTCGGAAAGCGTGTAGTCGTCGAAGGTCGCGGATTTGCGCGGCGTCGTCGGCGGATTCTTGTAGGTCATGCTGCCTCAATACGCGTCGGCGTTGTCGATATTGAAATTGTAGAGCGTGCGCGCCGAGCCGTAACGCTTGAATTCCGTCGGCTTGATGCCAGTCACACCGGCGCGGTCGAGCAGGCCCTGCAACAATTCCAGATGTTCGGGCCGCATTTCCTTGGCGATGCAGTCGGCGCCGAGGCTGTCGACATTGCCACGCACGAAAAGCCGCGCCTCGTAGATGGAATCGCCCAGCGCATCGCCGGCATCGCCCAGCACCACCAGATTGCCGGACTGCGCCATGAAGGCCGACATGTGGCCGATATTGCCGCGCACGACGATGTCGATGCCCTTCATCGAGATGCCACAGCGCGACGACGCGTTGCCTTCGATGACCAGCAAGCCGCCCTTGCCGGTGGCGCCGGCATACTGGCTGGCGTCGCCCTTGATGATGATCGAGCCCGACATCATGTTCTCGCCGACGCCGGGTCCAGCCGAACCGTGCACTGTGATCGTGGCGCCGTCATTCATGCCGCCGCAGTAATAGCCGACGCTGCCGCGCACATCGATGGTGATGGGCTGATCGACGCCGACGGCGACCGAATGATTGCCCTTCGGGTTCAGCACTTCCCATGCCGTTTCATTCGAGCCGGGCGTCAGATTGTGCAGCGCCTGGTTGAGCTCGCGCAGCGACATGACGTCGAGGTCGAAGACGCGTGCGTGGCTTTGGTCGTGCGTTGCCTTGGAGGTTGCCGGCATGAACTCAATGCTCCCAGAAATAGACGGTTGCGGGCTCCGGTTCCCAGACCCTCGCATTGTCTATGCCGGGCAGTTTGGTCAGCGCGCGATACTCCGAGCCGAAGGCGACATACTGGTCGGTCTCGGCCATGACGGCGGGCTTGCAGGCGATCGGATCGCGCACGACGCCGAAGCCGTTCTTGGTGCCGACGACGAAGGTGAAGAAGCCATCGAGGTCGGACAGCGTGCCTTCCAGCGCTTCGCCGAGGTTCTTGCCGTGCGCCATCTGCGAGGAGAGGTAGGCCGCCGCGACTTCGGTGTCGTTCTCGGTCTCGAATCTCATGCCTTCGCGAACCAGCTCGCGGCGGACATTGTTGTGGTTCGACAGCGAGCCATTGTGCACCAGGCACTGGTCGGCGCCGGTCGAAAACGGATGCGCGCCCATCGTCGTCACCGCCGATTCCGTCGCCATGCGGGTATGGCCGATGCCATGCGTGCCAGTCATGCTGCGGACATCGAAACGGTCGACCACCGCCTCCGGCAGACCGACTTCCTTGTAGATTTCGACAACGTCGCCGGTGCCCATGATGCGGATGTCGGGGCGCAGTGCCTGGATGGCCTCGCGCGCTTCGTCGATCTTGGCGGGCGTGGTCCTGACCACGGCATGGGTCGATTTCACCGCGATGCTCACCGGCGTTCCGATGGCCTTGGCGAGTTCGGTGTCGAGTCCGCGGAAATCGCGCTCCGGCTTGGCCGACTGGATGGTGATCTTGGCCTCATTCTTGGAAGGTGCGCCATAGATGGCGATGCCGGCGCTGTCCGGGCCGCGATCGCTGAGCGAGATCAGCATCTGCGACAGCATCGAGCCGAGCTGGGGCTCAAGCGACTTGTCCTTCAAAAAAAGTCCGACGATTCCACACATGTCAGCCTCCCGGCGTTTGTAGCTAGAAGATGATGTATCGAATGAGTCCCATAAATTCAATCGTATGAAAAAAATATTCCTCTAGTTACGTGTGCGGCGCAATGCCGCCGTGACCACTATCGCTGTCCCGGCGGGCATTGTGAACCCATTGGGCATGGCGGATGCGGGCCAACTTGTAGGCATCGAGGACCGACAGCGCATAGACCAGGAAGCCACCCGCATGGCGGCCGACGAAGCTGGCGTCCGGCGGGGCGATCTTGGCCGTCACCCATGCCAGGATCACCATGAAGAAAAGAAACTGCAAGCCTCGCACCGGCACGCCGAGAATGACGTGTCCGCTAGCGGGCAAGACAATCGCGGCGCCGAGGACGACATACGGATTTGCCGGGGCGGGCTGGGCGGTGGAGTTGGTCATGCGGCTTGCCGTTCGTTTCTGTTGATGGCGTCGCGAAGCGTCGACGCTGATTCCAGCAGTCTCTCGATCAGCGCCGGGTCCAGCGTGGCGTCGCCAAATTCGGCTTGCCGGAAGACGCCGTAGCGCGCGCGTTCGGCCTCCGCCAGCAGCCAGACGATGCGCACTCCGTTCGGGGTGATCAGCAGTTCCTTGGCGCGCCCTTCGCAAAAGACCCCTAGGTGATCGGCGATGATCTCCTGTGGGAAGCGAACGCCTTTGCGATCCGTCCGCACCACGGCCTCCGCCGGCAATGCCGAACTCTTCGGCAGTGAATGATCGAGATGATGGAAATTGGAGAAGGTCGTCGGCGACCCCGGCCGCATCATCATGTCGAACGTGCCTGGCACCGCCACCTTTTCGGTGATCGAGACGCTCAGCCAGCGCGCCGGAAGTTTTCTCGTCGCCAGCGTGTCGACGATGGTGCGGATCTGGACGCGCCAGCCGTTCCATGATCCTTCCCAGGTGATGACACCGGCTGTGCCGTCCGAGACATTGGCTGCGTCGGCAATGACAGTGCGGATGTTGGCTTGCTCGACGGCGAGCGCCACTGACGCCTTGTTGCGGCTGGCGCGCGCCAACCAGGCAAGGTGAAGGACGAGAGCCAGGACAATTGCTCCGGCAAGCAGTGCTGACGTCACTTCGGACATTTCGTCATGCCAGGCCCGCCCAGGATCCGGACGGGCCTTCTCCCATCAATAGCCCTGCGGCTTCGGCCACGGCATGGTGAACTGGTCGCCGCGCCGCACGAATTTGTAGCGGTAGAAATGGAACCACAGCGAAATCAGGAAGTAGAAGGCGACCATGGCGATCAGCTGCGAACCGAAGCCGAGGAAGATCGCGAAGAAGGTCACCACGCACAGGCAGAACAGCACGATCGCCGGCAGCGGATGGAAGGGGTGCGTGTAGCCGCGGCGGATCGAGCCGAGCGGCCACTTCTTCCTGAACATGACGATGTTGATGCTCATGAACGTATACTGCAGCACGCCCGACAGGATCGAGAAGGTGATCGCCTGATTGAGGTCGGCGATGAAGGCGAACGCAAGCGCGATCGGCAAAAGGAACAGGATCGACCGATAGGGCGTGCGATATTTCGGGTGCACCGCCGAGAACCAGCTCGGCAGATAGCGGTCGCGGCCGAGCGAGAACCAGGCCCGCGCCGCGTCGTTGATGCAGCCATTGGCCGATGCAAGCGCTGCCAGCAGCGTGGCGATGAACAAAAGGTTCTCGAGCAGCGGGCTGCCGGTCAGCTTGCCCGCGTCCCACAGCGGATAGTAGGTGATGCCAAGATATTCCCATGGCATCAGCGAGGCGCAGACATACCAGGTCATGGCGGCGGCGATCAAAAGCGTGATCATGCCGGCCATGGTGCCGTAGGGCAGGGAGCGCGCCGGCGAGCGCACTTCCTCGGCGGCCTGCGTGGTGCCTTCGATGCCGAGATAATACCAGATGCCGAACTGGAAGGCGGCGATGACGCCGATCCAGCCATAGGGCAGGGCGTTGTCGGGAGTGACCAGTTCATTGAGCTTCAGCACCGCGCCCTGCGTCCACGGGCTGACCGAGAAGAACAGGATGACGATCGAGATATAGGCGATCGCGGTGATGACGAAATTGACGTTGAGCGTCATCAGCACGCCGCGATAGTTGAGCCACGCCAGCACCACGATTGTGGCGGCGATGAAGGAATTGTGGGTGAGCCCTTCGACGCCGGCCTTGGCGACGATGGTGTCGCCGAGCAGGATGGCATCGGACACTTCGAGCATGGTGTAGGCGAAGACCAGGAACAGCGCGACGTTGAAAGCCATCAGCGGTCCGACGATGTGCTTGGCCTGCGCGTACTGGCCGCCGGCGGCGGCGACGGTCGATGTCACCTCGGAATCGATCATGGCGACCGAGGTATAGAGCAGCCCGACGATCCAGCAGACGATCAGCGCCGCCAGAGCGCCGCCCTTGTCGGCGGCAAAGTTCCAGCCGGTGAACTCGCCGACCAGGACGATGCCGACGCCGAGCGCCCAGACATGGGCTGGGCCAAGCACGCGCAGCAGTGAAACCCTGTCTCCGTGGATTGTCGGTTCAAGAGTGATCGTCATTGTTCAATCCCCACTCAGATCCGGTGTTTTTCGGAAACGGCTTCAAGCTCGCCTTCGCGCGAGGAAGTCAGGACATCCTCGGCGTAGGTGGTATCCACCTTGAACCAGTCGTAGAGCATCCACAGCGCGAGCACGATCGATATGCCCCAGCAAGCGTAAGAGAGTGCCACCCACATGATGCGTCCCCCGGATTACTTGTCGTCGAACTTTTCGTTGATGACGTCGCGATATTCGCGGTCGGATGCGCGGAACAGGAAGACGAAATAGCCGATCAGCACCGCGGCCATGATGATCAGCGTCGGCCAGTCGATCACGTAGTGGAAACGGTTCTGGATGATGTCGTGCGCCGTTTCCGGCGTGTAGCCGAGTCTTTCCCAGATCGAGGCCATGGTCGGGTTCTGGCCAAGCGCTTCCCAGGTCTTCGCGTCGAGTACGTCGATGGACTTCGCAGCTCCGGCTAGACCCAGCTTCAGCGGCAGCCACAGCGCCACGAATATAGCGACGACCACGACGACGATATCGAAGATCTGCCCGGCCTTGCTCTGCTCAGGCGGCGTGTAGCGGGACATGCTTTCTACCCCTCAGGACTTGCGGTTGCGGAAGGCGTCGGCGTTCTTGATGTCGAGGCCGTAGATGAACTCCTTGTCTTCCTTGTAGTGCTTGACCATCGCCAGGATGGCGGCCGTGTTGAAGATCAGCACCGCGGCGGCGGCGATCGCCACCACAAGCTTGATCCCGGCGTCGGGTATGTATGGCCAGGTCATCAGCAGAACGAAGAGGATCGTCGCCCACAGGCAGATGATCAGCAGCGCGGATCCGCGCAGGTCGGAACGGTACAGCGCTTCGATGCGCTGCTGCAGGTCTGACATCGGTTTTCCCCTTTTTGTCGACGCCCGGTTCCGAATCCACCGTCCGCCGCCCTCTTTCAAGAGAGTGAAATTTTTTTCATAAATTCAGACCGAATTCGGCAATTGTCAAGGCGAATTTACGTTAAGTTAACCGTTTGGTTCGGCGGTCGATTTTGCCTGACAATGAAATTATTTGCTTGCAGGGGATTGCAGGCCTCCTGCGTTTACGATCAATATTCGACCAAAGCTCCGGCCTGTGTGCAAAGGAGCAGGGAACAGCAGGATTTTCGGACGGAGGACGAGCGGATGACGGCATCCTGGAGATTTTCGACCCTGGCGGATCGCCATCGCGCGCTTGGTTCGAAGCTCGAAGACTGGAGCGGCATGGGCACCGCCTGGACCTATGACAAGGATGCCGACGAGGAATACATCGCCATCCGCACCAAGGCCGGGCTGATGGATGTGTCGGGCCTGAAGAAGGTCCACATCACCGGGCCGCACGCCTCGCATCTCATCGACCTGGCCACCACGCGCGACGTGGAGAAGATCTATCCGGGCAAGTCGGCCTATGCCTGCATGCTGAACGAGGCGGGAAAATTCACCGACGACTGCATCCTCTACCGCACCGGCCCGAACGCCTGGATGGTCGTGCACGGTTCGGGCACCGGCCATGAGGAACTGCAGCGCGCGGCCATGGGCCGTGATGTGTCGCTGCGCTTCGACGACAACCTGCATGATTTGTCGCTGCAGGGTCCGACATCAGTCGACTATCTGGCCAAGCATGTGCCGGGCATTCGCGATCTCAACTATTTCCATCACATGCAGACGCAGCTGTTCGGCCTGCCCGTGATGATCTCGCGCACCGGCTACACCGGGGAACGCGGCTACGAGATCTTCTGCCGCGGCCAGGATGCAGGCACGATCTGGGACCGGATCCTCGACGAGGGCAAGAGTGCCGGCATCATCCCGTGCCGCTTCACCACGCTCGATATGCTGCGCGTCGAAAGCTACCTCTTGTTCTACCCCTACGACAATTCGCAGAAGTACCCGTTCGAGAACGAAGGCCCCGGCGACACGCTGTGGGAACTCGGCCTCGACTTCACCGTCAGCCCCGGCAAGACCGGCTTCCGCGGCGCCGAGGAGCATTACCGCCTGAAAGGCAAGGAGCGCTTCAAGATCTATGGCGTCCTGCTCGATGGCAAGGAGCCGGCCGACGAGGGCGCGCCGGTCTATAGCGACGGCAAGAAGGTCGGTGTGGTGACCTGCGCCATGTATTCGCCGCTGGTCAAGAAATCGATGGGCATCGCCCGCCTCGATGTCGACTGCGCGGTCAAGGACACCAAGCTGGAAATCCGCAACAGGAGCGGCGCCATCAAGGCGACGGCGCAGCCGCTTCCCTTCGATGATCCCAAGAAGACCAAGCGCACGGCGAAAGGTTGAGGCGTAGTCGACAGCGAGGGGTTCGAGGCACGAAGACTTAAATGGCAGCCAAAAGCATCATCAGCCGGCCCGTTTACGGAACCTTGTCTCCGCAACCCGGCAAGCACCATCTTTTCATCGCCGATGCCGAGGGTGCGCTCGCTATATCGGACATGGCCGGGAGAGCCCCCGCCGGGTTTTTCGACGGCGCCGAAATAGACTTCATTCCAGGGCCTGATGGCAAGCACGTCGCCGCCCTCGAAGCGCTGAAGCCGGCACAGTTTCATCAGGCGCCGTCCTTCGCCAGCCTGTTGCCCCGGTTGAGACAAACGCTGGCCAACGCGCACATGGGCTTGCGTCTCTATCTTGCCGGCACCGAAGGCCTGATCGGCCAGGCCATGCAGGTGGCACTCGAAGCCGGCATCGACCACACCTCGATCCAGACCGAGCATCGCGGCTCGCTGGCGCGCCGCATGCAATGCGTCCACTGCAAGGGCATCACCGAGAATGTGACGACGCAGCCGGCGACCTGCGCACATTGCGGCCTGCTGCTTCTGGTGCGCGATCACTATTCCCGGCGCATCGCGGCCTTCCAGGGTGTGTGCATCAACGCCGAGGATCGCAGCGAAATCCCTCCGATGGAGGAGATCTTCCGATGAGCACCGGCACCACCAAGCTCGATGTCGTCGTCAGCGACGTCGTCCCGGTCAACGAGCTGGTCACCCGCTTCCACTTCCGCAGGCGCGACGGGCAGCTCTTGCCGACCTTTTCCGGCGGCGCCCATGTCGTGGTCGAGATGCGCGATGGCGGGCGCACCCGGCTCAATCCCTATTCGCTGATGGGCTCGCCGCTCGACACGCGCGAATACACGATCTCGGTGCGGCGCGACGATGTCGGCCGCGGCGGCTCGCTGTTCATGCACAGGAGCGTCAGGCCCGGCCTGGAGATGGTCATCAGCTATCCGGTCAACCTGTTCTCGCTCGACCTGCGTGCCAAAAAACATTTGATGCTGGCGGGCGGCATCGGCATCACGCCGTTCATGGCGCAGACCGCGCAACTGGCGGCGGAAGGCGGCAATTTCGAACTGCACTACACCTGCCGCACCGCTTCGCTCGGCACCTATGCCGATGTGCTTCGGGAGCGCTACGACCGCCGCATCAGGCTCTACCATGACGACCGCGACGAGCGCATCGAACTCGACCGGCTGCTGTCGACACAACCGCTCGGCACGCATCTCTATGTTTGCGGCCCCTCAGGAATGATTGGCTGGGTGCGCGACCGCGCCGCCGCGCTGGGCTGGCCGGCGGAGACCGTGCATTTCGAGCATTTCGCGGCACCCCAGCCCGGGCTGCCCTTCGATGTGACGCTTGCCGTCAGCGGCAAGACGATCAGGGTCGACGAGCAGCAGAGCCTCCTGGAAGCGATCGAGGCGGCCGGCGTCGATCCGCCCTACCTCTGCCGTGGCGGCGTCTGCGGCCAGTGCGAAACCAATGTCGTCTCCTATGACGGCAAGTTCATCCACAACGACCACTGGCTGAGCGAGGAAGACCACCGCTCCGGCTGCAAGATCATGCCGTGCGTGTCGCGCTTCGAGGGCCGGTCGCTGGTGCTGGAGCGGTAGAGCATTTTGCAGCCAAGTGGATACACTTGGCGTCGCAGAAATGCGGCTAAACAAAGAGATAGAGCGGGCATCCCGCTCTAGGAGGAAATCATGGGCATCACCTTTCGCAAGGAAACGTTCCGCGACGATTTCAGCTTCAAGAACAGCCCGGAGCATATCAGGCGGTTTCCGTTCCCCTTCCACGAAGATGCCTACATGTATGCGGTCAACATCGAGCCGCATGTCGTCGGGCCGAAGGGCAGCGTGCTGGAAAACTTGATCGACGTCGACGAGCACTATGTCGCCGAGATGCAGGACCGGGCTCTGGTGCTCGCCGAGGATCCGCTGCGCTGCCAGTCGTTGCCGCACATGACGCTGGCCGGCTGGGACCTGCTGGAGCTTCTGATGGAGCAGCAGGCGCTGGGCTATCCCGAGCATTTCACGCTCTCCCGCGACGGCGACCGCTGGCGCTGGATCAACCGGCCGCTCGGCATCGACGACACCTTCACCTTCGGAGACACCTCGACGCTGCCCTACGGGCCGATGGAGTATATCACCCGGCAAAGCCAGGGCGATTTCTGCATCCTCGACCAGCGCGACGGCAATCTGTGGATGGATGCCGGCATGGTCACCACGCAGGCCGACTGGTCGCTCGATTTCGACATCGGCATGAACTTCTTCGAGTGGCACGCGCCGGTGCCGCTGGCGCATGAGAAGGGGATTTTCACCCGCGCGCTGAAGTTCCTCACCAACATCCAGCAAGGCAAGCCGGCGCGGCGCCTGAACTGGACGATGACCATCAATCCTCGCCTCGATACGAGCCCGGAAAATTATCACAAATGGGGCCCGGACCGGACGACGGTCACACCGGAGAACGTCGGCGACAAGGTGCATCTGCGTGTCGAGCTGCAGAGTTTCTGGCGGCTGCCGCGCTCGAATGGCATCGTCTTCCCGATCCGCTGCTACCTGATCAAGATGGACGAACTGGTGACGCAGCCGAAATGGGCGAGGCGCCTGCACCGCGTCATCCGCGACCTGCCTGACGAACTCGCCAACTACAAGGGTCTGACGCGCTACCGCCCGACACTGGTCGAGTGGCTGTCGAAGCTGGATGATGGCAGCCCGACGTCGCCGGGTTTCGGGCCGGATTGAGTTTCATCTGTGATGTTTGCGCTGACCTTCACCCTTAACGGGGAGAGGGGATCGCCAGCGCTGGAGTTCGTCCCTTCTCCCCGTCCTTAACGGGGAGAAGGTGCCGGCAGGCGGATGAGGGGCGGCGCCGACATTCGAGAGTTTTCTCACCCCGCGCTGTTCTGCGGATAGCAGATGATCGAGAGATAGCGCATCGGCAGTCGTGTCAGTTGCTCGGGCCCATGCGGCGCATCGGCGTCGAAGAACAGGCTGTCACCGGGCTTCATCGGGTAGAGGTTGCTGCCGTGCCGGTAAACAACCTCGCCCTCCAGCATGTAGAGGAATTCCATGCCCTCGTGCTGGAAGGTCGGGAACACATCGGAATCCTCGGTCAGGGTGATCAGATAGGGCTCGACGACGACGCCGCTGGTGTTCGAGCCGATATGGCCGAGCAGATTGTACTGGTGGCCGGCGCGCGTGCCGCGACGCTCGACATCGAGACCTTCGCCGGCCTTGACGAAGACGGCGCTCCGTTCCTCCTCGAAGCGGCGGAAGAAGGCGGTGACCGGAACGCCGAGCGCCCGCGACAGCGCCTGCAAGGTGGTCAGCGACGGCGAGGTGATGCCGTTCTCGATCTTCGACAGCATGCCCAGCGAAATGTCGGTCGCGACCGCCAGATCAGCGACGGTGATACCGAGCTTCTTGCGGAACGCCCGCACCTCGCGGCCGATCGCCACCTCAAGCACTTTCTCGCGGGTGTCGCGGATGGCGTGCGGGTTCTGCGTCAGGGGTGCCCGGATGGTCTTGCCGTCCGCCGAGACCTTTGGCAGCGGCTTTGCCTTTGCACCGGCAGGGTTGGCACCAGCCTTGGGATCGGAAGTCTTTTTTGCCATGTCGCCACCCCGGACTTTGAAGATTTATTTCACCCGAGGTGAACATATTCGGTGCCGATACAGGAGCGCAACCGCGACGGCAAGCCAATTGGGGGCGCATGCTCGTGATCCAGCGTTTGAGCGCGTTCGATTTCTGCGGCAAATCCGCCCTGGCGGAACGCTGTTTCAGCACGCAGGCTGTTGACAGCACGCAAGGGCCAATTACTGTCCTGTGAGTGAAATTTGTTTCGTTAGGGAAATCAGACCGGGAGGCCTGCAATGAAAAGTCGCGTTGCCGTCATTGGGGCCGGACCGTCCGGCCTTGCCCAGCTGCGAGCCTTCAAGTCGGCGGCGGACAAGGGCGCCGAGATTCCCGAGATCGTCTGCTTCGAAAAGCAGTCCGATTGGGGCGGCCTGTGGAACTACACCTGGCGCACCGGCCTCGACGAGCATGGCGACCCGGTGCACGGCTCGATGTACCGCTACCTCTGGTCGAACGGGCCAAAGGAATGCCTGGAATTCGCCGACTACACTTTCGAGGAGCATTTCGGCCGGCCGATCGGTTCCTATCCGCCACGCGCCGTGCTGTGGGATTACATCAAGGGCCGCGTCGAAAAGTCGGGCGTGCGCAAATGGGTGCGCTTCAACAGTCCGGTGCGCATGGTGACGTTTTCGGACGAGACGAAGAAATTCACTGTCACCGCGCATGACCGCACCAACGACGTCACCTATTCGGAAGAGTTCGACAATGTCGTCGTCGCTTCCGGGCATTTCTCGGTGCCCAACGTTCCCTATTTCGAAGGTTTTTCGACCTTCAACGGCCGCATCCTGCACAGCCACGACTTCCGCGACGCCATGGAGTTCAAGGGCAAGGACATATTGATCATCGGCCGCTCCTATTCGGCCGAGGACATCGGTTCGCAATGCTACAAATACGGCGCCAAATCGATCACCTCCAGCTACCGCTCCAAGCCGATGGGCTTCAAATGGCCGGAGAATTGGAAGGAAGTACCGCTGCTGCAGAAGGTCGTCGGCAAGACGGCCCACTTCAAGGACGGTACCACCAAGGATGTCGACGCCATCATCCTGTGCACCGGCTACCTGCATTCCTTCCCCTTCCTCACCGACGATCTGAAACTCAAGACCGCCAACCGCATGTGGCCGCTGGACCTCTATGAGGGCGTCGTCTGGGAGAAGAATCCGAAGCTGTTCTATATCGGCATGCAGGACCAGTTCTACACCTTCAACATGTTCGACGCGCAAGCCTGGTACGCGCGCGACGTCATCATGGGCCGCATCAAGCTACCCTCCGCCAAGGCTATGGCCGAGCACGGCGCCAAGTGGCGCGCGCGCGAGGAAACGCTGGAGGACGCCGAGCAGATGATCTGGTTCCAGGGCGACTACACCAGGGAATTGATGGACCAGACCGATTATCCCGGCTTCGACGTCGAGGCGGTCAACCGGACCTTCATGGAGTGGGAGCACCACAAGGGCGAAGACATTATGAGCTTCCGCGACCATGCCTACCGTTCGCTGATGACCGGCACCATGGCGCCGCTGCACCATACGCCCTGGCTGCAGGCGCTGGATGACTCGATGGAGAGCTATCTCGAGGTCAAAGGGGTGGCGGCGGAATAGCCGTCGCGCCTCGGACTACCCCAATCTTGCCCGTGCTTTCGCCGTCCAGGCGTTGAAGAGCCGGTCGGCGACGATCCCGATGAAGGCGATGGCGAGGCCGGCGACGATGCCACGGCCGGAATCGGCCTTGGACAGCGCGATGAACACCTCCTGGCCGAGGTCGCGCGTGCCGACCATGGCGCAGATGATGATCATCGCCAGCGCCATCAGGATCGTCTGGTTGACGCCCAGCATGATCTCCGGCAGCGCCAGCGGCAATTGCACACGGAAGAAGGTTTGACGCGGCGTGCAGCCGGAAACCTTGGCTGCCTCGATCAGCGCCGGCGGCACCTGCCTGATGCCGTGATTGGTATAGCGGATGGCCGGCACAACGGCGAAGGCGACGGTGGCGATCATCGCGGTGACGTCGCCGACGCGGAACAGCATCACCACCGGAATGATGAAGCAGAACGACGGCAGCACCTGCAGCGTGTCGATAACAGGGGTGACGATCTTCTCGAACCGGTCGCTGCGCGAGGCCATCAGCCCGATCGGAATGCCGATCAGGCAGGCGATGAAGGCCGAGATGCCGCAGAGATAGACCGTCGCCATGGTTTTTTCCCATAGGCCGGTCACCGCGCAGAAGGCGGTCAGTACGGCGACCAGGGCGGCCAGGCGCAGGCCGCTGAGCTGATAGCCGGCAAGGCCGAGCAGGAATACCGCGCCCAGCCATGGGAACCCTTCGCAGAAGGCACGCACCGGATTGAGCACGTTGAGGATCAGCGCCACGCGGAAGGCCTCGATTACGTCGAAGAAATTGATCGTCACCCAGTTCACCGCCGCTTTCCACAGCGGCGCGGTGGTGAAGGTGATCGCCTTCGGCACCGCCGCGAAGGCTGGTACGAACAGGCCGAGCAGTGTTGTCACGACAAGGATCGCGATAGCCAGAGAGAGATTGGGGTAACGCCGCCAGAACACCGGGCTGGTCTCTTGATGGACATGGCCCTTCGCGTTGTTGTGCGCGATGGCCTGGCTCAGCCGGTCGAGCGCGATGGCCAGCGCCACAATGGCGAGCCCGGCCTCCATCGCCTCGCCGACCTTCAGTGCCCGCAGCGCCAGAAGCACATCGTAGCCAAGGCCGCCGGCGCCGATCATCGAGGCGATGATCACCATGTTGAGCGCCAGCATGATCACCTGGTTGACGCCGACCATCAGCGTCGGCCGCGCCGAAGGCAGCAGCACCCGCCACAGTTTCTGCCGCGCCGTGCAGCCGGCCATCTCGCTGAAGTCGTCGATTTCCGAAGGGACGCGCGACAGCCCCAGCATCGTCGCCCGCACCATCGGCGGCGTGGCGAAGATCGCGGTCGCGATCATCGCCGAAACCGGGCTGTTGCCAAACAGAAGCAGCATCGGGATGAGGTAGGCGAAGGTTGGGATCGTCTGCATCAGATCAAGCGCTGGGGAGATGATGAGCCTCTCCGCCCACGGCTTGCGCCAGGCCCAGATACCGGCGAACAGCCCGGTTACGATGCAGAACGGCACGGCGATGGAAATCAGCGCCAGCGTCAGCATGGCGCTGGTCCATTGGCCGAACAGGGCAATGTAGAGGAAGCAGCCGCCGACCAGCATGCCGAGCTTCCGGCCGCCAACGGCATGCCCGGCGAGGAACGCGGCAGCGCACACACCGACCCAGGACAGCCGAGGCAGGATGACGGTATCGGCGCCATGGCCGAACTTGAAATTCTTGGCCAAGAGATTGAGCGCGAAGTCGAGCGGCACGCCGAGCACCGCGGTGATCGAGCGCGTCAGCCAGGACAGGTTCGACTTGATCCAGCGCATCAGTGCGCTGACCCAGTCGGCGACCGGCACGACGGCGCTGTCGGGATAATTGACGGCCCAGGGCAGACTGTCTTGCAGCAGGAACGTGACAAGCACGATGGCAAGTGCCGAGGCCCAGACCAGAAGCCAGACCTGAACCGGGCGCCCCCTTGCCTCGCTGGCACTTGCCGTCACCGTCATGCGCCGGTTCCCGAACGCTCGATGCCGGCCAGCAGATCGATCACCGCTTGCGGCGTCACCTCGCCGATCGGCTTGCCGGTGCCGTTGATCACCGCGAAGGGTTTGCCGGCCGCAACGATGCTGGCCGAGAAGCTGGCGATCTTTGCATCCGGCGCCACCGTGCCGCCATGTTCGCTGCCATCGCAGGCACGCATCAGGCCGCGCGCCGAGATCACCTTGGCTCGGTCGACGTCGCGGGTGAATTCGGCGACATAGTCGGTCGCCGGATTGACCACCAGTTCCTCCGGCGTACCGATCTGGATGACCTCGCCATCCTTCATGATGGCGATACGGTCGGCCAGCCGGATCGCCTCGTCGAAATCATGGGTGATGAAGACGATGGTCTTGTGCAGCATCGTTTGCAGCCGCATCAGTTCGTCCTGCATCTCGCGGCGGATCAGCGGGTCGAGCGCCGAGAACGGCTCGTCGAGGAACCAGATCTCCGGTTTTGTCGCCAGGCTGCGGGCGATGCCGACACGCTGCTGCTGGCCGCCGGAAAGCTCGCGCGGATAGAAATGCTCGCGGCCGCGCAGGCCGACGAGCTCGATGACCTCGCGGGCCCGTGCCTCGCGTGTCGGCCTGTTCTGCCCCTGGATGCTGAGCGGGAAGGCGATGTTCTCCAGCACGTTGAGATGCGGCAGCAGGGCAAAATTCTGGAACACCATGCCCATGCGGTGACGTCGCAATTCGATCAGCGCGGCATCGGAAATCTTCAGCAGGTCCTTGCCTTCGAATTCGACCTTGCCATGCGTCGGCTCGACCAGCCGCGACATGCAACGCACCAGCGTCGATTTGCCGGACCCCGATAGGCCCATGATGATGAAAATCTCGCCCTGGCGGATCTCGAGATCGACGGCGCGCACGGCGCCGACCAGTCCGGCAGCAGTGACATCCGCCATGCTGGCCTTGCCGTCGCGCTCGCGGATGAAATTGGCCGCGTTCGATCCGAACAGCTTCCAGACATTGCGGCAGGCAAGTTTTATTGGACGGGCATCCTTTGGCGTGCCCGCTGCGTCCGCGCCCTGTTCAGTCCTGTCCGCCATCCAATCGTCCTTCTGGAACACCAGCAATTGAGACCCGGCTGGTCAACAGCCAGGTCTCATTTTCCAGTCGGTCTATTACTGCGCCCAGGCTTTCCAGTCGGCCTCGTGAGCGGCGATCCAGGCGGCGGCGACATCTTCCGGTGTCTTGCCGTCGAGGTCGATCTCACCGCTCATCTTGTTGAGCTCGTCGGTGTCGATCGTGAAATTCTTCGCGACCTTGTAGGCGACCGGCCATTTGTCCTTCATGCCGGACCAGGAGTATTTCCAGATCTCGCCATGCGGCTTGCCGCAGTCATATTTGGCGTCGGGGTTCGTGCCCCATTTCGGGTCGTTGTAGCACTCGGGCGTGTATTCGGGGAATTGCACCCATTCGCCCTTGTACTTGGCCGGCGCCCAGTGTGGCGAATAGATCCACAGCATGATCGGCGCCTTGCGCTGATAGGCAGAATCCAGTTCGGCGAACATCGCCGCATCGGTGCCGGCATGGATGACGGTGAACGGCAGCTTGAGCGCCGCGACGCGCTCGTCGTCGAAGCCTTCCCAGGTCACGGGGCCGCCGAGATAGCGTCCCTTCGGGGCGGTTTCCGCCGTTGAGAACGACGCCGCGCATGCCGGGTCGAGCAGGGCATGCCAGTCCGGCAAGGTGGGGCACTTCTCCTTCATGTATTCGGGGAACCACCACTCTTCCTTGGCCTTCGGGCCGAGCTTGCCGAGCCGTTCGGTCTGCCCGGTGGCGTCCGACGCCTTCATGGCTTCGCCTGCGGTCGTGTCCCAGAATTCCAGCCCGACATCGAGGTCACCATTGGTGAGACCCGTGGTCAGGCTGGAGAGGTAGTCGGCGGTCGGATATTCCACCGTGTAGCCGAGCTTTTCGAGGATGCCGCCGAGAATCTTGGCGTTCAGGTTGACGCTGGTCCAGTCGAACAGCGCGATCTTGATCGGGTCGTTGGACTCGGGCGCGGCGGCGTGGGCGGACGGTGTCAGCAGGCTGAGCGTCGCGAGCGCGAGGGCGCCCATCGACAGTTTCGAGATCTGGCTGCGAAATGACATGCTTGTTCTCCTTCAAGCTGTGTGAAAGTTGTCGTTCGTTCCCTTCTTGCGGCTTTTCTTGATTGTGTTGGAAAGGCTGGTCGTTGCGCAAGGACGTTGTCGCCATGCAGCGGCTGGAGCCGGTGCAGGCGCGATGGTGCTCAATTCGAAGGTGGTGATGTCGTGCCGAAGGGGCCGCGTCATGGCTGCCGAAGGATTGCTGCCGAAGCGGTCATCCATGGATCGATCGCCGGCGCTGCGGCGCTCTGAAATTTGCGAGCCATGAAGGTCCCACGATTTCGGCTATCGGCCTCGGCAAGCCCCATCTTGCGAAACCTTTTCATGGGATGAAATTATATATACCAAGGTTCATCCCACGCAACGACTAACGCCTCGCGACATGAATAATTTCAGACTGCAGGCGAAGTCTCGGCTGTCACTCAGCCGTTCGATCTTCCGTCCTACCAGCAGACGTAGCCGCCATCGACGATCAGGTCGAGGCCGGTGACGAAGCTCGATGCACGGCTGGCCAGGAACACCGTCGGCCCGACCATCTCCTCCGGCGCCGCCATGCGTCCCATCGGCGTGTCGCGTTTGAAGATCTTCACCTCTTCCGCCACCTCCGGCCGCTTGTTCATCGGCGTCAGCGTGTAGCCCGGACTGACGACATTGACGCGCAGCCCGCGGTCGGCCCACTCCATGGCGAGGCTCTTCGACATGTGGATGACGGCGGCTTTCGAGGAGTTGTAGTGCGCCTGCGTCAGCCCGCGATTGACGATGGTTCCCGACATCGAGGCGATGTTGATGATCGAGCCCTTGCGTCGCGCCAGCATCTTGCGGGCTTCGGCCTGGCAGGACAGGAACACGCCGGCGACATTGACCTCGTGCACCTTCTGCCATTTCTCCAGCGACAGCGTCTCGGCGGGTTCCGAGCCGGCAATGCCGGCATTGTTGACGGCGACGGTCAGCGCACCGAGTTCGGCCTCGACGCGCTCGATCGCCGCCGTGAGATCGCTCTGCGACGTCACCGTGCCGGTCAGCACCAGCGCCTTGCGGCCGAGTGCCGTGATCCGGTGCGCGGTTTCGTCCAGCCCACCCTTCGACGCATGGCCGAAACAGGCGACGTCGGCGCCTGCCTCGGCCAGTCCGATCGCGATTGCCTGGCCGATGCCGCTGCCGGCGCCGGTGACCAGCGCGACATCGCCGTCCAGCTTGAAAAGATCCATCACGCCCTCCCTTGGCTCAGGGAGGGTATGCGCTGAACCGTGCCTGGATCAAGCGCACTGCGCGCAAGCGGTCAGATAGTCCGCTGGTGCTCAGAAAGAGCCTTCGATAGCGATGCGCGCTATGCCGGTTCGGTCACGACCGCCTTCTGCAGCCTCGCCAACTCCGCATAGGGGATGTGGCAGCGGATCGAATGGCCAGGCTGCGCCTCGCTCAGCGGCGGCTCCTGCTGTTCGCAGATCGCACCGATCTTTCGCGGACAGCGTGTGTGGAACACGCAACCCGACGGCGGATTGGTGGCGCTCGGGATTTCACCGTCGAGGCGAATGCGCGCCGTCTCGGTCTGATCGAGCTTGGGCACGGCCGACAGCAGCGCTTCCGTATAGGGATGGTGCGGACCGGAAAAGACGTCTTCCGATGGTCCGAGCTCCATGATGCGGCCGAGATAGAGCACGGCGATCTTGTCCGAGAGGTACCGGACCACGGCAAGATCGTGCGAGATGAAGATGTAGCTCACATCTTCCTTCGACTGCAGGTCGGCGAGCAGGTTGAGGATCGCCGCCTGCACCGACACGTCGAGCGCCGACGTCGGCTCGTCGCAGACGACGATGCGCGGGTCGCCGGCGAAGGCGCGTGCGATGGCGACGCGCTGCTTCAGGCCGCCCGAAAGCTGGCGTGGCTTGACGGCGAGATGCCGGTCGGTCAGCCGGACCGAGCGGACGAGGTCGTTGAGGCGAGCCTCCAGTGCCTTGCCGCTCAAGCCCGCCAGCCGCTTCAGCGCGCGGCTGATCAGGTGCCGGATCGAATGCGAGCGGTTCAGCGCCGAGTCCGGATTCTGGAAGACGATCTGCATCGCTTTGACCTGGTCGTCGCTGCGGTTTGCCAGCCGCGGCGCCAGCGCCTTGCCTTCCAGCTCGATGGTGCCGCCTTCGTCCGGCGGCACCAGGCCGAGCAGCAGCCTGGCGAAGGTGGTCTTGCCGCTGCCGGATTCGCCGACCAGCCCGAGCGTTTCGCCGGGCCTCAGATCGAGCGACACGTCCTTGACGGCACGCAGTGCGTGGCCGTGGCTGGCATAGGTTTTGTTCAACCCGGCGACGCGCAGGACGGGTGCCGCTGTTGCCTTCGGCGCAGGCGCTACATTGCTCGGTGTCGCGCGCGGCAGCGCTTGCGCCTTCTCGTGATAGTGACAGCGCGACAGCCTGCCACCGAGATCGTAGAGCGGCGGCAATTCGGTGCGGCAGCGGTCATCGGCGAGCGCGCAGCGGTCGGCGAAGGCGCAGCCCTTGATGGCGGCGCCGATGCCGGGCAGGAAGCCCGGAATGGTGTCGAGGCGACCCTGGTCCTTGCGCTGTCCGCCACGCGGCAGGCAGCGCAGCAACGCCACCGTGTAAGGGTGACGCGGGTCGTTGAACACGACATCCGTCGGCCCTTCTTCCACCAGCATGCCGGCATAGAGAACGCCGACGCGGTCGCACATGTTGGCGACGACCGCGAGGTTATGGCTGATGAACAGGATCGAGGCCGACAGTTCCTGCCTGAGCTGCGCGATCAGGTCGAGCACTTCGGCCTCCACCGTCGCGTCGAGGCCGGTGGTAGGCTCGTCGAGGATCAGCATCGACGGATCGTTGGCGAGTGCCATGGCAATCGCCACGCGCTGCTGCATGCCGCCGGAAAGCTGGTGCGGGTAGCGTTGCATGACGCTTGTCGGGTCGGAGATACGCACCCGGTTCAGCATGGCGATCGCGCGATCCTCGGCCGCCTTGCCCGTTATGCTGCCGAGCTCGAAGATCTCGGTCAGTTGCCGGCCGACGCGGATCGACGGGTTGAGCGCCTTGCCGGGATCCTGGTAGACCATGGAAACGCTTTCGGCCCGCGCCCGCCTCAGCGCCTCGGCGTCCAGCTTCATGACGTCCTGGCCGTCGAGCGAGATCGCACCGCCGGTGATCGAGCCGTTCCTCGGCAGATAGCGCACCACGGTGAGCGCCACGGTGGATTTGCCGCAGCCGGATTCACCGACCAGCCCATAGGCTTCGCCTTGGCCGATGGTGAGGCTGAGGTTGCGCAGCACCGCTCGGTTGCGGCCGGCAACACGGTAGGCAACCGACAGATCGGTGAGTTCGAGCGCGTTTTCGGCTTTGGCGGATCTAGTCATTGAGCGCTCCGTGAACGCCGTCGGCCACCAGATTGACACCGATCACCAGCGAGGCGATGGCCAGCGCGTCGAACAGCACCGTCCACCAGAAGCCGCCGCCGATCATGCCGTAATTGCTGGAAATGCTGAGCCCCCAGTCGGGCGAGGGCGGCTGAATGCCGAAGCCCATGAAGGAGAGCGTGGCGACCGCGAAAATGGCATAGCCGAGCCGCACGGTGGTTTCGACCAGGATCGGCGGGATGACGTTGGGCAGGATCTCGACGAACATTGTATGCAGCGCGCTTTCGTGCCTGAGCTGCGCGGCGGCGACATAGTCGAGTTCGCGCTCGGCGAGCACCGCGGAGCGCACGGTGCGCGCGATGATTGGCGCGAAGCTCAGACCAATGACGACGATGACGGTCGTCTTGGAGGTGCCGAGCGCGACGATCGCCAGCAGCGCGACGATGACCACCGGGATCGCCATGAAGGCCTCGAGGATGCGGCTGACGACATCGTCGACGATGCCGCGAAAATAACCGGTGATGAGGCCGAGCGCCGTGCCGGCCACTGTCGCCAGCAAGGTCGCCAGCGGCGCGACGGTCAGGATGTCGCGCGAGCCGACGATGACGCGCGAGAAGACGTCGCGGCCGATCTGGTCGGTGCCGAACCAGTGCTCGGCCGAAGGCGGGGCCAGCGCATTGATGATGTCGTCGGCAAGCGGATCATAGGGCGCGAAATGTTCGCCGAAAAGCGCGCAGGCAACCCAGAACAGCACGATGACGAGACCGGTGAGGAACGTGCCGGAGCGCAGCAGCGAAAACAGCACCTCCGCCAGCGGGCCACGCCGGCGCGTATCGTCGGGTGTCGGGGAGCTGGTTGGGATGGCGCTCATTGATCTGACCCCAGCCGGATGCGCGGATTGAGCATGGAATAGAGAAAGTCGGCGGCAAGCGTCGCCACGGCATAGACGATGCCTATGGTGAGAATTCCCGATTCCAGCATCGGGAAATCCTTGCCGCGCGCCGCGGTGAAGATCAGTGAGCCGATGCCCTGGTAACGGAACAGCGTTTCGATCACCACGAGGCCGCCAATGAGATAGCCGGTCTGCGTCGCGATGACGGTGATGGTCGGCAACAGCGCGTTGCGCAGCACATGCCGCCAGATCACCGTGCGCCACGGCAGGCCCTTGAGCACGGCGGTGCGCGTGTAGTCGGAATCGAGCGCCTCGATCATGCCGGAGCGTGCCATGCGGGCGATGTAGCCGAACAGCACCAGGAACAGCGGCAGCGAAGGCAGGATCAGGTAGTACAACTGGGTGAAGAAGCCGGCATCACGCGGCCATGCGGCTGATATCGGCAGCCAGCGCAGCCAGACGCCGAAAATCAGGATCAGGATGATGCCGGTGACGAACTCCGGCAACACCGTCACTGACAGGCCGCCGAGGCTGATGATGCGGTCGAGCGGCCGGTTGAGATTGAGCGCGGCAACGACGCCGCCGAGGATGCCGATCGGCACCACAAGCACGAAGGCGACCGCCGCCAGCTTCATCGAATTGCCCAGCGCATCGATGACGAAGGGCGCTACCGGCGAGCGGAAGATATAGGACGTGCCCATGTCGCCCCGGACGAAATTCCAGATCCAGGTCGCATATTGGGTGAGCAGCGGTCGATCGACACCGAGCGTGTGATTGAGCGCCTCGACCGCGCGCTGGTCGGCGAACGGGCCCAATATGGCGCGACCGACATTGCCGGGCAGCACCTGGCCGCCCAGGAACACCATGATGCTGAGCAGGAACAGCGTGACGAGCGATAGAGAGACACGCCGGACAAAGAAGGAGAGAATGGCTAACACTCCTTGTGAAGCCAGCCCCCATGAGGGAGCTGGCTGTTAGAGGATTGGCTTTCCCTTCTGGCTCAGGCCTTCGATGCCTTGTCGAGGAACAGCTGCGACATCGCGGTCGGCTGCACGCCGGTGACACCTTTCGCCGTCGCTGTCAGGTAGTCGTAGAAATAGCCGAAGATGACGGGCGTTTCCTCGAGCAGCAGCTTCTGGATCTTGCCTGCCGTCGCCTTCTGCGCCTCGAGGTCGAGCGCCGCGATATAGCTGGTCGCGAGTGTGTCGTAGTCCTTGTTCTTGAAGTGCGCCGCGTTCCAGGTGCCGTCGCTTTTCAGCGGCGCGGCAAGGAACACGTTCGGCACACCGCGGTGACCATAGTCGGTGATGCCCATCACCGAATCCAGCCAGTTCGATTTGCCGAACACCGCGTCTCCGTAATAGGCGCCCTGGTCGAGGATGTTGAGCTCGAGCTCGATGCCGATCTCCTTGACCCAGTTCTGGATGAGCTGGGCGTATTCGGGGATTTCGAGGTAGCGCTCGGTGGTCAGCGTCACCTTGAAGCCCTTGCCGGCGCCGGCCGCTTCCATCAGCTGCTTGGCCTGCGCGATATCCTGCTTGCGCTGCGGCACGCTTGTATCGGTCGAGGGATACGCAGGCGCAAACGGGCTGTCGTTGCCCGGTGAAGCCCGGCCTTTCATCAGGCCGGCAACCAGCTTGTCGCGGTCGAGGCTGAGCGCGATGGCGCGGCGCACGCGCGGGTCCTTGAAGGGATCGGAATCGCAGCGCAAATGCAGTTGCTGGTGTGCGACCGACTTCAGGCTGATGATGTCGACATTCGGATCGTTGAGCAGCGCGACGCCCGCCAGCACCGGCATCTGGTTGATGATGTCGACCTGCCCGCCCTGCAGTGCCAGGATCTGTGGCTGCGTGTCGGCGAAGAAGGTGAACTCGGTGCGCTCGGGCAATGCCTTCGGCCCCCAATAGTCTTCGTTGCGGACGAAGGATGCGCCGACCTTTGCCGTGTACTTCTCGATCTTGAACGGCCCGGTGCCGTCGAAGCTTTTTTCGTAGTCGCCCTTGTAGCTCGCCGGGATGATGACGGCGTTGTAGTTGTCGGACGACACCATGTAGGGGAAGTTGCCATTCGGAGCGTCGAGATGGAACTCCACCGTGTAGTCGTCGACCTTCTTGGTGGCGCCCTTCTGCAGGATGCCGGTGAACACCGACAGCGCGTTGGACGAATTGGCGGGGTCGGCAAGGCGGTCGATGCTGGCCACGACATCGTCGGCCTTCATCTCGCCGCCGCTGTGGAATTTCACGCCCTTGCGCAGCTTGAAGGTCCACACCGTGCCGTTGTCGTTCGGCTTCCAGCTCTCGGCCAGCGCCGGCTGCAGCACGAGGTCGGGTCCATCGACGCAGAGGAATTCGGCAACCTGCTGCATGACCAGCAGGCCGCCTGCATCGGCGATGGTGACCGGATCGATCGTCGCCGCCGGCACGCTGCTGGCGACACGGATCGTGGCGCCGGGTGCGCCCGCGGCACGCGCCAGTGAGGGCATGCTGCCAAGGCCGGCAGCCATGCCGATACGGCCCAGCAGCGGCAGCGACAGGCCGAGCAGGCTGCCATGGCGGACGAAGTCGCGGCGGCTGACGCGACCGTCGACGAGGCCATCGATGAGGTGATTTTCGAGCGGCGAACGATTGCGCCGGATCAGGTCGAGGATGCTATAGTTCCTGCTCATGGGTTTTACCCTTTCCCCTATTTCTTATGGTTGACGAAATTTCGTGGATTGCTCCATTTTCCGGCCGCCAGAAGCCTGTCGACCGGGACTCTAGCATGCGGTTTTGTCCGGTCCATCCAGTCCTTGACGTGGATGCGCCGGTTTCTTGGCTGCACTGCTTCCATCCGTCTGTGTCCGACTTGCCCGACCAGGGTCGTGGCGGTTGGCTTCTTGTGTCTTGGCCGCCTGTCGTCATCTAGTTCAGCGGCAAGCGGCGATAGGTTCCGGGCTTTGCCGGGTCATGATACTTGTTGCACGGTCCTTTCTCGGTAAAGTCTCTGTGACAGGCGGCGAGGTTTTCCCGCGACAAGGTGATGCCGAGACCCGGGCCCTCCGGCACGCGCACGACGTTGTTCCTTGGCGAAAACGGCCCCTGCTCGGTGATATCCATCGGCAGCATGCGAAAGAGCGACTGGTTCGGCTCCCTGATCCAGCCGAGCGCCGCGCACAGATGCAAATAGGCGGCGCTGCCGATGCCGCTGTCGCCGCTGTAGCACCAGAAATCGATGCCGGCGTGTTCGCAGGCGCCGACGAAACGCAGCAGGCGGCCGATGCCGCCATGCGCCGTCGGGTTGCCGACGAAAGCGTCCGGCACTTTCATCTCCATGGCCCGCCCGATGTCGATGTTGTGGGTCGAGAACGGGATCGAGCAATGGCGCCGCAACTCGCGCATCTCCTCGATCGTCGCCACCGGGTCCTCCCAGTTGCGCACGCCGAGGTCTTCCAGCGGCCGCGCCAGCCGCCGCGCCGTCGCCAAGGAATAGGCCTGGTTGGAATCGATGCGGATCATCGCATCGTCGCCGAGCTTTTCGCGGATCAGCTCGACCATCCTGAGCGAAATCTTCGGATCCTGGGTCGAGAACTTGCCTTCGAAGAAGGTCGTTCCGTGCGTCTCGTGCAATTCGACGCAATAGTCGGCGACTTCTTCCGGCGTCGTCTCGCCCTTCACCTTTGGCCCGTCTCCGCGCAACGAAAAATAGTCGGTGAACGGGATGTCCTTGCGCACGGCGCCGCCAAGCAATTGGTAGAGCGGCTGGTTCCATGCCTTGCCGCGCAGATCCCACAACGCCATCTCGATGGCGCCGAAGGCCATGATGCGGCTGCGGTCGTTGATCGATTGCACACCGGTCCAGTAGGGCAGGCAGACATGCTCGGCGCCGGCGATGTCGAAGGCGTCACGGCCGGTCAGCCGTGGTGCCAGACCATCGTTGATAATTGCCGCGGCAGCCGGCGTCGGGGCCTCGCCGAGGCCGATCAAGCCGTCCTCCGTTTCGACCTCGACAATGGTTGGCGAAAACCCGTCGAGTTCGCCGAACACCCAGGCGTAAGGCGCCTCGAGGCGCAGGTTGATCGGCGTTGCCGTGATGCGGCGGATTTTCATGTCAGCGGCCGACCTCGAAGAACGGCGCGCCGAGCAGGCCGGGAACGACGTCGATGCCAAGGCCCGGTCCGTCAGGAATGCCCATGCGGCTGCCGCTGACCGGTGGCATGTTCGACGCGGTGCGCACCGTCACCCATTCGTGGAAGGCGATCGCGTGCAGCCGGCGCTCCTCCGGCGTCGACAGCGACAGATGCGCCATGGCAGCTGTGTCGATCTCGGCGCCGCCGGTGTCCTCGACGGTGATCATGAAGCCGAGGTCGACGGCGAGGTCGCGGATCTGGCGGGTCTTGCTGACGCCGCCGAGCCGCGAGATCTTCAGCGTCAGGCCGTCGGCCGCGCCCTTGCGGTGGATGTCGAGCATGTCGTCGAGCGAGGCGACGGACTCGTCGAGCACCATCGGCTTGTCGAGTGAGCGGCGCACCGACACGCATTCGTCGATGGTGATGCAGGGCTGCTCGAACGTGTAGTCGATGGCGCGCGTCGCATCAGCGAACTGGCGCGCCTGGTAGGGCGTCCAGCCGGCATTGGCGTCGCAGAAGATGACAGTGCCTTTCGGCACCGAAGCGGCGACCGCGGTGACGCGCTCGATGTCGTCATGGACATTGCCGCCGACCTTGACCTGCAGCCGGTGGAAGCCATCCTTGACGATCCGCTTCGCCAGCGCCGCCATGTCGTCGACGCTGCCGTGGGTGACGACCTTGTAGAGTTCAGCGGTCTCGCTCTCCTGGCCGCCGAGCAGCGTGACCAGCGGTACATCGGCGGCGCGTGCCGCGAGATCCCAGCACGCCATGTCGAGCGCCGACTTGATGTAGGGGTGCCCCTTGAACACCGTGTCCATCAACCGGCCGATGCTGGCCAGCCCGCGTGGATCGTGGCCGACGAGATGCGGCGCGATCTCCACCACACCTGCGCGGACGCCAGCCGCGAAGGCAGGCGAGTAGAAATTGCCGAGCGGCGCCATCTCGCCCCAGCCCGTCAAACCGCTATCGGAGGTAATGGAAACGATCACCGCGTCGAAGGCGTCGGCAACGCGCCCCTTCGACATGCGATAAGGCCCGTCCACGAAGGGCTGCACGACATGGTAGGCTTTTATGGTTTCGATCTGCACGTGTCTGTCCGTTGGCTACGATGTCTGGGAATTGGTCAGGCGCCTTTCGACGGGCGCTGTTCGAGGCCGCGCGCGTAAGAGAGAAGCTCTTCGAAATCGAGGTCGATGTGTTCGCGGGCATGGCGCTGGGCGGCGCGCATGTCGGTGCCCTTGAGCAGCGACACATAGGTCTCGTGAACGTCTTCGGCCGGTACCGCTTCCTTGCGTGCCTGCTGGTGCAGCGCGAAATACATCTGCAACCGGCTGGTCAATCGCGCCCAGGTTTCCAGCAGCACCGAATTGTCGGCCCATTCGTAGATCAGGCCATGCAGCTGCAGCGCCGTTTCGATCTGGCGGGTGGTATCGCGGTTGCGGGTCGCCTGCTTCACCGTCTCGTGGCGCCGGTCGAGCTCATCGAAAAACCGCTGGTCGCGCAGTGGCCATGTCCGCTCGATGGCGAACTCGTCCAGCACCTTGTTGAGCGAATAGGCATCGTCGATGTCCTTGGCGGTGACATCGATGACGAAGGTGCCGGCATAGGGAATGCTGGTCAGGATGCCTTCCTGGACCAGCTCGCGCATCGCCTCGCGCAGCGGCGCGCGGCTGACCCGCATCTGTTCGGAGATCCGGAGCTCGTTGAGCTTCTGGCCTGGTTCCAACTGGCCGGTCAGGATCGCGCGCCGCAGCAGCGCGACGATTTCGGCGCGGCGCGTGGTGTCCGCGATCGGACTGAAATCCGCTTTCCCCATTCGGCCACTCCCAAGGAAACCGAGAGCAAGACAAGCAGATTGTCGACAATCTAACAAGAGACTATTTTCGGATTTCGATGGCCTCGAAGCATGATGCGTCCTGACAATCGGTCCTCAGGCCGCGCGGCCGTAGAAGCCGATACGCTCCTCGTCGCTGAACATGACGCCGGGTTTCTCGTAATAGGAGAAAACCGCGATCATGCGCTCGCGATTGCCTTCGACGGTGGTGACGCGATGCGCGGTGTTCTTGCCGCGAAAGACGTTCAGCGTGCCCGGCTTCATGCGCAGGATCTTGGCCTCGGGGTCACGCCCTTCGAGCAATCTGGCGACGCCGTCATAGTTGGGATTGTCGTCCGAACGGAGGTCGGTGCGGTATTCGAGATCGCCGCCGCGTTCCGACGCCTGCAGCAGAAGGGTGGTGGTGAATTCCGAGCGGTCGAAATGCCAGTTGAGCGCCTCGCCGGCCCGATAGGCCATGACATTGGTGCGCGCCAGCGGATCTTGCATGACATGCAGCCGGCTCTTGCCCATTGTCGCCGCCAGGAAGCGCTGCAACGGTTCGTATTCGTAGATGGCGAGCACGACACTGCCGGGGATCTGGTCGGCACAGACGGTGTGGCTGATGGTCTCGACCTTGCGCAAGGCCGGGTGATCGGGAGCAAGCTCGGGAATATCAGGCTTGAAGTAGATGTTGTGCGTCCGCTTGTGCACATGCGACCGCGCATCCATGACCGGCTTGATTTCCCGCACCGCCTTTTCAGCCACGCCGGGCCGCAGAAACCCTTCGAGGTTGAACATGCCGCCGGCTTCGACCGCCGCGATGGATTGTTCGACGAGGTGCTGCCATTCGGCGCTGCCTTCGCGGTCGAGCGGATAGCGGTCGAGATCGAGAATGTCTTTCATGATCATAAGCTCCGAGGTTCCGCGCACATGAGATGGCAAAAAAATCTTTCTCTCAACGCGGAAAATTATTAGGATTGAGCAAGAAAAACTTATGGAGCCCGATGTGGAACGGCTGCCTCCGCTGAATGCCATCAAGGCCTTTGAAGTCGCCGCCCGCGCCGGCAGCTTCACCCTGGCCGCGACCGAGCTTGGCGTCTCCTCGGCGGCGGTCAGCCAGCAGATACGCAATCTCGAAACCTGGTTCGGCAAGCAGCTTTTCGTGCGCAGCGGCAACCGCATCGCACTGACAGACGCCGGCCACGCCATCTACCCACAGACCGCGCGTGCGCTGGGCGACATCGCCGCGATCGGCCGGCGCATGCAGGAAGGCGGTTTGAGGACACGTCTGGTCGTGAGCGTGCCGTTTTCGCTGGCCGAACTGTGGCTGGCGCCGAGGCTGGCCGTGCTTCTCGATACCTTTCCGCGGATGGCGATCGATGTTCGGGTCGAGGACGATCCGGTCGACCTCACGCGCCAGAACATCGACCTGCGCATCAGCTATGGCGACTATCACTATCCCGGACTGAAACTGGTGCGTCTCGTCCATGACGACGTGCTGCCGGTCTGCGCGCCGGAGTTCTGGCACAGATACGGCAATGGTGATCCAAACCTGGCGGATCTGCATGAGAGCCTGTTCATCCACACCAATTGGGGACCGAACTACGCCTCGCACCCGACCTGGGCCGATTGGTTCGCGGCATCCGGCGGCAGTCGCGCGCCCGATCCCTCGCATGGGCGCCGGGTCGGTCTGTCTAGCCTGGCGATCGCCTCGGCAAGATTGGGTCTGGGCATTGCCCTTGGCCAGCGGGTCATGGCGCGCGCCGATCTGGAGGCCGGTCGGTTGATCGCGTTGTCATCCGTCTCGGTTCGCCTTGGGCATCCCTATTGTGCGTTCATGCCGCCGGCCAAGGCTGACCGGGCCGATGTCGCGGGTCTGGTAGAGCTTCTCACGAAAACGGCGCCCGCGACCTGAGAAAAGGTCGAGGGCGCCGTGCGGAAACCGGGCCTGCGGGGGAGTCAGGTAGCCGGTTTCTGTGGCAGTGGCGAGATCGGCATTCCGGGTCCGATCTTCTGCAGATTGCCTGTTATCACCTGGTCGCCTTCGGAGACGCCGCTGAGGATGGCCACCAGATCGCCGCTCGTCGGGCCAAGCGAGACCAGCCGCTGGTCGACCGTGTTGCCCTTGCCGACGACGTAGAGATATTTGCCGAGCTGGCTTGAGCCGAGCGCCGTCTGCGGCACCATCAACGCATCGGGCTGCTGCTTGATATGCAGCCGCACGCGGACATATTGGCCGGGCATCAGTGTGAACTTCGCATTGCCGATGGTGGCGCGGGCGGTGATTGTGCCGGTCGAGTGGTCGACCGTGTTGTCGATGAACGTGAGTTCGCCCTTCTGGCTGGTCTCGGTCTCACCCGGGAGCAGGACCTCGACCTCGATCGGGCCGGCCGCGCGGGCCTGTTCGATCTCGGCCAGATCCGTCTCGCTCGGATTGAAGGTGACGTAGATCGGGTCGAGCTGCACCAGCGTGTTGAGCACGGTGCCGGCAACGCTGACCAGCGTTCCGACCGAGGCCTGGTTGCGGCCCAGGCGCCCGGTGAACGGAGCATGGATTTCGGCGTAGCTCAGATTGAGCTCCGCCGTGCGTACAGCCGCCTGGTTGAGAGCCAGCGACGCTTGCGCTTCGCGCAAGGTGCTGGTGCGCTGGTCGAAGCTGTCCTTGTCCAGATAACCGCTCTTGGCGAGTTCGGTGCCGCGGCCGAGATTGGAACGCGCATAATCGAGCGTCGCCGTATCGCGCTGCACCTGGGCCTTCGCCTGGTCGAGTGCGGCCTGGAAGTCGTCGGGCGAGATCTTGTAGAGAAGGTCGCCCTGCCGCACATCCGCGCCGTCTTGCGCCGTCTGCTCCTGCAGGTAGCCGGGGACGCGCGCTTGCAGCGTGATGCTGCGGATCGGCTCGATCCGGGCGGCATAGTCGAGATAGATCGGGATCGTCTTCTTGACGACGCTCGCCACCGGCACAGGCATGACAAACGCCGCCGGAGCGGGTGTCGCCGCTCCGGCCGTGCCGGTGCTCAGCCTGAGATTGCCCATGTCGAGCAGGTGGACGCTGGCCACCGAAATGGCACCCAGCGCGACAGCCGCTCCCAACGCGATTTTCCATTTACGCATGATTAGTCTCCAATCTTATTCGGCCGCTTCCGCAAGGGGAGGGAAGGCGGGTTCGGCTGTCGGTTCAGTTTGCTTGGAGGCGGGTTCGCCGCTTTCGCGGCGTTCCCGCAGTTGTTCGATGACCGCGTAAAAGACCGGCACGAACACCAGCGACAGGATGGTCGCCGCGACCATGCCGCCAAACACGGTGGTGCCGATCGACTGGCGGCTGGCGGCGCCGGCGCCGGTGGCAAACATCAACGGCAGCACGCCGAGGATGAAGGCGAAGGCCGTCATCAGGATCGGCCGCAGCCTGAGCCGCGCGGCTTCCATCGCCGCCTCGACGATGCTGAGGCCCTCCTCGCGTCGCCGTCTTGCGAACTCGACGATCAAAATCGCGTTCTTGGCCGCCAGGCCAATCAGCATGACGAAGCCGATCTGCGAATAGACGTCGATCTGCATGCTGCGTGCCCACAGCGCCGCGAAGGCACCGAACAGGGCCAGCGGCACCGCCAGCAGCACCATGAAGGGCATCGCCCAGCTCTCGTACTGCGCCGCCAGGATCAGGAAGACGAAGACGATGGCGAGGCCGAAGACGACGGACGCGATCGATCCTGCCTTGAGCTCCTGGAAGGTGATGCCGGTCCATTCGAAACCGAAATCCCTGGGCAGCGCGGTGGCGGCGGCCCGTTCCATCGCGGCGACCGCCTGGCCCGAGGAAAAGCCGGGTGCGGCACCGCCATTGATCGTGGCCGAGGCGTTGTTGTTGTAATGCGGCACGGTTTCCGGGCCGACGAAGGGCACCAGCTTGCCCAGCGTGCTGAGCGGCACCATGCCGCCGGAGGCATTGCGCACATAGAGCCGCGAAATGTCGGCGGCGCCCGCACGTGAATCCTTGTCGGCCTGGATGGTCACCCGGAAGGTGCGGCCGAACAGGTTGAAATCGTTCACGTAGAGCGAGCCGAGATAGATCTGCAGTGTGTTGAACACGTCCGGCAGGTTCAGGCCAAGCAGCTTGGCCTTGCTGCGGTCGAGATCGTAGTTGAACTGCGGCGTCGAGGTCGAGAACGGCGAAAACAGCTGCTGCGGATTGATTTCCGGCTGCTTGCGCGCCTCGGCGATCACGGCTTGCGTCGCGTCGTTGAGTGCCGAGCTGCCGCGACCGGTGAGATCCTCGACGACGAATTCGAAGCCGCCTGTCGTTCCGATACCAGGTATCGAGGGCGGATCGAAGCTCAGCGCGAAGGCTTCCGGAATCTGCATCAGCTTGCCGCGCACATCGGCGACGAGCTTCGATGCGCTCTGGTCGGGACCGCGTTCCTCCCAAGGCTTCAGGATGGCGAATTCGACCGCTGAGTTCGACTGCGCGGCGCTGGTCAGGAAGTTCAGGCCGCTGATCGAGCCGACGATGTCGACGCCGGGCGTCGACTGCAGGATGTCACGCGCCTTCTGCGCCACCGCGTCGGTGCGCTCCAGCGACGCGCCGTCGGGCAACTGGATGACGACGAAGAAATAGCCCTGGTCCTCGACCGGAAGGAAGGTCGACGGCAGGCGCTGCCAGACGAAGTAGGTGGCGACCAGGCCGGCCGCGAACAGGCCAAGCATGATCCAGCGCAGGCGGATGAGAATGCGCACGCCATGGGCATAGGCATGCGAGAGCTTGTCGAAGCCCGTATTGAACCAGCGGAACAGGACGGACTGCGTTGGCTGGCGATGCCGCAGGAAGGCGGCACTGAGCGCGGGGCTCAGTGTCAGCGAATTGAAGGCGGAGATGCCGACCGAGATCGCCACCGTCAGCGCGAACTGATTGTAGAGCCGGCCGGAGACGCCGGGAATGAAGGCGACCGGCACGAACACCGCCATCAGCACGGCGGTGGTGGCGATGATCGGACCGGTGACTTCGGCCATCGCTGCCTTTGTCGCCGCGAGCGGCTTGAGCCCGGCCTCCAGCTGTCGTTCGACATTCTCGACCACCACGATGGCATCGTCGACGACGAGGCCGATCGCCAGCACCATGCCGAGCAGGCTGAGCATGTTGAGCGAGAAGCCAAGCATCTCCATGACGACGAGTGTCGCCACCAGCGACACCGGAATGGCGATTGTCGGGATGATCGTCGTGCGCCAGCTCTGCAGGAAGATGAACACCACGGCGACGACGAGGACCAAGGCTTCGCCAAGCGTGATCAGCACGTCATGCATCGACGCCGAGACGAAGCGCGTGGTGTCATAGTGCATCGCATAGGAGACACCCTTCGGGAACCGGCTGGACAGCTCTTGCATCTTGTCCTTGACGCGCTGCTGCAGATCGAGCGCGTTGGAGCCGGGCATCTGATAGACGGCGAGCACGACGGTCGGGTCCTTGCCGAAGAAGGCCGACGACGAATATTGCAGCGCGCCGAGCTCGATGCGGGCGACGTCGCGTAGCCGCACCAGGGAGCCGCTGGCGGTGTTGGCGCGCACCACGATGTCGCCGAATTCCTTGGGATCGCTCAAGCGGCCGACGGCATTGACCTGCATCTCGAAGGCCGTGCCGGCCGGAGCCGGAGACTGGCCGATCTTGCCGGCCGCCACCTGGACGTTCTGCTCTGCGATGGCGTTCTGGACGTCGACCGCGGTAATGCCGAGATTGGCGAGCTTGTCGGGGTCGAGCCAGACGCGCATCGAATAGCGCCGTTCGCCGAAGATCTGCACGTCGCCGACGCCGGGCAGACGCTTCAGCGGATCGACGACCTGAAGGTAGGCAAGGTTGCTCAGCGCCACCGGATCGATCGAACCGTCGGGCGAGGTGAGATTGACGATCAGGACGAAGTTCGGGTTCTGCTTCTTGATCGTCACGCCGCCCTGGTTGACGATCGCCGGCAGCGACGATGCCGCTTGCGAGACGCGGTTCTGGACGTCGACGGCGGCGGTGCTCAGGGAATAGCCGACATCAAAGGTGATGGTGATTGTCGAGGAGCCGTCATTGGAGCTCGACGACGACATGTAGGTCATGCCCTGCACGCCGTTGATCTGCTGCTCCAGCGGCGTCGTCACCGTGTCGGCCACCACTTGCGCGCTGGCGCCCGGATAATGGGCGCTGACCACGACCTGGGGTGGCGTGATATCCGGAAACTGCGAGACGGGCAGCAGGAAATAACAAATCGTCCCGGCGAGCACCATGATGATGGCGATCGCCGAGGCGAAGATCGGACGGTGGATGAAGAAGTTTACCACGACACACATGCCTCGCCGGCTGCTCTTGCCCGCCCGAAGGCGCTGGCAACCCTGGACAACTGTCCGTGCCCGTCACGGGAGGCTTCCCGCGAATGCAGCAACGGCACTTCGGGACGCTGTTCATCGGCAAGCGAGCGAAGCATTTTCTCGAAAGCGCGGGGGTCGACCCCATCTGCTTTCATGACCAGCCGGATCATCGGATCCCGGACGGCCTCATCTATGGTAAGATCGCGGCGCTGTGGCATTGGCCGGCTCCTTGTCTGTCGATTCGCAGCCCATGCTCGCGAACCGTTTTTCATCTCTTCACCGGCCGAGGCCGCATGATCTGCAATTTTTCGCCCATCTCTATCTGGCAGGACCAGTTCACGGTCTTGTTATTGACGAAAGGCGACATAGGTGTTACCAGTAAGTAACATTCATGACGTTACAGACCGGTAACACCCTAGTCAAGAGGTGGCCGAGGGTTTTTTGGAAACGAAAGGAGATCATGATGGCAGACGGCGTCGTGGAGCGCTCTCGTCCCCGGGATCGGATTCTGGAGACAGCGCGTGACATGTTCCACAAGCATGGCATCAAGGGCGTCGGCGTCGACGCCATCACCGAAGCTGCCGGCACGAACAAGATGACGCTCTACCGTCACTTCGAATCCAAGGACGAATTGATCGTCGAGTGTCTGCGCGCCAACGCGGCCAAGGCCGGCGCCATGTGGGACGCGTTCGAGACCGAATTTCCTGGTGACAAGCTTGCCCAACTGCATGCCTGGGTTCGCAAGGCGGCTGCCATGCTCAAGGCTGACGGCCGCGGCTGCGACATGGCCAATGCCGCCGCTGAGCTGACCGAGCCGGACCATCCGGCCAGGCTGGTGATCAAGGAGCTCAAGGAAGCCCAGCGCGAGCGCCTGGTGACGCTATGTCGGGATGCCGGCATTGGTCAGGCCGAACTGCTCGCCGATACGCTGTCGCTGCTGTTCGAAGGCGCGCGTGTCAGTGTGCAGACCGTGGGCACCGAAGGGCCGAGCACGCAGTTCGTGCGCATGGCCGAAGGGCTGATCGTTTCCTTCCGGGGCACTGCCGCCGGCTGAAGTCTCGCGGATCGCTGACGCCCCATTCGATTTCATGACCGGGAATTGGACGGCGCCTCACGCCATTGGCGTGGAAGGCGCTGCAATCATTTCTGGCCGAAACGAAAAAAGCCCGCTGCCGGGAGGAGGTGGCAGCGGGCTCGATTTCGAATGTGGCGCGGGAGGAGGTGCACCCCATTCAGCGTCGGCATCGCATCTGGGAGGAGTAGATGGCCGACAACCAGAAGCTATGACGTGCCCAACGATTCGGCAATCGTGGATCGTGCATAGCAGCTGTGCAGATTCGCCGTATCGCGCGCGAAAGTTGTGGGCTGTGGCCAGAACAGCACAGGCTGCCTTCGCGGCGCGCCATCACTGCGCCGGCACGTTCTCCCTGAAGATCAATCGCGGCTCGATGAACTTCCTTGTCAGATAGGGCGCGGAGGATGCAATCGAGCCGAGCAGGCGAATGACGGATTGTTCGGCGATCAGCCTGGCATTCTGGTCGATGACGACATCGAGCAGGTCGTCGACGAGATAGCCTCGCGTTTCCCTTGTCAGGTCGTGGCAGATGAACACCGGCTTGCGGTTCGGCTTGGCTTCGCGGAGCGCTCTTGCCACGCCCGAGCGTCCGGCTCCGACGCAATAGATGCCGAGCAATTCCGGCTCGTTGTGCAGCGCCTTCATGGTCTCGGTATAGCTCACTTCCGGCTCGTCGTTGATCTCGACGGCGCTGCTGATCATCAGGTTGGGAAACTCCTCGTTGAGCACCGAGCGGAAACCCATTTCGCGTTCTTCGTGGCCGCGATAGGAGCGCGAGCCGACGACCATCGCCAGACGACCGGTACGGCCGCCAAGGAACCGTCCCATCAACAGTGCCGCCGTTCGTCCGGCCACCCGGTTGTCGATGCCGACATAGGCCGATCGCGGTGCCGCCGGAATATCGGACACCAGCGTCACCAGGCGGATGCCGGCATCGACGATGTCGCGCAGGATGTTGCGGGTCCGCGGGTGGTCGATGGCGATGACACCGACGCCGTTGGCCCTGAGCGAGAGGTTTTCAATGGCGCTCTGCAAGGCGTTCGGCGAGATCCCGGCAAGGTTGTGGATCCGGCAAGAAGCGACCAGCGGCAGGCGCGCGGCGTAGTCCTCGATATGTCCGGCGAGATCGCTCATGAAAGCGTTGGTGCCGATCGGCAGCAGGAATTCGAGATGGGCGGGTCGCGAGGGAAGCGTCACCTGATCGGCCACCGGTAGATAACCGAGCTGCTTGGCTGCCTCCATCACGCGCTGCCGGTTGGCCGCGCTGGCGCCCGCCCGGTTGTTGAGCACCCTGTCGACCGTTGCGGTCGACAGCCCACAGCTCCTGGCAATATCCGAGACGGTGGCTTTCATCCCGCAACCCTATGCGCCGATGCGATACCGCGCCAGACGAGCGATGCGACTTGAGGTGACGGCTGATTGCCGCCCATCAACCGGACGCATTTCAGCTGGTTTGACAAGGCGGCTTCCGCCCGTGCTCAGTGCGATGGCTTGCCGTCGGCGATGGCATCGCGAATTTCCTTGTCCGACATGCCTGTGATGATCCGTTCGACTTCCGCCACGCTGGTCTTTTTCGGGTCGATGTCGTCGGCCACCACCTTGCCCCTGCGCATGACGACGATGCGGTCGACCACCTGGAACACATGGTGGATGTTGTGGGCGATGAAGATGCAGGAATGCCCTGAATCGCGGGCACTGCGCACGAAGCTCAGCACACCTTGCGTCTCGGCAACGCCGAGATTGTTGGTCGGCTCGTCGAGGATGATGAGGTCGCTGTCGAAGTGCATGGCGCGCGCGATGGCCACAGCCTGGCGCTCGCCGCCGGACAGCGAGCCGATCGGCGTCGTCGGCGGGATATTCTTCGAGATGCCGACCTGCTTGAGCAGGTCGCGGGCGACATTGTTCATGGCGTCCTGGTCCATGCGGTTGAGGAAACGCGGCGGCTTGATCGGTTCACGTCCGAGGAACAGATTGCGGGCGATCGACAGTTGCGTGACCAGCGCCGAGTCCTGGTAGATCGTCTCGATGCCGTGGGCGATGGCATCGCTGGTGCTGCGGAGGTTGACCTTTTTGCCGCGGATGAAGATATCGCCGCTGGTCAGCGGCACCGCTCCCGAAAGCACCTTGATCAGCGTCGACTTGCCGGCGCCGTTGTCGCCGAGCAGTCCGACGATCTCCCTTTCATTGACGTGGAAGCTGGCATCCTCCAGGGCCTGCACGCGGCCATAGGACTTGCGGATGTTCTGCATGCGGATCAGTGGCTCGGCCATGGTTCAAGTCCCTGCCTGATGCCGGCGTTCCAGCCATGAATGGAGCGCCATCATGCCAAGGATGATCGCGCCGATGAAGATGTTGTAGGCGAGGCCTGGCACGCCGATCAGCACGATGCCGTTGCGCATCACGCGCAGGATCAGGATGCCGAGCACGGTGCCTATGATCGTGCCGCGCCCGCCGGTCAGCGCCGTGCCGCCGATCACCACCATGGCGATGACCTCGAGCTCATAGCCGGTGCCGCTGTTGGGATTGGCCGCCGAGGTGCGCAGCGAGCTGATCACGCCGGCGAGCGATGCCATGACCGACGACAGGATGAACAGGCCGATCTTGACACCGCTGACATTGACGCCGCGGGCGCGCGCCGCGTTGGGATTGCCGCCGGCTGCCTGGATCCAGTTGCCGGTGCGGCTTTGCGTCAGGACATAGCCGAGCGCGATGGCCGCGGCGATGAACCAGAACAGCGACATGTAAATGCGGAACGGCCCGATGAAGAAGTCGCCGACCAGCGCCTCCGCCAGCCAGCTGCCTTCCGCGCTCCATGTGCGTTGCGGGAAACCGTCGGTGACGAAAAGGGCGGTGCCGCGCACCACCAGCAGCATGCCGAGCGTGACCAGGAAGGACGGGATCTTGAGCTGCGTCACGAACCAGCCATTGACCAGGCCGATCAAGGCTGCGACCAGCAGCGCGACGATGAAGCCGACTTCAAGCGAGGTGAGACCGCTGTTGAACAGCGTCCACATCAGCACCGGCGAAAAGCCGAACAGCGAACCGACGGAAAGGTCGAATTCGCCTGACGTCATCAGCAGCGTCATCGCCAGCGCGATCAGGCCGAGCTCGACCGTGAAGGCCAGCGTGTTGGAGATGTTCTGGGGCGACAGGAAGTCGTGGTTGAAGCCCCAGAAAACAGCGATCTCGATGACGAGCAGCACGAAAGGCCCGAATTCAGGCCGCGCGATCAGGCGTTGGATGAGCGAACGATTTTCCACGAGGTACCCGCGACTTGGTTGGAACGAGCCGGGACCTCCACCGCATCAAGCGGGACATGTCGCGGCGCAAGAAAATCCCCGGCGCTGCGAAAAGGTGCGGCGCCAGGGATCGCGGGTTTATTTACCGGACAGGATCTTGTCGTAGACCGCGGCGGTGTCCTTTTCATAGAGCGCGCCGGTGATGACGTTGAAGCCCGGAGGGATGCCGCTGGCGGCCATGTTGGCGAGCGACAACGCCACATAGCTGGTTGCTTGCGGGTCCTGCCACTGGCCGGCATTGACATAGCCGTTCAGCACTTCCTGGGTGGTGTCGAGCGAGTTGCCCCAGCCGACGACCGGGATTTCGCCTGGCTTGATGCCGACCTGGTCGAAGACCCGCTTGATCGAGCCGGTGACGAGGTCGCCGAGGCCGATGATCGCTTTGACCTTGGCCTTGTTGGCGGTGAGGTAATCGACCATGCGGTTGATCACTTCGGCCTGATCGAGCGTCGCCTCGGTGATCTCATAGGTGATGCCCAGCGGCCCGAAGACGCTCTTGATGCCTTCCTCTTCCTGGACGCCATAGGTGGCGCCGGGGATTTCGACCGGCATCCAGACGAAGTCGCCCTTCTTCACCAGCCCCTTGTCGACCAGATACTGCGCCCAGTGCTTGCCGAAGGTGACGTTGTCGCCGCCGACATAGGCGTTGAAATTGGCCTTGGGATCGGGCGTGTTGAAATTGATGATCGGGATGTTGGCCGCGCGGGCTTCCTTGACGATCTCGACGAGGCTGCCCGGATCGGGGCTGGTGGTGACGATGCCATCGGCCTTGGCGGAGAGGGCGGCGCGAACCGCCTCCTGCTGCGAGGCGACGTCGCCATTGTGGAACGAGGTGTTGACGGTGTTGCCGGTGTCTTTCGCCCATTGCTTGGCGCCGGCGAGGAAGTAGGTCCACACCGGATCGGCCGGACCGCCATGCGAAATCCAGTAGAACGTCTTGGCCTGTGCCGCTGCTGGTACCACCATCAGCGCCACCAACAGGCCGTATAAAACGAGTCTTAGCCGTGTCAGCATTTGATTTCCTCCCGTTTGAAGATGATCAGTCCGGATCCACTTCTTGTTCCGGCAAGAACCGGATCGCGTCTCTCTCGCCGGCGCCAAGTTGAATGCGTCAGAGCATTCCCTTTTTCGACGGATGGCAAGCCTCCATCTGCAAGTCGTAGTTGGCGTCCGACGAGGCGCCATCAACGGTCCCATCAGATTGCATCAGTTGAGGTGATTTTTTCCGACGCTCGGATGATTGGCGTCGGGGCTCAGCCGAACGGGTTGTCCTGGCCGCCTTCGACGCGCCGGTTGGTGGCTGCCCTTCTGGGCGAGGACCCTAAATGAGCTCCGCCTTCGCCAGCTCGCGCATCAGATGGCTGGCGCCGTAGGTCCAGTGCGGGCAGTCGGGTGACAACCGTACGCGGTTGACCAGCGCGCCGAATTTCTCCGACGAGATGGTGACGATGTCGCCGACCTTGTGGGTGAAGCCCTTGCCCTTCTCGCCGCGATCCTTGGACGGCACGAACATGGTGCCGAGATAGAGCGCCAGCCCATCCGGATACTGATGATGCGGGCCCATGGCGGCGGCAACCAGTTCTTCCGGCGAGCGGCTGATCTCGGCCATCGAGCTCGCGCCCTCCAGTGAGAACCCGTCCTCGCCCTCGACCTTCAGGCGCACGACGGCCCGTTTCACGTCATCGATCGAGAATGTGTCGTCGAACAGGCGGATGAAAGGGCCAAGTGCCGCCGAGGCATTGTTGTCCTTGGCCTTGCCGAGCAGCAGCGCCGAGCGCCCTTCGACGTCGCGCAGATTGACGTCGTTGCCGATGGTGGCGCCGACGATCCTGCCGCTGCTGGCGGCGATCATGGCGATCTCCGGCTCCGGATTGTTCCAGGTCGACACCGGGTGCAGGCCGACATCGGCGCCGAAGCCGACCGAGGCCATCGGCTGGCATTTGGTGAAGATCTCGGCATCGGGGCCGATGCCGACTTCCAGATATTGCGACCAGGCGCCGCGGGCGATGAGCTTGGCTTTGATCTCCATCGCTTCGGGCGAGCCGGGCTTGAGCTTCGACAGGTCGTGGCCGATCAACCCGGCGATGTCGGCGCGGATGGCGTCGGCCTTTTCCGCCGAACCGCGCGCCTGTTCCTCGATCACCCGTTCCAGCAGGCTGACGACGAAGGTGACGCCCGACGCCTTGACCGCCTGCAGGTCGACCGGGGACAGGAGATACGGCTTTGCCGGATCGCATGTGGCCTGGAAGCTGTTGGAGGCGATGGCGTCGAGTGACCCGATTGGCTTGCCCTCGGCCGATCGGACGTGACCGGCGGGATCAGGCATCTCACAGACATCACGCACGGTCGGAGCCGCACGCGATGTGATGTCGAACACGGTGCCATCGCGGACCGTGACCACCAGCGGATGCGAGGCATCGCTGCTCCTGGCGCGGCCGAGAAAAAGGCCTTCAGCGGGCAGGTGCGTCGGGTTCGTCATGGCGTTCGGTCCTCTGGATGATCAACAATGCGAGCTGGCCGGATCGGCGCGGCACTTTCACCGGATTCCGGTCAAAGGTCTATCCCGTCACTGCCGATCGGATTCCAGTTCTGCGATGATCTGTTGGAGACAGTCCACAAACGAAAATCGAGGCGCTCTTTCAAAATTGTGAAATATTGGCTAGGATTTTCACCGAAACGCAGCGTAATCCAGGTGACCCTTTGTCCGCACCATTCTCCGATCCGATCTGGCGCAAGCCGCAGGCAGCCTCCAAGTTCCAGTCGCTTTTTCCGAGCGGCGATCGTGTCGATGTCGTGGTTGTCGGTGGTGGTATCATGGGTCTGTCGACCGCGCTGCATGCTGCTCGCCTTGGCATGTCGGTCCAGGTGCTGGAGGCCGGTGAAATCGGCCAGGGCGCGTCGGGGCTCAATGGCGGTCAGGTCATTCCCGGCCTCAAATATGATCCGGAATGGCTGCTGGAGCATTTTGGCGAGGAGCGCGGCGAGGCGCTTGTCAATTTTGCCGCCTCGACTGCCGATGCGGTGTTCGAACTGATCCGCGACGAACAGCTGTCGGTACCGTTCGTTCAAAAGGGCTGGATCCAGGCGGCTCATACCGAGGTTGCACTGAAAGCAGCGGCAAACCGTGACCGGCAATGGCGGGCGCGGGGTGCCGACGTCCAGCTTCTGAGCGCGACGGAGATCGCTTCGATGACTGGCGCGCGCGGCTATCTCGGCGGCTGGCACGATCGCCGCGCCGGTGTGATCGATCCGCTTGCCTATACGTCGGAACTCGCCCGGGTCGCAGCGGCGGCTGGTGTGAGGATAGCCGAGCGCCAGAGGGTCGTACGGCTCACCAATGCCGCCGATATCTGGCGCATTTCAACCGAAAATGGCGCGGAATTGCAGGCCAAGGCCGTCGTCCTCGCGACCAACGCCTACACGGACGGCCTGATCCCCGGCCTCGCCGAGACGATCGTGCCGTTGCATTCCTTCCAGATTGCGACCGCGCCGTTGCCGCCTGACCTGGCAGCCACAATCCTGCCTGAAGGGCAGGCGGTGTCGGATTCCAGGCGCATCCTTGTCTATTACCGCAAGAGCGCAGATGGGCGGCTGGTGCTCGGCGGGCGTGGCCGCATGGCCTTGCCGTCGAGTGCCGGTGACTGGGCACATCTCGAGCGCGCACTGCTGCGGCTCTATCCGGCACTGTCTGGCCTCGCCATCGAAAGGCGCTGGTTCGGCCGGGTGGCGATGACGCCGGACCATCTTCCGCATATCCACGAGCCCGAGCGGGGCCTCGTCGCCGTGGTCGGTTGCCAGGGCCGCGGCGTCGGCCTGATGACGGCGCTTGGCGAGCGCCTCGCGGGCTATCTCCAAAGTGGTGATGCCAGGCAATTGCCATTTCCGCTTTCACCGATCCGGCCGATCCCGTTTCATGCTTTCCGGCAGGTCGGCGTCGCCGCAACGATCGCCTGGTATCGCTTGCTCGACGCGCTGGAGCGTTGACCGCGGCATCAACGGGATTCCGCTTGACAGTTTCATGAATATGAAAAATTCTTAGCTAATTTCAAAATTTCGATGGGCAGGTCGATGTCGACCCTAGTTGCAACACGAGCGCCAGAGGCCCGGTCTTCATCGGGCTTCCGGATCGCCATGTTGCTGCCGGGCGCGCTGGTCACCTTCCTGCTGATCTTGTTTTCCCTTGGCCTTGTGCTTTTCCTCGCCTTCCGCGGCAATGACGGTTCGCTGCTCGGCGCCGGTTTCACCGTGGCGAACTTCGCCACCGTGGTGTCCGATCCGCTGTACTGGACGGTGACGCTGCGCTCGCTGGTCATTGCCGCTCTGGTCACGCTGGCCACGGTCGTCACCGCCTATCCGGTCGCCTACTATCTCGCCTTTCACGCCGGACGGCGCCGCGGCCTGCTGCTGTTCCTGGTGACGCTGCCGTTCTGGACCAGCTATCTCCTGCGCGTCTTCGCCTGGAAGATCGTTCTGGCCTACAATGGCGTGCTGAATTCGGCGCTGATCGAAAGCGGCATCTGGTCCGAGCCGACATTGGCCTTTCTCAACACGCCGGCCGCCGTCGTCGTCACGCTTGCCCACGCCTATGCACCGTTCGCCATCCTGCCGATCTATGTGGCGCTGGACACAATCCCGAAATCGCTGATCGAGGCCGCTTCCGATCTTGGCGCCAGACCCTTCACATCGTTCCGCCGGGTCGTGCTACCCAATTCTATGCCGGGCGTGCTGGCGGCGGCCCTCGTCGTCTTCGTGCCGACGGTCGGCGACTATGTCACGCCAGCGCTCGTCGGCGGCCCGGCCAGTACGATGATCGGTACGCTGATCCAGGCTGAGTTCGGCAAGGCCAATGACTGGCCATTTGGCGCCGCGCTCTCCGTCGCCGTCATGCTGGTCATCCTCTGCGTGGTGCTGGTCGCGCGCTTCACCGACCGCAGATTTGGCAGCCGCACATGAGCGGCGCGCGCACGGAAGGAGGCGGCCGCTGGCTTGGCGTCTACGTCGTCGCCTACCTGGTCTTTCTCTATCTGCCGGTGTTGCTGATCCCGCTGTTTTCCTTCAACAATTCGATCCAGCCAGCGTTTCCGCTGCAAGGCTTTACCTTGCAATGGTACGCGACGCTGTTCGGCAATTCAGCATTGTCCGGCGCGCTCTTGAACAGCCTGGTCATCGGTGCCATAGCCGCCACCGGCGCAACGATCTGCGGCATCACCGTATCCTACATGGACCTCTATGGCCGCTCGCCGCTGGCCGCCACCATCAGTGCCATTGCGCGGCTGCCGATCCTGATCCCGGGCGTCATCGTCGGCATATCGCTGCTGATCCTCGTCAATCTCATTGATCTCGGACCATCGCGCATTGCCATCGTTCTCGGCCACATTCTGGTGGCGCTGCCAACGACGGTGGTGATCATGCGCAGCCGCTTCGCGGCCATCCCGAAAACCATTCGCGAGGCGGCACTCGATCTCGGCGCCTCCGACTGGACGACCTTCCGGCGCGTGATGCTGCCGCTCAGCCTCCCGGCCATCGTTTCGGCGTTCATGCTGGCCTTCCTGATCTCGTTCGACGAATTCATCGTCGTCTTCTTCCTCGCCGGCACCGAGCCGACGCTGCCGCTCTACATCTGGAGCCAGCTGCGTTTCCCCAAATCGTTGCCGACGGTCATGGCGCTGGGCACGTCGATCCTGGCGGTGTCCTTCGTCATTGCGGCAATCGCCGAAATCCTGCGCCATCGCGGCCTGTCCGCGCCGGCGCCACGACCCGCGGATCCATCACAACCAAAACAAACCGAGAGAGGAGAACTGCAATGGCATTCGACCTGATAAAGACGGCCCGGGCTGGTCTGGCCGCCCTGGCGTTGGCGCTGTCGTCGACCGTCGCTTTCGCCGGCGACAAGCTGCAATATTTCACCTGGTCGGGCTACGAACTGCCCGACTTCAACAAGAGCTTCCTCGCCGCGCACCCCGATGGCGTCGAGGCCTCGATCTTCGGTGACGACGATGACGCCTTCACCAAGGTCAAGGCCGGCTTCCGCCCTGACATCGCCCATCCCTGCTACGACAAGGTGGCGCGCTGGAACAAGGAAGGCCTGCTGCAGCCGATCGACACCAAGCGTATCAAGAACTGGGATTCGATCTTCCCGGTCTTCAAGAACCTGCCCGACCTGCAGGCCGGCGACGGCAAGGTCTGGATGGTGCCGTGGGACTGGGGCAACACGTCGATCCTTTACCGCACCGATCTGGTGAAGAACCCGGAAGCGAGCTGGAACCTGCTGTGGGACAAGCAGTACGCCGGTCGCATGGCGACGATCGACGCGGTGCATGACACGCCGATCGTTGCGGCGCTGCTGGCCGGCGTCAATCCGTTCGACATGACGCCGGCTGAGATGGACAAGGTGGCGGCAAAGCTGCGCGAGCAGCGCCCGCTGCTCTCCAACTACACCACCGACATGACTTCGGTCGAGCAGGCGCTGGCAAGCGGCCAACTGGTCGCCGCCATGACCTGGAACGCGTCCGCCACCTCGTTGAAGAAGCAGGGCGTGCCGGTCGAGTTCATGAAGCCGAAGGAAGGCATGCTGACCTGGGCTTGCGGCTTCGTCATGCTGAAGGACGCCAAGAATGTCGATCTCGCCTACGACTTCATCAACAGCCGGCTGGACGCCGACTCGGGCAAATACCTGATCGAGTCCTATGGCTATGGCAGCTCGCTGAGCTCTGCCTTTGCCACCGTGCCGAAGGAGGATCTGGAGAAATTGCAGCTGCCGTCCGATCCGGAAGTGATGCTGAAGACCACCATCTTCACCGGGCCGATGAAACAGAATGACGAACTTGCCAAGATGTTCGAGAAGGTCAAGGCAGGCGGCTGAGCTGTGGCCGTATTGGACGACCAATTGGCGAAGTTTGCGCTGCCCCTCACCTGCCTGCCGGCATCCTCTCCCCGTATAGTGACGGGGAGAGGGGCGCTGTCCTCGCCGGTTTCGCCAATCACCAGCGGAAGGGTGCCGGCGTTGCGGCTATCTCCCTTCTCCCCGTCACTATACGGGGAGAAGGTGCCGGCAGGCGGATGAGGG